>LR590468.1:2573256-2911135 GCA_901472505.1 Proteus vulgaris
AGTTAACTCGGTTGATATTGCTATTACTATTCTTGAATTTATTGCTTCGAATGGAGGTATTGCCCGATCGTCAGATATTGCAAAAGCCTGTTCGCTTTCAAAAAGTCGCTTACATAAATATTTAGTTTCACTTTGTCGCTCTGAAATGTTGTATCAAGAGTGTGAAGGAAGCCAATATTGTTTAGGCAGTAAAATTCTCTTTTTAGCGCAGGCGACGCCAAAGCCACAATCCTTTTTAGATGAAATAAACCAACTATTATGTGAGTTTAGAGATGAACATAATATGTCTACAGGATTAGTGGTTGCACAAGGTAATAAGCTATTTTTTAACACGATATAATCGCAGCTTTAAACATGTCGATATCGATTTTCTACCCGATACGCCTGTACCTTATAAAATTAGTGCCGCAGGCGCTATTTTTGCTGTTTTTAGTGATTTAGAGATAGATGCAGGCTTGTCAGAAAAACAGAAAAATACGATCCGCCAACAAGGTTTTGCTATTCGCCATGAGCCAGCTGATGGTATTCCTGGTGCTCAATCTATTTCATGCCCCGTGTTTAGTAAAAAAGGAAATATGGTTGCGGCAGTATTAACGATGGGTTTTATTGAACCTGATAGGCAAATAGAGCTTGGTAATGCATTAAAAGCAAAAATGACATCTTTTTCACATTAGCCAAATAAAATCATGATATTAGGCACTTTGCTTTGCCTGCCAAAGTGCCTAATATGCAGAGAAGAATTAATCAAATAGCCCTTTTGCAAGGGTATCACCTTGGTGTGAAATACCGGGTAATACAAAGTAGTATCCACCACCAAAAGGCTTTATATAGCGCTCTAAAGGTTCACCGTCTAAGCGTTTTTGGGTATCAATAAAGCCTTTTTTAAGGTTATTTTGAAATGAGATAAAAATCAGCCCCATATCTAGTTGACCTGAAGGTGTTAAACCTAATGAATAGCTGTAACTGCGTCGGCGTAGTTTTGCACTGTAACGCTCTGGATTTCTTGGTTCAGCTCTTCGCATATGAGAATCAAACAGCACTCGGTCGCCATGAGGATCTTTTTCAAAACTGTGGATCGTCCATCTCTTGCTTCATACCTATTGGGGCACCTGTTGATCGATGACGACCAAAGTTATTCTCTTGATCTTCAAGAGGTGTTCTATCCCAAAATTCCAATGCAAACCGAATAAGACGCACTGCTTGATAGCTTCCGCCTAAACACCATTGCGGCTCTTTTTGTTCTTCCGTGATCCAGACTAGCGAGTCCATCAAGCTATTGTCAGATGAAGGTGCGTTGCCTGAACCATCTTTAAAACCAAAAAGGTTAATCGGTGTTTGGTGATTATCAATATCACGAGCAGGAAGAAAACCATCAATTTTCCACACAGCATAAACTTGACCAGAAAGGTATTTTAAAATATCTCTTAACGCATAAATGACGCTTTCTTGGCTATTAGCACAAAACTGGAGTAGAACATCGCCACCACACCATTTAGGATCAAGTCGGTCATTAGGAAAGGGTTTCATGGGTTCTAAGCGTTTGGGTTTTTTAGGTTGGAAACCAAAACGATTATCAAAAAAAGCTATCACCTAACGCGACAGTGATGGTTAATTCATCTGGGTGTAATTGAGTGCCCAGAATACCAGATTCAGCAGGGGGAAGATGAGGGTTTGTTCTCTGCTCTAGTTCACGAGGTTGTGTTAAAAATGCAATTCGTTGTGTCAGAGTTGCGAATATTTTTTTCACTTCATCAATAGTCGTGACCGTTAGATTAAGTGCAATAAAGGAGGCATGTTTTTGTTCTGGTGTAATAACACCGGCTTGGTGTTTACCTAAGTATGCAATAGCACGCTTATAGCGCGGTATTGATACTCCATGAGTTGAGGCTTCTGTTTTTGCACCAATACTTGCCAGTAATAAGCTCCCGCCTAGCCATTTTAGCGTCGTACGTTTTTTCAGGTTAACGGGCATTTTTATTAATGATTTAACGAGATTTTTATTTTTCATCACTTGTTTCTTTATAGTGATAGTAAACATCAATATCGAGCATGCTACGTAAATTTGCCACTTGCTCTGCTAATTGCGTTACTTGAGAGAAAAGCCAACTTCTTTCTGTTTTAGAAAGTGTATTCAAAGGTTGAAATAAACCGTCATCACGCTGATATTTTAAAAGCAGAGCACCAATATCATCATATTGCTTGATCAGAGATTGATATTCAGTGGAGGGAATATGCTCGGATAAGATCTCCACAATTAAGCGTGATCCAGATAAATTTGCATAACTATCACCCAGATCGCTATTTGAGTATCGGTTTTCGATCCCGGCTAATTTATCCGTTAAAATAAACTCTAAGTTATCACCCGCCGATTGGACTAATTTAGGAATGGGAATATCTTCAATAGTTAAACGTTTCTTTAAATCACTAATGCCTCTTAATAACGCTTTTGCGGACTCTGTGGTTTTTTGTGTGTCTTTTAATTTAAAGAGTTGATATTCAACTAAATGAAATCCTGAAAAACGAGGTGAATTCTCTCTTTCAAGAAAGAAATCAGCTCGGTTATTTAATAAACGTTCACTTGATCCAAAAAGCGCAATAATAGGGCGGATGACTTCATAATGATAATGCGCTTGTTGATAAGCATTTTGAGCATTAATAAGCTGATTTTTTTCGCTACTTACTATTAACTTATTGAGCGCTTTTTCAACTTGGGTTAATTGCTCAACGGCCTTTTCTCGATATGTTAAAATATCGGTTTTAAATTTTTCAGGAGTAGGAATATCTCCTTTTGCTACGATGATATTTTCGCTATTTTGAATAATACCTTGAATGATTTTTTCAGCGTAAATAGGTAGAGAAAACAGCAAAAGAAAGAAAAAAATAGCCATGTTTTTACTTTTAAATTGTGTGTTATTTAGCATATTTAGCACCTCGCTTAAATAACAGTGCAACAACCACCCAATACACAATAAATGTCACTACACTTAAACCAATGGGTTGAGAGCGATAAGCGAAGAATGAGACTAAGAAATTACCAAAGACACTTGAATCATCCAGAATATGGCTGATATCCCAAAGCGGATATATCAAGAAATCAGGTAATTCAAAATCTATTTCAATGAGTAGATTTGCAATTTCTTCTACGGCTTTTAAGAGCAAAGAAACAGCAAGGAATAGCAGTAAAAAACCCGTTACAGTAAAGAAATAACGCCACGAAATAACTTTTGACGTCAGTAAAAATAGCCATAGAGTGAATGCTGCAACAAATAAACCAATAAAGACTTCAATAAAGAAAGGCAGTGCTGTTTGTGCATTTAAGGCCATTATATGGCTAGATAAAAAGACCACAACCTCGCTACCTTCTCGGGCAATAGCGATGGCAATAATCAGTAATATTCCCCATGCACTTTGTTGCTGTGTCTTTTGTGTGAGCTCATTTTCTATATTGGTTTTTAATGACTTTCCTTGCCTATTCATCCAATAAACCATTTGAATAATAAGTACACAGGCGAGGATCTCCATGGCGATCATAAATAGAGATTGCCACACATCCTCTAGTGAGCTAAATACGCCATAAATGCTCAGCGCTAAGATAACAGCAAGAAACAGCCCTAATATAACGCCACTCCATAGGTATTTCATACCTTGTTTTGGCGTTGGAGAGCGCTTTATCCACGCATAAATAATGCCAATAACTAATAGCGCTTCAAAACTTTCTCGCCACACAACAAACAGAACTTGTCCCATATTTACTCTGCCTTTTCAGTTGCAACAATTTCACCGTGAGGGTGAGAAAGGGTGAAAATCATCAAAGAAGGTATAACGACCCGGTTTTAGTGGCGCTATCACAACGACAGAATTTGCGCCGGGTGCTAATACTTTTTCTTTACGTAACTGTGTACTTTCAAATTCAACAGGGCTGGTGCCTGTATTACGGATTTTTATTCTAATGGGAGTTTTGGCAGGTACTTCAAGTACTTGAGGAATAAGTTCACCATCTTTCATTTCTAATTCAACGGTGTATTTCTCTGCAGCAAAAACAGAGCTTGTTATCATTAATAGCAGTAATAACGTGTATTTATAGAGATGTTTCATCATCAGCATTTCACTTAAAAAAAGAGAAAAAGGATAAACCCTGTTTTGTTGGGTTTATCCGTTATCAAGCTAATTAATAACTACCTTTGCGACCTGTACCGCTGTAGGTGAAATCCCATGAAACTTCAAAGGGTTCAAACCAAGGCGCAACACCGGTTTCTTTATCGATATGGCGACCAAAAGCAATATCTTTATTGTATGAAGGCGGGTAAATCTTATAAGTGACATTATATTGACCATTACCATCGAGTTTTAGATTCTCGCCATAGTGAGGGCCATCATTAGCCACCATTGCCATAAAAACGCCTTGTTGTTTTTTCGCTGGCGCATCTGATTTTGTCACGGTGTATTCAACAGTGAGGTAAGGGATCCAGTCACCTTCTGCAAAGCCATTAGGATTATCTTCTGTAGCATGGATATCGGCTTCTAAATGGATATCAGCTTTATCCGCGGCGAGATGGTTCATTGCATGATGACCTTCTTCGGTATCCATCGTGATAGGTTGAAGGTAAACCCCTTGAATTTCCATGCCATTTTTAATAATCGGATGGCCTACTGGGTACTCTAGAGCAAAAGCCGAGGTGGAGAGAAACGATAATGCAGTAAGAGAGAGTGCATAGCGATATTTCATATTTAACCCTTATTTATTGAATGATAATTGTTATTATTCTTAATAAGGTTAACACAATTGGTGTTAGGAATAGGAGATAATCGATACGAAAAATATCGCTTAAGTTTAGGAAAAAACCAGTAAGAAATGTATTAACATTTTCTTTTATAAAAGAAAAAAATTTGTTGTTTTAAATGGAAAGGATAAATAGAGTTGATCGTTATAAGTGATAATAACCATAAAATCATCAAATTAAGAATGGCATATGGAAATCTTATTTATTATAGCAAGGTGATAAAAAGACAGATTTCCATATATGACATTAAATTTGGCTTTGAGCGCTCCAAAATTGTTTGGATTGTGTCAGCGCTATAGCAGAAACTTGTTCTTCATTAGGTGGTAAAAAAAAAGGCAGGTGTCACTTTGAGTTCTTGCGCAATATGAAAAAGCATATCAACATCAATTTTGCAGAGCCCATTTTCATATCGTGAAAATTGTTGTTGGCTAATACCTACTCTTTCAGCAACAACCTTTGCTGATAAGCGAAGTTGCTGACGTTGCTTACGAATTTTATGCCCAATAATTTGAGAAATGGGATAAATCTTTGACATTAGTGACCTCATTCTTCCTATCAACCACCAATAATATTCAATAATTTGAATATCCTGTTTCTGTGATGGATCTTCAAAGTAAACAAGCACTCCGGCTTGAATGAGTAAAATCCATTCTATAGTGTTATCGGTTAATGGGAATGAATTATTTATACCCGTCAAGCTATAAGATGATATTAATTTTCATTAAACAATTTTGATATCTTTCTTTTTTCTAGCAGGATAATCGAGATAATTTTGATAAACAGTGCTATATATTGCCTAAATACCATTTTATCTATTATTTGTGCTCGCATTTATGATTAATAAAGAGTAAATAATGACGCTATAACAAAAAAGATAAAGCCCTCTTTGACTGTGTTTATACTCGAAAATACCTTTTATATATTTTTTATGATGGTTATTTTTGAGTTTTTTTTTGTATTGGCGAAATGTTGCTTCTTAAATAGCGCAAAATCTAAATACCTCTTTTTACTTTATTGAAATTAATAAAATTACATTCACTTCTAATAGCCTACGGCGTTAAGATTGTTAACTATAATACTTAGGCAAGATTATAAGTATTACAGGGTTATTATCTATTTATCGTCAAGGTCGAGATTATGAATGTAAAAGATATCATTCGTCATGAACCATTTGGAACATTGCTAGGTTATGCGCCTGGTGGTGTCGCGATTTATTCATCAGATTACAGCAGTATCGATAAAGAAGACTATGCCGCTAATGATTCATTTCGTAGCTATATTGGTAATGAATATATGGGGCATAAGTGGCAATGTGTTGAGTTTGCTCGCCGTTTTCTCTATTTGCATTATGGCGCTGTGTTTACTGATGTAGGAATGGCTTATGAGATCTTCTCATTGCGTTTTTTACGTAAAACGATAGATGACGATATATTGCCATTACAAGCCTTTGCAAATGGTAGCAAACAACCGCCTGTAGTGGGAGCTTTGCTGATTTGGCAAGAAGGTGGTGAGTTTAAAGTAACAGGGCATGTTGCGGTTATTACTGAAGTACTTGAAGATAAAATTCGTATCGCAGAACAAAATGTTATCCACACGAGACTGCCGGCAGGGCAACAGTGGACACGAGAATTACCTCTTAAAGTGACGGATAACGGTTACTTTATTCAAGATACTTTTGACAATACAATACTATTAGGTTGGATGATCCAAACAGAGCCTAATGCTTACAGTCTTCCTCAACCTAAAATAGCTTCCGAACTGTTAAATATCCATGCCGAACAGCTTGATAATCAAGGTCAATTAGATGGCAAATGGTTAGATGAAAGCTCTCCATTAGAAAAAGCGTATGTCCTTGCGCAACATGGTCATGTTATCAACCAAAATAGCTATGAATACTTCACTATTTCAGAAAGTGCGGAGCAAGAGCTTATTCGTGCAAGTAATGAAATGCATTTGATGTATTTACATGCCACAGAAAAAGTGTTGAAAGACGATAATTTATTACGTTTATTCGATATTCCAGAGGTGTTGTGGCCTCGTATCCGTTTATCATGGCAAAACCGGCGTCATCAAATGATCACCGGACGATTGGATTTTTGTATGGATGAACGCGGTGTCAAAGTTTATGAATATAATGCGGATTCCGCCTCTTGCCATACAGAAGCCGGTTTAATTATCGAGAAATGGGCACAGAAAGGTGGCGTTAAAGAGGGTTTTAATCCGGGGGAACGCTTACTTGATGCATTGGCCGATGCTTGGAAACACAGTGATGCGAAACCTTTTGTGCATATTCTTCAAGATGATGATAGTGAAGAAGATTATCATGCTCTTTTTATGCAACAATCGCTGACGCAAGCAGGCTACGACAGTAAAATTCTACGTGGATTAGATGAGCTTCATTGGAATAGTCGTGGTCAATTAATTGATGCAGATAAACGGGTTGTTGAATGTGTCTGGAAAACATGGGCTTGGGAAACGGCTTTAGATCAACTCAGAGAAGAGAGTGAACAACAAGCACTGATCCCTATTCGTACAGGGCACCCAGATGGTGAAGTACGTTTAGTCGATGTGCTTTTGCGTCCTGAAATTACGGTTTTTGAGCCACTTTGGACGTTGATCCCAAGTAATAAAGCGATTTTGCCGATTTTATGGCAACTTTTCCCAGATAACCCTTATCTGCTAGATACGGATTTTACGATCACTTCACGTCTTACACAAAGTGGTTATGCCGTTAAACCGATTGCTGGCCGTTGTGGTAGCAACATTGGGTTAGTTGATCATAAAGAGAATGTACTAGATGAAACTAATGGCCAATTTGATCACCAAGAAAATATCTACCAAGAATTATGGTGCTTACCAAAAGTCGCTAATCGTTATATTCAAGTTTGTACCTTCACTGTGGGTGGGCATTATGGCGGATGTTGTTTACGTTCAGATCCTACAAGGGTCATTAAAAAAGAGAGTGATATAGAACCGTTGATTGTGGTTGAAGATAAATACTTTTTAGAAAAATAAGACAACCATATTTTGGTATTAATAATAGCCCGCCTTATTGGCGGGTTTGTTTTAAATAACAGTCGATTGTGAGGTGAATAAATAAAAATGATAAAAACATTCTTAACCCTTGATGAATTATTAACGTCGCTCTCGATACTTGAGCCAAATGAATGGATATATACTGAGATTACAACATGGAATAGTTATCCTGAGCAGGCTGTTTTTTATTATATTCCTTGGGATTACATCCAAGAATTACCTGATGATGAAATTTATCTGGATGATGAAGATATGGAAATGCCAAAAGCTGTTGAAGATAAAAATTTATGGGGCTGGATGGTGGTTTGTGATTTGGTTTTATTTTATCAAATCCAACAAGCCGAACAAAAAAACTTGCAGTGGATCATTGAAGAAATTAACTATTATCGTGAGTATGATGCTTATCGATGTTTGAGTTAGGTTTTATTTTAACGTTATGTTTAATAAAAAATAGTCTCAATATTAGGCCAATCATCAGCATAATGATCTGTCATTAATAAAAAACATTCGGCAATAGCACGGTTGAGTGATTTATGTTCAACAGTGTCTTTTTCTACTGAAGTGACAGACCATACTTTGTTTTTTTGATGATAAGAGCATGTCATTTCACAATCTTCTAATAAAGAAAGCGCATCATCTGCATTTTTGAGTAAATCAAATGGTGCACCATCGGGATCTAAAGCGCTCCAAACTTTTTCGGTTTCTGCATCAAATTCGATTTCATAACCATAACGGCGATAGATAGCGGTTAGGTTTATTTGAAAATCCGTATAATGACTATAGTGATGAATAGGTGGCTGATAGGTCTCTGGCTCTTGGGTTTCTCGATTATTTTTATAGTCTTGAATTTGTTTCTCGCGAGCTTGTGCGCGTTGATAGCCCTCGTCGCTAAATTCTAAAATACCTGCTTTACGATGAACGTTACTAAAATCCAGTATCGCCGCTCCGTAATAAAGTCCTTCCTCTGTTTTCACATCCAGCAAATCAACGAGGATATAGCGTTTATTTTCTGTGATATTTTCTTTATTAGTGATCGTTAGCCCTGCATATTCCGAAATAGCAATAATCTGTTGTGTTGTAAAGGTCATCTCTTTCATCAGATTTTCCTTAAAAAATTACATGCTTTCCTTGATTTGTTTTTTCAGCCACTGAATGAATAATTGTACTTTAGCATTATTTTTTTCATTTCGGGTCACTAGGTAATAACGCTGAGCACAAAAAAGCTCACAATTATCAAAAGGAATAATTAATTCTTTATTGGCCAATTGTTTTTGTACTAAACGCTTTCTTCCCATTGCGACGCCAGAGTGATTAATGGCGGCAATCACAGCAAGATCAGAACGATCAAAACAGATATTACTGCGATTAGGAAAGAGTGAAAGATCCATATATTCACTCCACGCTCGCCATTCATCAAAATCAGAGTTATTGCTCCATGCTTGTCTATCATGTAGTAAAGTGCAGTTAGAAAGATGATGAATATTATTTATAAGCTCATGTTTTTTAGCATATTCTGGGCTACAGACAGGAATAATTGATTCTGAAATTAAGTCTTCACAATACAGATTTTTTAACTGTTTATCGTCAAAATAAATTGCAAGATCAATACCATAACCTCGAAAGTTAATATCATCATTTCCTGTGAGTAGATTTAATTCAATGGATGGATAACGTTCCGTAAAATCTGAAATACGAGGAACTAGCCAACATTGAGCAATGGAAGGGCGTGAATAAACAGTTAGCACACCAGAGATTTCTTGATTATGAATATCCAAAATTTCTTGGTTAATATCTTCTAACGTTTTTTTAAGTGCCCAATAAATACGTTCACCTTCTTCTGTTAACTCAATTCGACGATGAAAGCGATTAAAGAGTTTAATGCCCAACTCTTCTTCTAATGTATTAATACGGTGACTAATGGCACTGGGGGTTAATGATAACTCTTCTGCAGCTAAAGCAAATGAAAGGTGACGCCCTGTTGCTTCAAAAGTGTGAAGTCTGGCTAATTGATAACTGGATAATCGTTTATTTCTTAAAATCACGCTAGAAGATTCAAACATTCTTTTATTCTCATTTCATTATTGATAGTAACCATGGTTAACAATCAAGGTAATATTAAGATGAAACACTATGCCACTATTCGTCATAATATGATTATTTGTGATTTTTATCACCTAATTGAGTTAATTGAGTTCATCTTAGTGCAAGTTTTCATCATTTGTAAGTACCGAATGATTAATATTCAATATGTTTAACAATAAATAAAATGTTTGGGATGGATATATGGATTCAACGTTATGGGTACTAGGTACTCTTATAATTAGTATCTTGCTCATTGTTTTTACTATAATAAAACTTAAGTTTCATCCGTTTTTAGCCTTACTATTGGCTAGCTTCTTTGTCGGTACCGCAATGAAGATGAACCCTTTAGAAATGGTCAATGCGATTGAAAATGGTATTGGTGGTACATTAGGGTTTTTAGCGGCAATTATTGGTTTAGGTACCATTCTCGGTAAGATGATGGAAATATCAGGTGCCGCAGAGCGCATCGGTATTACATTACAAAAATGCCGTTGGTTATCTCCAGACGTTATTATGGTATTGGTTGGCCTTATTTGTGGTATTACACTTTTTTGTTGAAGTGGGTGTGGTATTACTTATTCCTCTTGCTTTCTCTATTGCGAAAAAAAACAAATACATCATTATTAAAATTAGCAATTCCATTATGTACAGCATTAATGGCTGTTCATTGTATTGTTCCTCCTCATCCTGCTGCTCTATTCGTAACAAATGAATTAGGTGCGGATATGGGGACCGGTGATTGTTGCCGGACTTGCTGTTGGTTTAGTTGCCTCATTAGTCGGTGGTCCGTTATTTTTTAAAAGTACTAGGTGACCGTTTGCCATTTAAAACCGTACCTGAAGAATTCTCAGATATGGAAATTCGTGAAGAAAAAGATTTGCCTTCATTAGGTGCCACACTTTTTACCGTATTATTGCCAATTGTTCTGATGCTGATAAAAACGGCTGCAGAACTAAATATGACAAAAGGTACCTCGCTTTATACTGCTTTACAGTTTATTGGTAACCCAATTACTGCAATGTTTATTGCTGCTTTTGTCGCTTATTATGTGTTAGGTATTCGCCGTAATATGGGGATGAATATCTTATTGAAGAAAACAGAAGATAGCTTTAGCTCTATTGCTAATATCTTATTAATTATTGGTGCGGGTGGTGCTTTTAACGGCATTTTAAAAGGCAGTGGTTTAAGTGAGTCTTTAGCACTAATTCTTTCTAACTTGGATATGCATCCTATTTTATTAGCTTGGTTAGTTGCCATTATCCTTCATGCGGCTGTTGGTTCTGCAACGGTTGCAATGATGGGAGCTACAGCAATTGTTGCACCACTGATGCCTTTATACCCAGACATTAGCCCAGAAATTATTACCTTAGCAATTGGTTCTGGTGCTATTGGTTGTACCATCGTCACAGACTCATTGTTTTGGTTAGTGAAACAGTATTGTAATGCAACTTTAAGTGAAACTTTTCGTTTTTACAGTGTCGCGACCTTTATTGCCTCCTTTGTCGCATTAGGCGGTACATTTATGCTTTCTTTTGTCATATAAAAGAGAACGACTATGAACCATATAGATATAAATAAATTAATAAGTAGTTATCCACTTGTCCGTGACTTAGTGGATTTAAAAGAAGTGGTTTGGTTTAACCCAAAAGTGACCACCACTGACCAGGGACTTCCATATGTTGGTTTAACGCAAGGATGACGTAATTGACGCACAAGCACGGTTACAACGTTTTGCACCTTATTTAGCTAAAGCATTTCCAGAAACATCTGTTACTAAAGGGATCATCGAATCAGAAGTGATTGATATTCCTAAGATGAAAGTTGCTCTTGAAAAGCGTTATAACACCGCCATTAGTGGCCAATTGCGTTTGAAAAAGGACAGTCATCTGCCTATTTCAGGTTCAATTAAAGCACGTGGTGGAATTTATGAAGTACTGACTCATGCTGAGAAATTGGCGATTAACGCAGGATTATTAAGTACAGATGATAATTATGAAAAATTATTTTCTGATAAATTCCGTGAGTTCTTTAGCCAATATAGTATCGCAGTAGGTTCAACAGGCAACTTAGGTATGTCTATTGGGATCATGAGTGCGAAATTAGGCTTTAGTGTGAGTGTTCATATGTCTGCTGATGCACGTCAGTGGAAGAAAGATAAATTACGCTCTCATGGCGTAAATGTTGTTGAATATGAACAAGATTACAGTATCGCGGTAGAAGAAGGTCGTAAAGAAGCAGAAAAAGATCCTAACTGTTTCTTTATTGATGATGAAAACTCAAAAACCTTGTTTTTGGGTTATGCCGTTGCCGGATTACGTTTGAAACATCAATTTGAAGAACAAGGTGTTCGTGTTGATAGTGAACATCCTCTGTTTGTTTATCTACCTTGTGGTGTTGGTGGTGGCCCTGGTGGTGTTGCGTTTGGGCTAAAACTGGCATTTGGTGATGCAGTGCATTGTTTATTTGCAGAGCCTACACATTCGCCTTGTATGTTATTGGGCGTTTATACCCAATTACATGAAGGTATTTCAGTACAAGAAATTGGTATCGACAACGTGACTGCTGCTGATGGCCTGGCTGTGGGGCGCGCATCAGGCTTCGTGGGGCGTGCAATGGAGCGCTTAATTGATGGTTATTACACTATTGATGATCAAGAGCTTTATGACTTGTTAAGTCTGTTAAATAAAGAAGAAGGAATTAAATTAGAACCTTCGGCTTTAGCTGGAATGGCGGGAGCTGTACATGTCACTCAAGCTAAAGATTACCTGCAAGGTTTATCACTAGATAGTCAAAATATGCAAAATGCAACGCATTTAGTGTGGGCGACAGGTGGTGGTATGGTGCCAGCAGATGAGATGCAGAAATATCTCACTCAAGGAAAATAGAGTGCAGGATAAGGACGAGAAGCTTTTGTCTTTATCGTCTCATATAAAAACAAAAGGGAGTGGTACGAGTATCCATAATTGTTTTTTAAAATAATAAAATATAAGCAATGTATTACACCAAGTGTTACATCAAATATTCACACCAGGATGTCACACCAGGGAAAAATGTCGTAGTATTATAATCATAAAAAAGAGGCACCCATTGGGTGCCTCGCTTATTTAAATGCATTGTTAAATTAAAATATTTTAGAAATCAATTTTGACATTGACCCCATAATTTCGACCCGGTAAAGGAGCTAAATATTTTAGTTGAGAAGAAGCCGGTCTTGCTTCAGTATCGGTGAGGTTATTAATCATAAAATCGACAGAAACATCAAGTTTATCTAAATGATATTTTTTACCTATACCTGCATCGACTAAAGTATAGGAAGGAAAAGTAATATCTCCACCATACATTAATCCGCCACTTTCTTTTTGTTTTTTATAGTAAGTAGCGCTACTAAATGCGGTTAATTCACCGTGTTGGTAATTAATACTGACACCATGTTTTCGTTAGGTAAGTTTGGTAAATAATTACCGGCAATAAATAGCTTTCTTTTACTTTTATTTTCGACAAAATCACCGAATAGCGTAAAGGTAAGGTTATGCTCGTGAGGCATTTCATATAAATACTTAAATTCGTATTCTAAACCTTTTGTTTCTAGATCAGTTTCATCCCATTCCATAACGGTAACACCACCACGACTAATTCCTGTTAATCGTCTAAATTTAAAATCACTGTAGTCTGTTTTATACAAATTAAGTTTATTAGAGAAATTACCAATCTCAATAACAGATGATAATTCAATACTTTTACTTTTCTCTGTATTAAATTTACTATTTCCCTGTTCTTCAATCAGATAAGCGTAATGAGGGCCATGCGTATAAAGCTCATTAATTTCTGGTGCTCGATAGGAAATATGTTGTTGTAGCTTTAATGTCCATTCATCAATTGGCATAAAAGATAATGCTAATGTATTCGCACTGGTATCAAAATGACGGTTTTGTAAATTTGAACCTTGTCCTCTACCACTATTATAATTATCTGGGATATTAAGATGGTGTTGAGTATAACCTTTACGGTATCCCGCGGTGATTTCAAAAGGAGATAAATTTAGCGACTCAATCCAATATATCCCGTACTCTTTGGTTAATACACTTGGTAAATAAGCATCATAACCAGACGTTTTCAGATCACGATAATTACCGTTAACGCCAACTGCACCATTTAACCGATTAAAGAGTGGCTCGTGTGCTGTTTCCAATGCTAATTGGTGACTTTTTTGTCTCAAATACTGATGATGCAATTTGCCCCACTAATTCTTCATCTTTAGACTCAGAATAAGAGTAATAAAAAGCACTGTCTCTTAAAAAAGGCGTTAAGTGATCATGTTTTCCTTGTATATCTATCCGCCGATTATGATTTGAAACTGAAACTGGTTTATACATTTCTCGGC
This sequence comes from Proteus vulgaris, assembly GCA_901472505.1. Classification (NCBI taxonomy): domain Bacteria; kingdom Pseudomonadati; phylum Pseudomonadota; class Gammaproteobacteria; order Enterobacterales; family Morganellaceae; genus Proteus; species Proteus vulgaris. The sequence continues at coordinate 2,587,537 of LR590468.1, forward strand.
TAGTCTTTGTGGTGAGGTAAGCATATCCCGGTACACCGTAAGAGGTTTGAAAATCAGTAATAGATAAACCTAAATAACTATCATCTCTAATATAAGAAAGGGATGCATTACCACTTTGGCTTTTTAAAAAGCTATTTGGGATCTCTTTATTGTTATTTTCAACATAATGCTTAGGCGGGGTGACATGTTCAATCGATGTCGGGCTACCTGGCTTATATTGTGCGTTTGGTTCATTATTGACATAGCCAATACCTGAAAAATAATCTTTATCTTTAAAGGTGTATTTATCACCTTCACTTAACTCATATTCAACCTTATATTTTTTCCAGAACTCACTAATATAAGGATAAGCTTCAGGGTTACGACTGGTAAAAACTTTCATATCCACTTGGCATTGATCACGTAATGCAAAGTGTTCTTTAAGTTGCTGAAAGCTGTAGCAAGGCCCCGCTTTAGAATTCGTAGGAATTTTATATCTAGAGACACGCTTCGTCGCACCAGAAAGATTAAAAATCCAATTTTCTTCATCGCTGAGTTTAATATTTGCAGAGCCACCATTACCGTTATTGGTACTTCCATTAAAAGTCACTGCACCTGAAATGGCTTTTTCAGGTAACTGTGTCAGTATCCTATCATCCCATAAATGAATGGCACCACCGCTTGTACTACCACCATAAAAGAGTGCTTCAGAATTCTTACTGATCGATATTTCATTAATTCGGTTCATATCAATGGGAATAGGCATATTTCCACTAATAAATGAAACATCATTAATTGGCAGATTATTGACTAAAATACCGACACGATTTCCTGATAAACTTCGAATAACAGGTCTTGCAGCATTAGGTCCAAAACCTTCGGCTTGTACGCCAGCGACTTTTGCAACGGTATTACCAATAGTATTCGTTTTTATTTGTTCAAGTTCTTTTCCTTTTATTTCTTCTCGGTTATTAAGTAATAAAGAGGAAAACGTCTCTTTATTTTTTATTAGTGTGCCTTTAACTGTTATTGCATCGTTTTGATTTTCTTTTTCTTTGCCTTTATCATCATTGCTCTCTTTTCCATATAAAGGAAATGACAAAAGCATAAGAAAAATAATAGAGAGTTTACTTTTTTTCATGATATTTATATTAGAATGTAAGAGTAGCGCCTAAGATAATATTACGACCTGGTAAATACATTTCATCTTTAATATAAGAGGTACTGTCTTTCCCTTTTGCATCAAAGATATTATTAATCTTGGCATATAAGGTATAATCGGTGTTGTCTAAATAACCAATATATTCACTACCTAAACTAACCGTGTTATAAGCATCCGTAGGTGTTTCATACTCGGCTGTTTTATTCTGTTTTCCAAAATGATCAATACGGATTTGTCCCGTTAAGTTTCCTGAAAAATTATGTTTAATATAAGTACTTAATCGATAAGCCGGTATTCTTGGTATATTTCCTTTGTTATGAAGTAAATTTGCTCTGATATAATCACCAGAAATACCAATTAAGCTATCTTGGTTATAGTAATAATCAATATTTCCTTCTACACCTTTAAATTGTGCATCATGTTGAACATATTGTAATGAACGATAACCATTATTTAATTCAGCACCAGTAAACTTACCGTAAATATAATTATTGATACGATTGTAATAGGCACTCATATTAAATTGAATATCGCCTGTTACTTTAGTTACTCCAATATCAATATTATTTGCGGTTTCTGCAGTTAAATTAGGATCGCCTTTTTCAATGGTTCTACTTGCGGCATGAACACCATTCGCATAGAGCTCTTCTGCGACCGGTAATCTTTTTGTGTGTGATAGTGATAAATTTAAAAAATAGTCTTGTGTAAAATTCCAGGCTAATCCAGTAGAAATGGAAGATGCACTTTGTTTATTGGTTTTTTGAGTTTCTCTATTTAACAGTGATTGCCACTCTTGGCGAAATCCTAATTCATAGCGAAAATCACCTAATTGATATTCTTCTAATAAAAAGAGTGAGTGATTTTTTGTTTTTGTTGCGGGGACATAAGCCTCTTCACCGTCAGCACTAAAATCACGTTGATTAAATTGCCCGCCAATAACACCATGCCAACCTAAAATAGGTTGATGAGTGAAAGAAAACCTTAATTCATCTCCTTTGTTTTTAAATTGGGTACTGACTTCATGACCTTCTTTTTCATCATGCTGATAATCGGTTCTGGCTGCACTGAAACGTAGAGATTCAATACCAACAAATGGATTGTTTTTTTCACCACGTAGATCCCATCGCTTACTCTCCATAATAATATAAGGAATACCATGTTCATGTTGTTCATCAGGGTATCCATGATTGTGATCATGATGATGATGGCCGACTAAAGGAGGGGTTATAGATGCGTGGTGGTGATCCTCATCGTGATCGTGAAAATGAGTATGACCAGGCAATCCATATCGACGATGTTGTTCGCCATAACCAATACCAATATAACCGTCATCGAAGATCCAAGATGCGCCGATATTGGCCGATTGATTATCTTGATAAGAGCCAGCTAAACGGCTAGGTTCTCCTTGATGCAAGGAGGCTGGTTGTTTGTAATCGCTTTGATAACGTTTAGTGCCTTCAATACGCAACGCTAGATTATCTTGTCCTAATGTTAATCCGGCTGATCCTGTATTTCCTTTAGAAACAGAATCGTACTGATACTGTAATTCTCCCTCGTAGCCTTTTTCAGGCACTGACATAGGAATTTTGCTATCAATCACATTAATTGCACCGCCTATTGTTCCTCCACCATAAAGTAATGTTGCAGGTCCTTTTAGTACTTCAATTCGCTGGCTTAAAAAGGGTTCGCTTGTGATTGCGTGATCTGCACCAATAGAGGAAACGTCCATAAGATCACTGCCACTGTGTAATACCTTGACTCTATTCCCTGACAGCCCTCGAATAACGGGATGTACCGAACCGCCACCAAAAAAACTGGCATGAAAACCTGGCAAGGATGTCAACGTTTCAGCAATAGATGCACTACGATTAGCACGTAGATCCTCTTGTGTCAGAACCACAACGGGTATTGCCATTTTTTCTTGTGGTGTATGCAAAGGGGTCGAATAGACCTTTAATACATCAAAAGTCTGATTTTCTTTTTCCTTTATTGCAGAGTCTGCATTTACAAACAAAGAATAACTTATTGAAATAAAAAGTGTTGTATAACTAAAAATAGATTTTTTCATACCATTTATCCTCCTTGTTTTATTATGTTATAACGTAACATTTTGTAAATATTGTAAGTAAATATAATTATCATTAGCAAGTAATGATTTTTTAAAAACGATAAAAAATTTATAATTATTTGTAATTTAAGAATAAAAAAACAAAAAAGAGAATGTAAAAAAGAAGGAATAAAAAGGCGCCATAATGGCGCCCTGAAGAGAAATGATAAAATAGGGTAAAGGTGCTTATTCTAAAATAAACATACCATAAGGATGGATTTGGAGATAATAACTGTCGCCTACGTTAGGTTGAAGCTGTGTGGCATTGACTTGTAATAGCAAAGTTTGATTTTGCCATTCGACGGTTACCTCATATTGAGGACCCATATAAGCTACATGCACGATTTTGCATTGCTGACAGGCTTCGCCTTGTTGAGATAAGGTGATCGCTTCAGGCCTAACACCGACTCTGACTTCTGTTTTAGTCGTATTAAACGTGTCTGGCTTTGGTAGGCGATATTGGAAAATATCAACATAATCAGCGCCTAATGTGGCTGGGAATAAGTTTGCATCTCCCATAAAACTGGCCATAAATTCAGACGCAGGTTGGCGATAAAGGGTTTGTGGAGATCCTAATTGCATTATCTTGCCTTTATTCATCACCAATACCATGTCAGAAACCGCAAATGCTTCACTTTGGTCATGGGTCACGTAAAGAGAAGTGATATTAAACTGTTGTTGTAATTCACGAATTTTCTCTCTCATGCTACGACGTAAATTTGCATCAAGGTTACTGAGTGGTTCATCAAAAAGCAGTACTTTAGGTTTTAAAATTAAGGCGCGAGCTAATGCAACACGTTGCTGTTGCCCACCCGATATTTGGTCAACAAAACGGTCTTCAAATCCTGCTAAATCCACCAGCTCTAAAGCTTCTGTTACTCGTTGCTTGATTTCTGCTTTCGGGCGCCCGAGCATTTTTAACCCATAGCCAATATTTTCCCCTAATGACATATGAGGAAAAAGCGCATAAGACTGAAACACCATACAGATATCACGTTGTTGAATTGAGCGATCAGTCACATCTTCACCGTCGATAAAGATTTTACCTTCTGTGGGTTTTTCTAGTCCTGCGACTAAACGTAAAACGGTTGTTTTACCGCAACCAGAAGGCCCTAATAATGAAACCATTTTACCTTGTGGAATAGACAAACTGAGCTCTTCAATAACCGTATTAGAGCCAAAACGCTTAACGACATTTTTCAGTTCAACGAAATGTTGTTGTGTCATGATTTATACTCCGTATTACTGTGCATTTTTGGCTTTAGAGCGTGAAACACGGGCTTCGCCAATCAAATAGTCAAATAAGAAAATAATTGCCAACATCACGACGATTAAAATCGAGCCGTAGGCAATTGCGACGCCGTATTCACCGTCTTCAACACGGTTTAAAATATAAGCAGTTGCAACACGTGTATCAGGTGTAACAAGGAAGACAATGGCACTGACAGTAGTAATTGCACGCACAAAACTATAAATCAGCGCAGACAGAATAGCAGGGCGCAATAACGGTAATAGGACATAGAAAATGGTTCTCATTGAATTTGCTCTCAAGCTTAAAGACGCTTCATCGAGAGATTTATCAATTTGTCCCAATCCCGCAATACCCGCACGTATCCCTACTGGCACATTACGCATTGTCATAGAGATAATCACAATCGCAGCAGTCCCTGTTAAATAGAACGGGGAGTCGTTAAACGCAAGAATATAAGAAACACCCGCAACGGTTCCTGGTACGGCGAAACAAAGCATTGTTGTGAACTCAATACTTTTCTTACCTTTAAAGTCTTGGCGCACAACGATATAGGCGATTAACAATCCAAGAATAGCCGTAATAGGTGCTGCGATGCCGGCATATAACAAGGTATCCAATAACGAAGGCCATGCACCGTCACTCATTCCTTGACCAAATAACTTGATAAAGTTATCAAGGGTTAAGGTGTAATCAACACCCCAGTTAACGGTAAAGCTACCGTAGAAAATACTGCCATATAATAAGATATTAAAGACAACCCAAATACCGAGAACGGTTGTTACAAAGGCAATCAATGACGATGGCAAAGGTTGAACATCACCACGATAAGATTTCCCTGATACGGTGACGTAAGAGCGTTTACCAATCCACATATACTGCACACAGAACACTAATAGTGAGAATACTAAAAGTGAGGCACCTAATGTACTGGCGGATTGATAATCCAGTTGAGAGCCAGTGATATAGAAATAAATCTGTGTGGCAATAACGTCAAAGTTACCTCCTAAAACCAGAGGATTACTAAAATCAGCAAGCGATTGCACAATAACAATTAAAAATGCATTAGCTAACGCTGGCTTAAGTAACGGTAAAAAGACGTTAAAGAAGGTTTGATAACGGTTGGCTCTTAAGGTGTAAGAGGCCTCTTCTAATGACGGGTGAATGGTTTTAATTGCACCATCTAAAATCATAAACGACATTGGTGTAAACGCGAGGACTTGTGCTAACCAAATACCTGTAAATCCATATAACCAGTTGGTATTTTCAAGGCCAGCATAAGTAGCGAGAAACTCTGTCACATAGCCAGAGCGTCCCATCATGAGTGTGACCCCTAAACCCACAACAAAAGGTGGTGTAACAATGGGTAAGATGGAAAATACACGGCCAATAATGGCAGAGCGCACCGCAATACGTGATGTGTAAATAGCTAGAATTAAACCAAAGAAAGTACAACCCATGCCGACCGCGATAGAAAGTGCGATAGAGTTCAGCATCACTTGTACAATATGGGCTTGGCTTAAAATGGCGATAAACTCAAATGGGGCAAAATTGCCTGCACTATCTTTAAACATCGGAATAAAAATAGCGATACTAGGGAAAATAATAAAGGCGCCAATCAAAGCAACAACGGTGATTAATGATCCAATAACGAAGCTATCACCGCCAAGCCATTCCAAGCGTGTTAAGGCGGTTTTCATGATCATTCCCAGTGAAATAAAGAGGATGATCGCAGAGTAACCTAAACCACGTCCTTCAAGTGTTGCGCTAACTATCGTAATAAAAGCACAAAGTAAGGCAAAACTCGCATCAAAATAGTGGCGAGAACGGTTTTCACGCTTAGGTGCGATTAATGGGCGAAAGAGCAGTAAACTCGGTAATACAAACCAGAGCCAACTAATATTGACGCTACTCCAGCCATAAGAGGTGAGCAATTCATCTGCTGTAGAATCTAAAAGACCGTAATCAAGGCTCCATGACGGCAGTAAAGCAAATGCCATCCAAGCAATTAGGATCCATAAAAATATGGGATCCCGCCTCTTTTTTTCAGGTAAAGCGAGTGTGTGAGACATAAATCCCCCGAGAGTAAATGTATTTATTATTATGAGAAAAAGAGAGCGAGAGGTTATCTCGCTCTGTTAATGAGCTATTTACCCATTTTTACTTCGGTTACCCATTTATTAATCAACTCTTTACGCACATCACTATCGCCATATTTATCCATGTCGTAGTTAATGAGTTTTAAGTCTGATAATTTTAGTGCCATTGGTGAAGATTCGGCCGTGGTATTGGTGAGAATTTGGTAAGATTTACCTTCTTTCCAGCTAATTTCTTGTGCTTCTTTTGAGAGTGTCCAGTCTACGAATAATTTTGCATTATCCATATTACGGGCATTTTTAATGATACTGACTCCCCCGATTTCATAACCAGTACCTTCACAAGGTGAAATTAATTCAAGTGGGGCGCCATTTTCAACTTCTAATGAGTAGTCATGTAAGAACCCAATACCAATGGCGGCTTCACCACGGGCGGCATTTCGTGCTGGGGCAATCCCTGACTTGGTGTATTGTGAAATATTCGTATTAATTTTTTTCAGATAATCAAAGGCTTGCTCAGTACCCCATAACTGGTCAAAGGTTGCCAATGCGGTGTAAGCGGTTCCTGAGCTTTGAGGATCGGCAATTTGAATTTCACCTTTATATTCAGGTTTAATTAAATCTTTCCAACAAGTTGGAATAGCGATGCCTTTTTCTTTTAAGCGATCTTTATTGACACCAAAACCTAAGATGCCGACATAAACCGCAGAAGAGTAGTTACCTTTACGTTTCGCGGGATCACGAAACTGTGGCATGATTTGATCAAGGTTAGGAGAGACATAAGGCTCTAACAGATCCATTTCACCCGCTTGTGAATGAGGATCCATCGTTCCGCCATACCAAACATCAGCTTGTGGGTTACGTTTTTCAGCTTCAATTTTAGCTAAAGTACTCCCTGAACCATTACGAACAAAGGTCGTTTTAACATCATATTTTTCGGCAAAGGCTTTTGTTTCGGCTTCACACATCGCATTTGTCGCACTACAGTAAACCACTAAGCGACCTGCAGCATTTGTAGATAAGCTAACAGCAGAAAGTGCCAGGCCAGTAGCAACGAGTGTAGAGAGGGTTTTCAATTTCATGTTCAGAACCTTTTAAATGTGTCGTCATCGGAAAATGAAAGAGGGCCTACTAAATGCTCTTGTTTGCTGACATCAGCAATCAATAACGGCATTAGCAGAAGTCCCATTAAGGCCGCAGCACTGGTTAATAATGCGAACATCCCAGTCCAACCATAATGCGCCATGACCTGACTTAATGGCCAACCTGCCATTGCTGCCCCTAAGTAGGCATACAATCCCAAGTAGCCAGTTACCGTGCCTGCTGCGTTTTTATGGCAATATTCTGTTGCAGCAAGCCCGATTAACATCTGTGGTCCGAACACGAAAAAACCGATACTAAAAAAGCAGGCTGCGAGCAGAGCATAATGATGAATTGGAATTAACCAAAGTGCTGCTACTGCGGTAAAGAGTCCGAGTGAAAACAGCAATATCATGGGTGCTCGTTGGCCTCGGAATAATAAATCCGAGCCCCAACCTGAACATAACGCCCCTAATAAACCACCCACTTCAAATAACGAGAGAATGGCATTAGCACTCAATAAGTTGGCGCCATGTGTTTCTGATAACCAGATATTTCCCCAATCGTTTATCGCCATACGTATGAGATAAACCAAAATATAAGAAAATCCTAGCAACCAAATCATTCGGTTAAATAAAATGCTCTCTTTCAAAATAGTCAGCATCGGTTTGGGGGGAGAGGCTTGCTCTTGACGTAATTCAAAAACATCGCGTCGCCACACACCGACAGTAGGCAATCCTTCTTCTACTGGTGTACCTTTTAACTGAACACAGAGCCATAACCCAATAATAATGCCGATAATACCAGGTACAAGCAGTGCCACTTGCCAACTATAATGCGTCGCTAACCACGCTGTTAAAATGGGAAGACTCATCCCGCCAAGGTTGATTGAGATATTCCATAATCCCCACCAGAAACCGCGTTCATTGCGAGAATACCAGTGTGTTAACAACCTTGCACAAGGGGGCCAACCAAAACCTTGAAAGAAACCATTTAATGCCCAGACCAAAAGTAGTGCAGGAAACGAAAGACAATAGGCAAAAATAATATTCATAATGCCTGTCATCACTAAACCCACACCCATAAACCAGCGGTATCCCCATTTGTCATGGAAAACACCAGAAACAAATTTAGATAAACCGTAAGTCAGATAAAACAAGCTGGCGAGCCAACCGATATCCCCTTTATCTAAATTCAATTCAATTTGCATAACAGGCATAACAAAGTTGACGCTTTTACGTGTGAGGTAGAAAGTGGCATAACCAATAATCATCGACAGCATTAAGTTTCTGCGCCAAAAGTTATAGGTCTTATTTATTGATGCCGAATTTTTACCTGACATAACATCCTCTTTGATGTTGCAAATGTAAAAAAAATGTCGCGAAAAAGAATGAGATAAGGTTGTAGATGACTAAGACTTATTCTTAGTTTTCACTGTTTTCTTTTGAATTTGTGGGTAAGTTAACAATTATTTTCGTGCCGTGATGATTGATCACTTCCCATTCTCCGCCTAAAGCGCGAATGCGCTCTTCAATGCCACGCAATCCAAAACCGCTACTTTGTTGTGTTGATAATGATGTGGGGAGCATACCAATACCATTATCACTAATGATCAGTCTTAGGCGGTTTTTGTTTTGGGTTAACGAAACTTCAATATAGGTTGCGTTGGCATGTTTACTAATATTATTTAATAACTCTTGTACTAAACGGTAGAGGGTAAAAATTATGGTTTCGTTTTCAGGCTCTTTATCTAATGAATAATTAAAATTACAGGTGATGCCATTATCATTGAAGGCAAATTCATTGATTAAATGGTGAAGGGCTTTTTCAAGAGACATTTCTTCTAAAACAGGTGGGCGCAATTGTCGGAGTAGTTGACGTGTAGATTGATGAATTTGTAATGCTAGACGTTCTATTTGTTCACCAGTTTGTCGCGTTTTATCGTTATTGGCTGTTTTCTTCATTAGCATTGATTGAATTTGGATTGCGGTGATATTTTGTCCAATCTCATCATGTAATTCACGGGCAATCGCTTTTTTCACATCTTCTTCTGTATGAACCAGTTGCTCCATTAATTCACGTCTGGCTTGAAGTTCTTGCTCTAAACGTAATCGATAATGGCGTAAATTATGGGCTAATTGCTGTTGGCGGCTGATTGCTATCCCTAAACCAATGCCAATAATGGCTTGTGTAGTTAAGAACATTTCTAATTCACGTAAGTCATTAAATGCACCGTTTACTTGTCGAGCAAAGGTAATCATTAAGCTTCCGAGTAATGCCGATAATACGCCACCTTGCCAGCCATAACGGTAGGCCATAAAGACGTTAGGAATAAAAACGAGAATAACTAATAAGCGCTCTATTTCAGGTGTTAAAAAAAAACTGAGCGCTTAATCCGATAAGGCAAAATAGAAATCCCCACATCAGTAAGGAGGTTCTTAGTGGTGGATCTGGGGTGCCATCAGCAATTAACGTTCGACTTTGTAATTCACGAAGATACTCATAAAGTAAAAAAACAAAGGGCGCGAGCAAGATCCCTCCGGTGACGGAGGTTAGAAAAATTCCGCTGGTGGTATTAATAAAAAAGCCAAGCATAAAGGCTTGTAATAGGCTATTAAAGCCCACAGCACCAATTAGTAGGGTTAAGCGTTGCCAATAAAGCGGATACCGCCACCAAATGCGTTGAACTTCTAAGGCGATAATTAGGCTCAATAATGGGGAAAGATAAATAATAGCATGTGTAATTAACTGCTCTTGTGTTAGCCAGTAATAAAGTCCCCATTCAGCAAACAACATCGGGAGCCAAAAGCGTCGCCAAAGCAAAATAATTAAAGCTAATCGCAAGCCTTGAGGTAAGAAAAGGGCGGCTTGTTGCCCATTCTTACTTAAATAGAAACCAATTACCCAAAGTGATAGCCAAAGTAAAGAGTAGGTAAGTAATAAAAAGAGGGATTGAAGAAGAAAACGCAGTCCTCTTTTCATGTTACAGCGATCCTGTGATCAACTGATTTTTTAAGGCGAAATGGACTAAATCGATGGTTGTCTCACAACTTAATTTGCCAAGGACATTGGCACGATGAACGTGCACCGTTTTATGGCTAAGGTTAAGTTGTATTGCAATTGTTTTGACATTAACGCCTTGCACTAAAAGATTAAAAATTTCTTTTTCACGGGGGGTTAATGTGTGTAATGCATCTTCTTTTTCAGGAGTATGCCGTAATGCTTTCATGGCGTCAGCGCAGAGATAACAACCACCTTGATGTACAGCTCGTACAGCTTGAACTAACTCTTCGGGGCCACAACGTTTTGTTAAATATCCATGAGCACCTGAGTCTAGCGCACTTTGAACGAAGGCTGGGGTATCGTAAATACTTAAAATAATTGTACGAAAGTCAGGGCGTTTTTGTTTTAAACGGCTTTGCAGTTGCAAACCACTTTCACCTGGCATTGAGAGATCCATGACGGCAACATCAATATCATCATGGGCTAAATAAGGCCAAGCTTCTTGCCCATTAGAATATTCACCGACTATATGAATATCAGGTTCCAGCATTAGCAATTGTGCAAATCCAGAGCGCACAACAATGTGATCATCTACTAAAGCAACTTTTATCATAATTTTTTATTAGTCAGAGAGTAGTCAGACAATACTTATCTGATTTATAACAAGCTACAGAAAGATAAGCGAGGAAAAAGGGAGAAGAAACTCGGTTTTGAATCTTATGTCTCGTTTTTATCGAGGTGAATCGTGACAAGCAAATAATAATAGATTATTTATTATTCTTGTTATGATCTCCCATAAGCAGGGAACCTCTGCTTATGGGATGTGAGTAATACTTTATTGATTAAGCAACTTGAACAGGCACGGCTTTTGCAATACGTTTCATTTCATTATTGTCTTCAAAATAAGCAATATTGGGTTTATGGCTACGCGCATCACTATCAGGTATTTGCACATAAGAGCAAATAATTAAGCGATCGCCAACGGCGGCTTTACGCGCAGCTGCGCCATTAACTGAAATAATTCGTGAGCCTCTTTCCGCGCAAATGGCGTAAGTTGAAAAACGTTCACCATTATCTACGTTATAAATATCAATCGCTTCATTTTCAAGAATACCCGCGGCATCCATAAAATCCTGATCAATCGCGCAAGAGCCTTCATAATGAAGATCGGCTTGTGTCACTTTTACGCGATGAAGTTTACCTTGTAACATAGTGCGTAGCATTGTTGTGTTTCCTATATTCTAATAATTAATACACCAGATTAACCTGCTGGTTATCAATAAGGCGAGTATTACCCAGCCATACAGCCATTAAAATAACCGCGTGGCGACTTTCTTCTGTTAATGGTGTGAGTGTATCTGCATCGCAAATAAAACACTCATCTGCACGGAAACCTTGTTGTTCTAAGGTGCTTTTGGCATTTTGAAGTAGCTGATTAACATCATGATTGCCAGACTTTAATTGTTCAGCGATTTCTTGCATTGCTTGATAAAGTGCAGGGGCTTGCTGTTTTTCACTATCAGATAATAGGCGATTACGTGAACTTAATGCTAAACCCTTTTTGTCACGGACGATAGCAACAGGAACGATGCTGATATCCATACATAAATCACTGACCATCTTCTTGATAATTTGTAGTTGTTGGAAATCTTTTTCACCAAATATCGCCACATCGGGTTGTACAAGATGAAAGAGCTTACTAACAACCGTTGTTACTCCACGAAAATGCCCTGGACGGCTTGCACCTTCCAGAACAGTTGAAAGTACTGGTACATCAACGGTTGTTTGGTTTTCCATGCCATGTGGATACATCTCTTTTGCTGAAGGAGCGAAGATAATATCGACATTTTTATCACGGAGTAATTCGCAATCTTCTTGTAAAGTGCGGGGATAATTGGCTAAATCCGCTTCTCTATCAAATTGAAGTGGGTTAACAAAAATAGACGTGATCACTACATCTGCGTGAATACGTGCTTCTTCTATTAATTTTAAGTGACCTTCATGAAGATTACCCATTGTTGGAACCAATGCAATGCGTTTACCTTCTTGCTTTAATCGCTTGATTTCTCTGCGTAAGATAAGCGTGGTTTCAATAATTAGCACGGCGTGACTCCTTTAAATGATGTTTATAAATTGAGATGATAAATCAGTTAAACGAATGTTGTTCTTGGGGAAACAGGCCTTGCTCTACTTGCTGAACATAAAGGCTGACAGCACCTTTTAATGAGCCCGCTTCTTGTAAAAAATCTTTTGAGAATTTAGGTGCTTGAGGTGTTAAACCTAATAAATCATGCATAACAAGAATTTGTCCATCAGTGACATTTCCTGCACCAATGCCAATAACTGGCATCGTCAGTGCGTCTGTGATCATTTTTGCCAGAGTCACGGGAACACATTCTAATACGGCTAGTTGTGCGCCTGCTTTTTCAAGGGCGATAGCATCTTGCTTCAATTGTTCTGCTTCATTGCTCTCTCTTCCCTGAACCTTATAGCCACCAAATACGTTAACAGATTGAGGTGTTAGACCTAAATGAATACACACAGGAACTGCACGTTCTGCCAGCATTTTGACAGTAGGAATTAACCAATTTCCCCCTTCAATTTTCACCATATTTGCCCCTGCTTGCATCAAAATACCGGCATTAAGACAAGCGTGTTCTGGGGTTGAATAGGACATAAATGGCATATCAGCAATTAAAAAAGCGTTCGGCGCTCCAGCTCTAACACAACGGGTGTGGTAGGCGATTTGTTCAACTGTAACCGGTAATGTACTGCTATGGCCTTGTAACGTCATTCCCAACGAATCACCAATTAGCATGGCTTGAATACCTTCTTGTGCAAAAAGGCGAGCAAAGCTTGCATCATAAGCGGTGATCGTAGCGAATTTTTTCTTTTCTTGCTTATAGCGATTTAGCGTTGAAAGCGTTGTGGGTTTCATTATAACAAACTCCATCATTGTTGGTTTTTTGTGTGCAGAGAAAATAAATTGCTTTACATAATCATTTGTTTATTAAGGGAATTATTAAATCATCAATATAAAGCCGCTTTCGATTGTAGCACTTAAGGGCTAAAAACGAAGAAAAAGTAATTAAATGAGTAATAAAAAAGAGTAATTAATAAGTATTGTTTATGTATATCAATAAGTTAGCGATGGAAATAAAGATAGAACTACTCAAAAATTGAGGAAATATAAAAGCGGGGATGGCTTGCTGTGAATGCATGGACTATAAGGCAGAGGCTGATACTGTGCTTATTTTTGACAGTATCAACCTTTTAGCTTTAGTGATGTATTTGTTTTGATTCACCACTTTTCCATGCCGTTTTCAGGCACTAACGCTAATCTATCTGCTAATAATTCACCATCAGGAAAGCGAAGATCAGGTGCTAATTCGGCTAATGGATAGAGCATAAATTCACGGACTTTTAATCCGTAATGAGGCACCGTTAAACGCTCTGTTTGAATAATCTCATCACCAAATAACATGATATCGAGATCGAGTGTTCTCGGACCCCAGCGGTTGCCTTTTTTTCTGACACGACCTTGTGCTAATTCAATCGCTTGGGTGTTATCAAGTAAGGCTTCCGGTGTTAATGTCGTATCAACGGCAACAGCAACATTAAGAAAATCTGGCTGGTCTTGTGGTCCCATTGGGCGAGTACGATACCAGGAAGATTGAGCAATCAGTGTAGTTTGTGGGATTTCACTGATTGCTTTAATTGCTGAATTCACCTGATTTTCGGGTGAATTCAAATTGCTTCCTAAAATGATATAAACACGTTTTGTCTGTTTACTCATTGTTGTTCTCTTGTCTTGATGCCGGTTTTGCACTTGGATGACGAGGACGCTTGCGTGGGCGAGGGCGTTTACGAACGGGCGCTTGACCTAATTCTGAGACCATTGATCGCTGTTGCGTATTGTTAGAGACTTGGAAATCAGCCCACCAGCTGGCTAACGCTTCAAGTTCTGGATTACGTTGTACATTGGCGCGTAATTCTAGCAAATCAAATGCTGCACGGAATTTAGGGTGCTCAAGCAATTTATTTGCACGGCGACCTTGGCGTTTAGGTAGACGTTGTTGTAATTGCCAAATATCACGCATCATGGTTGTAATGCGCTTTGGAATTGCAATCGTACGGCATTGTTCATCTAAAATATCATTCATCGCCATGGCGAAAGAATCATAGTAGGAAAGACCACTTTCTTGGACTAATTTCTCAGCATGCTCGATTAATGGATACCACAGCATGGCCGCAAATAAGAATGCTGGATTGACACGCATATTTTTATTGATGCGATAGTCTGTGTTTTTGAGAACTTGATCCAGCATTCTCTCCATCGGCGTATCATGTTGCTCTGTCATTCTAGATGCTACCAGAGGGAATAGTGGCTCAAGCAGTTGGTGACGACACATGAGCTTGTAAGTTTTATAGCCTTGCCCTGTTTGCAATAATTTCAGCGACTCTTCAAAGAGGCGAGCGGATGGAATATTACGTAATAATGGTGCAAGCCTGCTAATTGGCTCTGCGGTTTCAGGGGCAATTTGCATATCAAGCTTACTGGCAAAGCGAATGGCTCTTAACATCCTAACAGGATCTTCGCGATAACGCGTTTCCGGATCGCCAATCAAACGAATAATACCCGCTTTAAGATCCGCTAAACCACCAACGTAATCACGCACAGCAAAGTCATCAACACCGTAATAGAGGCTGTTCAATGTAAAGTCACGACGAATAGCATCTTCTTCGATGGAGCCAAAAATATTGTCACGCAGTAACATACCGCTTTGTGCTTGTTGTGATTGATTGTTATCTGAAATTTCATGATCTTCATGAGAGCCACGGAAAGTAGCCACTTCAATCACTTCAGGGCCAAACATGATATGTGCAAGACGGAAACGACGACCGACTAAACGACTGTTGCGGAATAATCGACGTACATCTTCAGGGGTTGCATTTGTGGCAATATCAAAATCTTTTGGTTTTTTTCCCAGTAATAAGTCACGGACACCACCACCGACTAAATAAGCCTGAAAGCCAGAGTTATTTAGGCGATAAAGTACTTTTAATGCATTGTCACTGATGTCTTTACGTGAAATTGGGTGTTGATCTCTTGGGATCACGGTCATTGGCAAATCACTCCCGTTCGCCTTTTCTTTATTACTCTTTTTCTTACGGGGACGGTCTGCAGATATAGCAGGACGCCGACGCACAGGTTTCTGTGTTTCTTGAATTGGTCGGTCAGGTGCAGTTGTGACTGGCCTTTCACTTGCTACCGATGGTGTGTCTGATGACGTTGTTTGTCGCCCTAGCAGATTACGGCAGAAATGTGCTACTCGATTAAAAATATGACACCTCGAATAATAAATTCTAATAATTAAAAAAATTAAGCGGCTAATCATAGCCTACTGAACATTTTTTGAGAATGCTTTGTGTCGTTTATTCGTACCCTTGTTGTTGATGATTGTGTTTTAAAATCACAGAAGGTGACCATTGTGCAATCGCAATCTCTAATAATGATGCTAACGAATAATCTTGCCAGCCAGCGATAATAGGTTGATTAAGAAACTGTAAAGCATCAATAATGACGGGTCTTGGATCAGAATCCGGCAATGCATGTGCGTGATTTTGCTTCGATAATTTATTACCGTCATGATTTATTGCTAAAGGCAAATGTGCATAACGCGGAATAGGTAACTTCAGTTGTTTATGTAAACTGATTTGTCGCAATGTAGGAGCGAGCAGATCAGCGCCTCTCACCACTTCGGTCACTCCTTGATAATAATCATCAATTACCGTCACTAGATTATACGCAAATAAGTTATTTTTTCTGTGAATTATCATATCTTCGAGTACGATAGATGTACTTTTAGAATAATACGTACCTTGAATAAGGTCTTCAAAATGATAAATAGGATGCTGTTGGATCAGCCTCCATGCACTGTTTTTATCAAAAGGTGTATCGCGATTCGTTAATGGGGTGTGGTGACGACATTGGTTATCATATACGCCCCCTAAGTCATGTAAACGATGACGACTACAATGGCAGTGGTAGCAAACACCTTCTTCCCAAAGAGTGAGTAATATTTCACGATAAACATCATGGCGTTGAGATTGGTAAAGGATTTCGCCATCCCAGAACAAACCATAATGTTCTAATGTGTGAATAATTTGGGGGACGATGTTGGGAGGTTCTCTAAGAGGATCGATATCATCAATGCGTAGAAGCCAACGCCCGTGGTGTGCGCGAGCTTGAAGAAAACTGCCAAGTGCGGTAACCAATGAGCCAAAATGAAGTTGACCCGTTGGCGATGGCGCAAAGCGCCCAATATAGTCTGTAATCTCGTGCATCGAAAGATTCAGATAAACGCCTCAACGTATTAGGTTGAGGCGTTGGCTCATTAATTAGCCAGCCATCTGCTTTTCACGGATTTCAGCTAGCGTTTTACAATCGATACATAAATCGGCTGTAGGGCGAGCTTCTAAACGGCGGATGCCGATTTCTACGCCACAAGATTCACAGAAGCCGAAGTCATCGTCTTCGACTTTTTTCAGTGTCTTCTCGATTTTCTTAATGAGTTTACGTTCACGATCACGGTTACGCAGCTCAAGACTGAATTCTTCTTCTTGTGCAGCACGGTCAACGGGATCGGGGAAGTTCGCCGCCTCATCTTGCATATGAGTAACGGTGCGGTTGACTTCATCCCTGAGCTGATTGCGCCAAGATTCAAGTATTAGCTTAAAATGCGCTAATTGGGCTTCGTTCATGTACTCTTCGCCCGCTTTTTCTTGATATGGCTCAACGCCAGCAATAGCGAGAATGCTCATGGACGATGTTTTACGCTTTTGCCCTTCTTGCATAATGCTTCTCCTACATACGCATTTCTGAATAATCCCCACCTTCAAAACAGGAAGGGGAAAAAATAGGGCGCTATAAATAGCAGATGCCCGCGAGGATAGCAATTATTCCTTGAATAAGTTTTCTCATGGTGTGAAGACACGCAAGTAAATGTCCCTTTTTAGTTGAAAAATATTTAACTAAAACGATGAGAATCAATTAACCATTTGAAATAAAAGGTAATTGCTGTCCAATTGTTAAATTGTATTCACTAATATTGATGCGATAACACAAGATTTCAACCCCTGCGTCATGTGCTTCTTTTAGTAATGAAGCATAGTCAGGGTCAATCTCTTTAGCAACAGTCACTTCCGTAATGCCAGTATGGGGAACTGCGTAGAATAAGACAGCCCTTAAACCCAATTTTGCGATAGCGGTCAACTCTCGAAGATGTTTCTGTCCACGTTGTGTTTTGGCATCAGGGAAATAACCTATTCCATTGTCTAACAATGTGACTGATTTCACTTCAATATAACAGTCAACTTTATGATTTGATTTAAGTAAAATGTCAATACGGCTATTCTCATTCCCGTATTTCACTTCTCGTTTTATCTCTTCATATTCAGATAATTCTGGAATGTCACCCGCCTCAATAGCATCAGCAATAATCCCATTCGCTCTTAAAGTATTTACACAAATCCAATCGTTGTTTGAGTTTGTGTAAGTTCCCAACTGTGCGGGTATTTTCTTTTTGCATTTGAAGAGGTGGAATACCACACGGTATCACCGGGCGTCGCACATCCTGTCATTGCACCTGTGTTGGCGCAATGGAGCGTGAATTCTTCCCCATTTGGGGTAACAACGTCTGCTAAAAAACGCTTATATCGTTTTAGTAAAGTAGCAGATTGTAGAGGTTGCTCAAATTTCATGACAACTCCGATGAAAATACGATCTTTAGTAAAGCGCTAATGCTACAATGCCAAGCCGAGAAAGTTAATGAGTCATGGAGTCTGTGTGCATTTATTGCCAATCTTTGAAGTAACGGAGAATATCCTTACTGCGTTAAAACAATTCCCACAAGTCTTACTTCATGCACCAACAGGTGCAGGTAAATCAACAGCACTTCCCCTCTATTTACTTCAGCAAAACCACTTTGATGGCAAAATCATTTTATTAGAACCAAGACGAATAGCCGCTAAAAGTATCGCTTATCGTTTAGCAAGTCAGCTTAATGAAGCGGTGGGTCATACGGTAGGTTATCGTATGAAAGCGGAAAGCAAAGTGAGTCAATATACTCGACTGGAAGTGGTAACAGAGGGGGTATTAAACCGCATGTTACAACAAGATCCGGAATTGACTGGCGTAAGTCTTGTGATGTTAGATGAATTTCATGAACGCAGTTTACAGGCTGATTTAGCGCTGGCGCTATTACTCGATGTTCAAATGGGATTACGCGATGATTTACGTGTTTTGATTATGTCCGCAACTTTAGACAATCAAAAACTTACCTCCTTATTACCCGATGCTCCCATTATTAGTGCACAAGGACGCAGTTACCCTGTCGAAAGAGTTTATTTTCCAATCAATACGCATCAACCTTTTGAGCAAGAAATTGCTAACATGGCTTTGCGATTACTGGCGCAAGAAACTGGTTCCATGTTGATATTTTTGCC
This sequence comes from Proteus vulgaris, assembly GCA_901472505.1. Taxonomy (NCBI): domain Bacteria; kingdom Pseudomonadati; phylum Pseudomonadota; class Gammaproteobacteria; order Enterobacterales; family Morganellaceae; genus Proteus; species Proteus vulgaris. The sequence continues at coordinate 2,606,721 of LR590468.1, forward strand.
GGGTAGCGCAGAGATTATGCGCGTGACTGAAATACTAAAAGATAAAGTGGATAAACATGTTTTGTTATTCCCACTTTATGGGGCATTGTCATTAGCAGAGCAACAAAAAGCGATTGAACCTACAGAAAGAGGTTATCGAAAAGTGGTACTTGCGACCAATATCGCAGAAACCAGCTTAACAATTGAAGGTATCCGCCTTGTATTGGATAGTACGATTGAGAAACGCGCTCAGTTTGATTTAAAAAGTGGTGTCACCAGCTTGCTACGCCAGCGAATTAGTCAATCATCACAAACACAAAGAGCAGGGCGTGCGGGTCGCCTTGAAGCTGGAATTTGCTGGCATTTAATGAGTCAAGAGCAGGCTGAACGAGTTGCCTCTCATCAAGTACCAGAAATTTTAAGTAGCGATTTATCCTCATTATGGCTTTCTGTTTTGCAATGGGGATGTCGCGACATTAATCAACTAAGTTGGTTAGATACACCAACAACACAAGCATTAAATGTAGCTAAAGATTTATTGTATCGCTTAGGCGCTGTTGATAAACAATGTGGATTAACACCTCGAGGCTTGCGCATGGCGCAATGGGGAATAGAACCTCGACTTGCAGCAATATTGGATTATGCCAGTGAACAAAGTGACAATCATCTGGCGACGGCGGCACGCTTATGTGCAATCTTAGAAGAGCCTCCTCGAGGGCAAGAAATTAATTTAGAGTGGATTGCTCAACAAAAAAATACTTTCTGGTCTCGGCGTGAAAAGCAACTGTCTCAACATCGAAAAGGTGTTTTTTGTCCGGAATTATTAGGTTTATTATTAGCTGTCGGATTTCCGGATAGAATTGCTAAAAATCGTGATAATCAAGGTCGTTTTCGCTTAGCGAATGGGCAGGGTGCAATGATGGACGACACTCAAGCAATAAGTGGCGCACCTTGGATTTTAGCGCCGTTGTTACTTCAAAGTACACATTATGCTGATGTGCGTATTTTATTAGCGCTACCTATTGATATTGATGAAATATCAACGACCTTTTCTGAACTTATTGAAGAGAATACCACGGTTGAATGGGATGAAAAACGCGGTACGTTAATCACTTGGCAACAACGTCAATTAGGGCGACTAACCTTAAGCCAGCGTCAATTAGACAAACCCAATAAACAGCAAATGCAACAAGCACTATTGAACTGGTTAAGAGATAACGGTTTAAATGCATTAGCACTTAGCGAAGAGACTAAACAGCTTTTTATTCGCCTTGCTTTAGCGAAAAAATGGTGCCCAGAAGCCTTATTACCTGATTTTAGATGAAGCTGTGTTACTTGAAACTTTAGAAACATGGTTATTGCCTGAGCTTGGTGATGTACAAACATTAAAAGCATTACAACAAATTGATATTAATATGATGATTAAAAATCAATTAACGTGGCATGAAAATCAGTTGCTACAAAGTTTATTTCCAACGCATTATTTAGCGCCAACTGGTACAAAAGTGGCGATCCAATATGATTTAGAGTTACCACCGGTGATCGCGATCCGCATTCAAGAAGTTTATGGTGAGAAACAAAGCCCTATTGTAGCGAATGGTCAATTACCCGTTGTGATGGAATTATTATCACCTGCTCATCGACCTATTCAGAAAACACAAGATTTAGCAACGTTTTGGGCAGGAAGTTATAAAGAGGTGCAAAAAGAGATGAAAGGGCGTTATCCAAAACATTTATGGCCTGATTCACCCGCAGATACAGCCCCCACACGGCGAGTAAAAAAATATAGCCAATAAATGTAAGTTTTACCCTAATATTATTCGTATTTGAGAGCTTTCTTGTGTGATCACACAGAAAAATAGCGACAATGTTAGGCTTCTTTATCCCGTGATAAAGGGGTTTTAATGAGAGATACAGTTCATGAGTAGAAAGAAAAGACCAGTGAAACAAGCCAAAAGAGGTCGTTCTTGGTTTTGGTTATTTGTCAAAATCGCCATTGTGGTTGCGGTTTTAATGGGGATTTATGGGGTTTATTTACATTCTCAAATCAAAGAGCGCCTTGATGGCAATGTTTGGGAATTACCTGCCGCAGTTTACGGACGCACCGTTAACTTAGAGCCGGGCATGAATTATAGCCAAAAAGAGATGGTGAGCTTACTTGAAGGCATGCAATACCGTAATGTCAACAAAATCACACGTCCCGGCGAATTTGTGGTAAGAGGCAATACAATTGAAATGTTGCGCCGACCTTTCGATTTCCCTGATGGTCGTGAAGAGCAAATTTTAGCTAAATTAGCCTTTGAGCAGAACTCACTCGTTAGTATTACTAACATGGATAATCAGCGCCAATTTGGCTTTTTTCGTCTTGATCCTAAATTGATCACTATGATGCAATCCGCCAATGGTGAGCAACGTTTATTCTTGGCAAGAGATAAATTCCCACAATTATTAGTAGATACATTAATTGCGACAGAAGATCGCCGTTTCTATGAGCATGACGGTATCAGCCTTTATTCTATAGGACGTGCAGTATTAGCGAACTTTACTGCAGGTAGAGCTGTTCAAGGTGGTAGTACCTTAACGCAACAATTAGTCAAAAACTTATTTCTCACTAACGAAAGAACCTTAAAAAGAAAGCTTAATGAAGCCTATATGGCGATCATTATGGATGCAAGTTATAGTAAAGATCGCATTCTAGAATTATATCTAAATGAGGTTTTTTTTAGGGCAAAGTGGTGATGAACAAATTCGAGGCTTCCCTTTAGCTAGCCTTTACTATTTTGGTCGTCCCGTTGATGAATTAAGCCTTGATCAGCAAGCACTTTTAGTCGGTATGGTAAAAGGTGCATCGGCTTATAATCCATGGCGTAATCCTAAAGCAGCGTTAGAACGCCGTAATGTGGTATTAAAGCTACTGCAAACACAACAGATCATCGATGAAGAACTTTATAACGTACTCAGTGCGCGTCCTTTAGGTGTGAAGCCTCGTAGTGAAGCATTAACCCCTCAACCCGCATTTATGCAACTCGTTCGTCAAGAGTTACAAACAACCTTAGGCGATAAAGTGAAAGATTTATCAGGGACGAAAATTTTCACTACATTAGATCCTGTTTCGCAAGATGCAGCCGAAAAAGCGGTTGAAGTAGGGGTCGCAGATTTACGAAAAGTGCGTAAAATTGACGATCTTGAAGGGGCGATGGTTGTTGTAGATCGCTTAAGTGGTGAAGTGAGGGCCTTAGTGGGAGGATCACAACCACAATATGCAGGCTTTAACCGTGCTTTATCAGCTCGTCGTTCTATTGGCTCTCTGGCAAAACCGGCGACCTACTTAACAGCATTAAGTGAACCTGAGCGTTTTCGTTTAAACACATGGCTTGCGGATGAACCTATTTCTGTGCCAATTCCTGGGGGAAAACCTTGGCAACCCCGTAACTACGATCGTGGTTATAAAGGTAAGTTAATGCTGGTAGATGCATTAGCAACCTCACGTAATATCCCTACTGTAAACCTCGGGTTAGAAGTGGGATTAGACCGAGTGATCAAAACATGGATTAACTTAGGTGCACCAGCGGAAAATCTAGAAAAAGTACCCGCCATGCTTCTTGGGGCGTTAAATTTAACACCAATGGAAGTGGCTCAAACCTTCCAAACGATTGGTAGTTTAGGGAACAGAGCAAAATTATCATCACTGCGCTCTGTTATTGCTCAAGATGGTACCGTGCTTTACCAAAGTTATCCTCAAGCTGAAACGACTGTTTCGCCTCAAGCCGCTTATATGACGTTATTTGGTATGCAACAAGTGGTTAATTCAGGGACAGCATGGCGTGTATTAAAACCAAAATTTGGTAATTACAACCTTGCAGGTAAAACTGGTACCACTAACGATTTGCGTGATAGCTGGTTTGCGGGAATTGATGGAAAAGAAGTCACCATTGCATGGATGGGGCGTGATAATAATGGTCCAACGAACTTAACGGGTTCAACAGGGGCATTATTGCTGTATCGTAATTATTTAGAGAATCAAGCTCCGCTGAAACTAACGCCATCTGTGCCAGAAGATATTGCTGAAATGTCAGTGGATGCTCAAGGTAACTTTGCTTGTTATGGTGGTGGTGTTCGTACACTACCTGTATGGACAGCGAATCCAGATAGATTGTGCACACCTATTCAGCAAGATACTGATGAAAGTGGTGCACCAAAATGGTTACAAGATCTGTTTTCTGAGTAGGTAATCACATAGATTAGCTAAAATAAAAACGGCACATAAGTGCCGTTTTTTGTTTATTCGCATCTTATTTTTATTAAAAAACGAATCGAATATTAGCTCTTCATCTGAGCAAAAGCATATTCCGCAGCATCAATAGTGCGCTGAATATCTTCTTTAGTATGAGCAATAGACATAAAGCCAGCTTCAAATGCAGAAGGTGCAAGGTAGATGCGTTTTTCTAGCATTAAATGGAAGAACTGTTTGAAGCGTTCAACATCGCAGTTCATCACATCTTGATAGCAAGTGACTTCTTTTGCATCGGTAAAGAACAGACCAAACATCCCGCCAACATGGTTAATAACCATTGGAATACCCGCTTGTTGTGCTTTTTCAAGCAAACCATCAGCCAGCATTGTTGTTAGCTCATTTAATGTTTGATGAACACCCGGTTGTGATACTTCGTGTAAACACGCGAGACCTGCTGCCATTGCAATTGGGTTACCTGATAAAGTACCTGCTTGATAAACAGGACCAATTGGTGCGAGTTTAGACATCACTTCCATATGTCCACCAAAAGCACCCACTGGCATACCGCCACCAATGATTTTACCTAAGCATGTTAAATCAGGATCAACATCGTAATAAGCTTGTGCGCCACCTAATGCCACGCGAAAGCCGGTCATAACTTCATCAATAATTAGCAATGCACCAAACTCATCACATAATGCACGCAAGCCCGGTAAGAAGTCGGCTTTTGGTGGTACGCAGTTCATATTGCCCGCAACAGGCTCAACAATGATACAAGCGACTTCTTCAGGGTAATTTTCAAATGCTTGGCGTACAGAATTCAAATCGTTGTAAGTACAGGTTAAGGTGTGTTTTACAAAATCAGCGGGTACACCCGGTGAATTTGGTTGTCCCATCGTTAATGCGCCAGAGCCTGCTTTTACTAATAGACAATCGGCATGACCGTGGTAGCAACCTTCAAATTTAATGATTTTGTCACGACCTGTATAACCACGAGCAAGGCGAATAGCGCTCATTGTCGCTTCTGTACCTGAGTTCACCATGCGAACCATATCCATGGAAGGTACAAGTTCAGTCACTAGGTTTGCCATTTCAACTTCAGCCGCCGTTGGTGCACCAAAGCTTAGGCCTTTTTGTACCGCGTCAGTAACAGCATGGCGAATAGAAGGGTGGTTGTGGCCTAAAACCATTGGTCCCCATGAGCCGACATAGTCAAGGTAAGCTCGTCCATCAACATCATAAATATACGCACCATTAGCACGTTCAATAAAAAGAGGGGTTCCACCTACACCGTTAAATGCTCTAACAGGTGAGTTGACACCGCCGGGGATCACTTGTTGTGCGAGATTATAAAGCGTTTCAGACTTGCTCATGTCAGACTCCTAATGATGGGTGAGCGTAAGATTAAGGCGTATTCTAAATCACCACGCAGATGAAGCCAAATATACGGCAACAACATTTTGATTTATCACTGTTATTGAGGGTACGTGGTTTATCGTAAAAAGTGATAGGTAGCAAAAAGTGTATTTTATCCACAACAAACTTGAAGGTTATGAGCAGGTATTAGATAATCATCACATTATATCAGCAAGAAATATAAATTTTTGCTGGCTGTTTTTTTGCTGGAATACCCAGTCTGGAGTGAACAATGAGTGATGATATGGCTCTGCCGTTACAATTTACTGACGCGGCTGCAAATAAAGTAAAAGATTTGATTGCGGATGAAGAAAATCCAAATCTGCGTTTACGTGTTTATATCACGGGTGGCGGTTGTAGCGGATTCCAGTATGGTTTTACCTTTGATGATGCAATGAATGAAGGTGATATGACCATAGAAAAACAAGGCGTTGCCTTAGTGGTTGATCCGATGAGTTTGCAGTATTTAGTGGGTGGCTGTGTGGATTATACTGAGGGGTTGGAGGGTTCGCGTTTTATTGTGACGAATCCTAATGCTAAGAGTACGTGTGGTTGCGGCTCCTCCTTTAGTATCTGATCCTTCTTTGGCGTCGTGGCTGTGCAGTAGTGCCACGGCGTTAGAGCAGTGCTCGCAATGCTCACATACTAATGTATGCTCCGCTTACTGTGCGCTGTCTGCCTTGTTGCACTGCTTGCTCGCTCACGACTTTTGTCTGTGAGAGTTTGTTGGTTACTCTTTTCTTTTTTTCTTCTCTTCTCTTCTCTTCTCTTCTCTTCTCTTCGTTATTTATTCTTTCTGAGCTTATTTCATAAAATCACTCTGTGGGTGATATTTTTGCCTCTATTTAAAGGGATCTTCTGCGATACACTAAATTTTAGGTGCGCATTTTTTGTCCTTTGAGAATAAGAATCGTAGTTTGCTTATTATTTTGAAAATAGGACTATTTTTTCCTTACAAATCAACGCTATTACAATTTGAAAAAAAATACACATTTTGTTACATATTAAAAATCCATGTACATTAGAACTGACTGGCTTTAGCGAGATTTCGGATATTTACGAAAGAGAATGATATAAGTAAATACACTTATTTTAAGAAACGAAAGCAGTAAATAACGTGTGAACAATTATTTTACGCTAAGTCACTTATCCTACGAGGATACAACGTCCTTCTTACCCGTTATCACAAAACACAACGGGTGACGTTCATCAGCAACACCCTGTATTTGAAAGCTATGGCCGTTTTCAAGAAGAGGCAGAAGCTCAGCCATTGAATCAATTGCGCTATGAGCAATCTCAAAATTATCGTCAAACAGGCTCAGCAAGCACTAACTGTTTTGCGTTAATGCCGGGCAAAGTGTTTACCTTAACCAATCACCCAAGTGCGCGTATGAATTCGCGTTGGCAGGTGATCAGCGTTTCACATCATGGTGTACAACCCTCTGCGGATAACGGTGGCGGTGAGGGAACTCAACTTTCAAACAATGTCACTTTTATTCCCGGTACGCAGGAATGGCGACCGCCTTTTCATTATAAACCGCTGGCAGATGGTGATGAGTTGGCGACAGTCGTTGGCCCTGAAGGTGAGGAGATTTACACCAATGAACAAGGCGCAGTAAAAGTTTATTTTCATTGGGATAGACGCGGAAAGCCTGATCATAGTGGCTCGTGTTGGTTGCGCGTTGCACAGGGTTGGAATGGTGATGGCTTTGGCTTTATGGCGATCCCTCGCATTGGGCAAGAGGTGATTGTGTCTTATTTAAATGGCGATATTGATAGACCAATTATCACCGGTTGCACCTATAACGGTCGTAATGCTCTCCTGCTTGATTTACCCAAAGAAAAAACCCGAACCACATTTCGTACCAAAACGCATAAAGGCAGCGGGTTTAATGAACTGCGATTTGAGGATGCCGGCGGACGCGAAGAAGTGTATTTACATGCGTAGAGGGATCAAAATACGCATATTAACCATAATAAATTTCAATATATTGGTAAAAATGAATCTCATGAAGTTGCAAATGATCGCAAACATGAGGTTTGTCATGATGAATTTATTCGTATAGTTAATGAGCAACATATAAATATTGGACTAAACCAATTTGAAGAAATTAATAAAGATAAAATTATAAAAATTGGTAATGCTAAGACAGAAACGATTTTCTCTAATTTCATAGAAGAAATCGGTGAGGATAAATTATCTAATATAAAGAAAAAATATCATATAAATGCATCAGATGGAATTCATTCAAATACTAAAATATATACTTTACAGGCTAGTGAAACTATTTTAATAAAGAGTAAATCAGGTTCTATTTTGATTGACTCTCAAGGCATAAAGTTAACAGGTAATATTAATATTTTGGGGAATGTCTCGATTGAATCAGGGAGTCCAGAATCAGTATCATCTTTAGATAATGCCTCAAATGAAGGATTAGCATTAGCTGAAGACTGTCAAAAATTGGATGATTGATAAAGGGAATTTAATGTTATCTCTATTTGAAAAAATTAAAAAAATTTGGGTTCTTGAGTATTATTTTGAATCAACTGAAAGTAAAATTGAGGGAAAGCTATTAGTAAATTCTGATACTGAAGAAAGCGCTATAGAAAAATTTAGAGATTATTTCTCTACATATGAAAAATCTTTTTTCTATTATAAATCAATATTGTTATTTGAAAACTATATTAATCAAAGTGAAAAATCAGAACTATTATGTATAAATGCAATGGATAATATAGATAAACAGGATGTGATTATTTTTGAAGAACGAGAAGTATCGTTTCCATTAGCAATTGAAAGTTCAGCTATTATATTGAGTAAAATAGAAATAGAGTATGATTTTATTGATAGTAATACTTTTATATTAATTGATGCTAGTAAATATGAGCATTTAAGTGGTGATTTCGTTTTAACTAAACTACATGTTCTTGGGTTTGATTGGACGTGTTTACTTAAAGGAAAAACTCAATCAATTCTAGAAAGAAGTGCTCCTTATTTAATAAAAATAAAAAATAGAAGTGAAATGGATATAATTCAAAAGCAATTTGTAAAGTTATGCTTGGATAATCCAATTTGCATTTTCATTAAAACAAGTTTAAGTTTACTTGAGTTAAGTAAACATTTGAGAAAGTTTACATATTTAGAGGTGTATGGAAAAGATAATTGGAGCTATTTTAGGTTTTATGATCCTAATATATTTTCATTGGTTTTAGAACATTTGAATGAAGTTGAGTCTAATATTTTTTATAAAAATATAGATGAGTTCTTCTTTTTAAAAGATAATTGTTTTTTTCTTTGAAAAATAATACTGTTGATTATAATTTTGATTCAAAAAATAAATTAATAATAACACCATATTTACAAAAAGCTTTTAATGATTATCAACAATCTATTTTTATGAAGAAAATAGCTATTAATTTGCCAAAGTATAAAATTAATAAAAGAGATTTAAATATTAAAGAAAAAAAACTTATTAATGAATTAAACAAAGCATATTTATTGGGTTTAACAAATCCTAAAGCAATATATTATTTTATAATTGCTCAAATTGATTTTTTCAATGAAGAATTTTTATCATTATGGAATGAAGCAAGCCATTACTCATCATCACAAGAAATTAGAGCATTACATTATCTTGATTTAACTATTAATAAAATGAGTAGAGATAAAATATGAACTTTCCAATAAATAATAATCTTATAAAAATAGTTATCAAGAAAAAAGACAACCGTGCAAACCTTGTGGTTTTTTACCTATAAAGAAAGATGTTAAAAATATAAGTATATTATTTAGTGATGTACCTTTATCGAAAAGTATTCTGGAAAAATTAAACAATAATATTGCCTATAGAAGGCATATGATGCAATTTATTAATTTAGATACAGAAGAAAACTATTCATTAGAGTTAAATAAAGAAAATTTATTAGATTTAGTTGAAGATTATAAGATTAAGAATGAGCAATTTAATTGGTGCTATAATGAATTGAAATTAGATGATGGTTGTGGTTATCAATTGAGTTATGGTACTACACAACAGAGCTATTATATAGATCCAGAAAAAAAGATAATATATTTAGAGCTTATTGTAATAAAGGAGAAAAAGGAACTTTAGTTATTTTACATGACCCTGTTGGTAGACAAAAAGATATATTGGAAGTTTATAGTTTTTTAGTTACATACTTAAAGTCTTATATGGAAAGTTATAATTATCCAATAACTATTGGGAATTATATTGAAGCACTGCTCAAAAATGACTCTAGTGAAGTCCGTGAAACGGTAAGATCAAGTTTGAATGAAGATGAATGGAATACTAACTGGAAAGAAATTAAAAATAATATTTCCAATATTCATGCAAGAACGGCAGAAATTTTATCCTTATATAATGCATTTGCTTTTAATTATAAACTGTCTTCAGAAAAATATGATGGGCTTAAATTACATTTGACAGGTTTATTTAGTTTTTTAAATGAAACTGAATTGTCAGGTGAAAGCTATATTGATGAGGTTTATATTTTTTTCTGGATTATTTTTTGATATTACAAATTCTCTTCAGTTTACAGAATTAGGCTCTGTAATATTAGATAGATTCTTTAATAAAGAGTTAACACCAAAATCTGTCATTGAAAAACTCCAAGAACGCTCTAGCCTAGGAAAATACATACTTACTTATTCATTAATGGAGTCATATGATCTTTTGCCTACTGTCGCAACAACTATGCTTGATACAGAGGTTGGTAAAAAGGCATTTAAAAAATTTTCAGATACACTTCCAACTGAAGATGATAATTTAATTGATGATTGGAAAGATACTTTAGTTTCATTAAGAACATTTCTGGATAATAAGCTTGTGGAAAATCCAGAATTAAAAAAATTATTAGTTAAATCTTTTGATAAATTATTAATTGTTTTTTGGAAAAAGCTTTTCAACTTCACTAGTTTATATGGGGAATTTACCTAAAAATTCATCCATTTTAAAGGGAAGAAAGTTGATGGCTGATTTTACTATTGAAATTGCTAAATTATCAGGAATTAAAATTAATATTAATATAAGTAAGCTCTTTACAGGGAGTCAGTTAGAAATTGAGTTGAAAAAAATTGGGGTGTTATTAAAAGATAAACTTAGACCTGACAATTTAAAAATGGGCAATAAATTGTTTAATTGGGATAAAATAATTTCAGGATTAAAAAATGAAGCATGGATAAAATTGCCAAGTATAGATAAAATAACATCATCATTAAAATCAATAGGTTCTAAAAATAACGGGTTAAATGGGAAAAGTATAGTTCCTTATATAGATAAAGCTATTCCAGGATTAGCATTTTGTGTTAATACATTAATAGTATTATCTTTAAATAATCAAAGTTTTTATAATAAAAATAATCCATTAAAGGCAAGAAGTCTAGGATATTATTCATTTAAAATAGCTGAAGGTTTTGTTGCTATTGCTGAAAATAGTAAGTTTACAGTAATGGGAGTAAATCAACTACAAAAAATGAAATTATTTGCTAATAGCAAAATAATGCGTTCTATTGCTAATATACCTAAACCACCTGAAATAGTAAAAAGAGTAATTATAAAAAGTTTTCAGTATTTATCAACAATTAGTTTTTCTGTATTAGCTGGGATTTCTTTTTACGAGGCTTATAACTCTTGGCGAATTGGAAATGATTTAAATAGTATTTTCAAAGGAATTACTGGTGTTGGCTATAGCTTATTAGCTATTGAAACTCTTGGTGCTATATTCTTCGAATTAGCTCTATGGCCTATTTTTATATTTTTAGGGATAGCTTCAATGCTAGTAGGAACAGTTGGTGATTTAGCTACAACATGGGGGGATTTAGAAATATTAATTAAATGTAGTTTTTGGGGGAATTCAGATAAATATCCATTTTTGAATACAGAAAAAGGAAATTTCAATAAAAGATTTAAATTAATAAACAGTGATGAAATAAAAGTCACTAATGGTTTTTTAATAGAAAATCAAGATTTTATAAATATATTTCATATGCCGAAATTAGAATGGGAATATAGTACTAAAAAACTAACCATTAAAATGGAGTTAAATAACTTTATACCTTATGAATCTCAAGTTTTTTATCAAATTTGCCGTAAAATGACCTCAAGAATTCCAAGTGTTTATACCGAATACAGAGAAAAAGATAAATTATTTCATTACGATAATAGTATATACAAAAAAATAGATTATACAGAACTAGATGCTGAGTTTAATGAGAATATAAAAAATAGTTATATTGATAATAATGGAAGTTCTATCTTAGAAATGGTTATAAAAACACCAGAAAATTTTTATTATGGAAATGAAATATTTTTCTATTACAGACCATTTGAAGATAATATTGTACCCTTACGATATGATTGGGATGATAATGAAATTTTAGATCTTGAAGTAAAGCATTATGGGTTAATGAAACAGAGAGCAAAGGGAAATCCATGGAGTTAAAACACAAACTCAGTGATCATTGTGAATCACTACTACAAACAGAAACACCAAAAATGACACAATATCAAGCAGGTGCACTTGATTTTGTGGAAGAAATAGAAAATTTGCGTATTGGTAATACGCCATGTTTTTTCTAATGGAAGGACTATGTTAGCGATTCCTTTTGTTATCGGCTTACTTTGGGCTTTTAGCTATGGTGTTAAAACAATTTATATTGATCCTTGGAAAAATACAGAATCTCTTTTCCTTAGAATATTAGATAAGAAAGATAATAAGAATAATATATTTATATTACCTCAGTATAGGGATAATGATGAATTAGAAAAAAAATATATTCAGAATGGAAAGCTTTCTTTTATAAATTATTGGGACTATTATTACTATAGTAATTCATTTATAAGAGAGAAAAGCATTATTTTAGATTTGTTTTTACTATTAGCTCCATTATTATGTTCTTTACCAATGATCTATTTTGGTTTTATTGCTAGAAATAGACCTTACCTAATATGTGATCGAGAAAAACAATTATTTTATACTTGGGATATGAAAATGAATGTTTATGTTGCTAAATATTCTCAAATTAATTTTTCAGATATGAAACCAACATTAGCAGTTATTTTATATCGAGTTGATGAAAATAATAAGTTGATAGAACATAAATATTATCCAAACTTAACGATGTTTAGTTTTTTAGGAGGTGGAAGTAGTAATGATAAAGCATGGGGATTAGGATATATTACCAAATATTTATTTTATGGATTAGCACCTTTGATTGAAGGTAAGTACACAAGAAAAAAATATTCTATTTTTAGAGAAGCGCCTATTCCCAAAGATCTTGATAAACAAATAGAACAACAAGTTGTTCTGGTTGATAAAGAGCTGCCACCTTGTAAAGAAATAGAAGATAAATTATCGGAAGCAATTAAGCATTCTATTTAGATTTTTTAGCTAAGTTTACTGTTAATAGTTTATAAAAGGATATATAAACATGCGTAGCTCAATTCAAGGACGAAAAATCATTTTAAAAAATGATACTACCAATACTAAAGGAACCGTATTAAGCGGTTCTTTATTAGCAAAGCAAACGCATGAAATTGCCTGTTTAGACGATGAAGTCTATTGTCCCGCTTGTCAGCAAAAAGGCAAGATAATAGAAGGGGATACCATGATGAAAATAAACAATATCCCTGTCGCGTTAGAAGGACATAAAGTGCAATGCGGTTGTTTAAAGGGTTGTGTATTAGTGGCTATTGAATAATTAATTATTTTGCTAATGGTTTGTTGCTATTGCCTCACAAATTTGCTGTGCTGCATTAATAATACGCAGTGCAGGTCGGCTAAAACTGTCTTCATCAATAGCAATAACCGGTACAGTAAGCTGAGGTTGCCAAAATGCTCGTACTGTAGGTATTTGATCTGCCTTACCACTGAATATAATTAAATCAGGTTGCTTTGTAAGTACTTGCTCACGACTTACTTGAGGCCATGCCACAGGGCTATTAGCGAAGATATTTTCACCACCACAAAGTTCAGTAATATGGCTTTGTAATGTACTGTTTGATGTAGTAAATAACGGCTGCATCCCAAATTGAATAAACACTTTTTTGTTGGGTTGATTCGATATAGTTGATGCATATTGTTGCTGTAACATTTGATATTTATGGCGTAATTGTTGGGCATTTTTTATTGCAATATCAGGATGATGGCTATAGCTGGAAAGAGTAATGAGATCGTCTGCGATTTCTTCAATACTTTGTGGATCAGAATAAATGATAGAAATACCCAAAGCTTTTAATTGATCTAATGGGCGTTGTGGATTACCGCCTTGCCATGCAATCACTAAATCAGGCTTTAATAATAGAATGCGTTCGATATTAATACCCTGCCAATTGGCAACTTGTTCGATACTTTTGGCATCCTCTGGATAATCGGAGTAAGCACTAACTCCGACAATATTATCCCCCATCCCTGCGGCATAAGCCATTTCAGTGGCTGATGGTGATAGCGTAATAACGCGATCTGCAGGCGTGATAGCAATAGCAAGGTTTAGCCAAAATAATGAACAGAGTAATAATCCAAGATTGATAAGTAAACGCATTGCTTTTCCAATAATAAAAAATACCCACCTATTTTTTATCTTAGAATAAACAAAAAAATAAAGGTGGGGTATTGATAAAACGATATTAGGATTATCTCGACTTAATTAGTCTTTTAATTTATCCAACATCGCGGTCACCATTAAACTTGATTGTTCTGCGGCAACAGATAAAAATTCATCAAAGCTTAAATGCGATTCTTTATCAGCTACATCAGAAATAGCGCGAACTACAACGAATGGTGTGTCGAACTGATGGCAAACATGACCAATCGCGGTGGATTCCATTTCTACGGCAGCAACATCTGGGAATGTACGTCGAATGCGCGCTAAAGGCTCTGCACCATTAATAAAGGCATCACCACTACAAATTAAACCACGAACAGCATTTAATTTTAGCGACTCAATACACTCTTCTGCGATGCTAATAAGTTTAGGATCTGCAATAAAAGCAGGCGGACATTGTGCCATTTGACCTGGTTCATAACCAAACGCAGTCACATCTGCATCGTGATAGCGAACTTCTGTTGAAACAACGATATCACCGACATTTAATCTTGAGTCTAAGCCACCCGCAGAGCCAGTATTGATAACGACATCAGGGCGAAAATGCTCAAGCAATAAGGTTGTACCAATCGCAGCCGCAACTTTACCAATACCTGATTTTAATAATGCAACATCAACACCGTTGATTGTGCCTGTATAGATTTCACAACCGCCACGAGATAAGATTTGGCAATCTTCAATTTTCTCACGCAGAAGTGTGACTTCTTGCTCCATTGCACCTATTACGCCAACTCTCATTGTGTCATACTCACTTGTAGGTTAATAATAAATAGAGTTTAACATCTATCGGAAAAACACGATATAACACAAAGAATAGAGAATTCGTTTCATCGAAACCAGAAAGAGGACAGAAATGATCGATTTTAAGCTGAAGTTAAATTATCAACGCAAATATAACAGCAGTGATATCGATATTAACGATGAAATACAGGTTTCTCGTCAATTTGAAAGTGATCGTGGCCGCATTATTAACTCAGCTGCCATTCGACGTTTACAACAAAAAACACAAGTCTTTCCTTTAGAGCAAAATTCAGCAGTCCGTAGCCGTCTTACTCACTCTCTTGAAGTTCAGCAAATTGGTCGTTATATCGCTAAGCAAATTATCGGTGAATTAAAAAAGCAAAATAAGCTGGAAGTGTATGGCTTAATTGATCGCATCGATAGCCTTGAAAGTTTAATTGAGATGGCGTGCTTAATGCACGATATTGGTAATCCACCTTTTGGGCATTTTGGTGAAGCTGCTATTAAGCATTGGTTTGAAAAAGTATTATCACCAGAGGCGACAGCAGAATTCGATAGTTGCCCGTTTATCCCAATGCAGTATTCAGCAAAAGTGCAATTAAATGAATTACGACAAATTTTACGCCAAGATTTATGCCAATTTGAAGGCAATGCTCAAGCTATTCGAATGGCGCATCATCTTCTTAAATTGAATTTAACCTATGCTCAAATTGGCTGTGTATTAAAATATATACTCGTCCTGCTTATTGGCAAGGAGAAATCCCCAAAGAATATAGCTATTTAATGAAAAAACCGGGGTATTACTGGTCTGAATTAGCTTTCGTAAAAGAAGTGCAAGAAAAATTAGATATGGATGAATTTTGTCGCTTTCCTCTCACATATATTATGGAAGCTGCCGACGATATCTCATATTGCATTGCAGATTTAGATGATGCGGTAGAAAAGGGGATTTTTGATATTAATCGTCTGGTTCATTTATTACGTGATGCGTGGCGTGAAAATGGTGATGTAACTGAAGGTGATTTATTCGATATAACCGTTAATCGAGCTTATAAAAAAGTCGACCAAAATGAAGCAAAACGCAGTATGCAAGATCAGTTTTTTATGTACTTGCGAGTTTATATTACAGGAAAGTTAGTCCCTTATACCGCACATCGTTTTATAAAAAATCTTCCTCAAGTTTATGAGGGACGTTTTAATCATGCTTTGTTGGAAGGAAATAGTGCTGAACATCGTTTATTGACGACATTAAAAAATGTGGCTAAGAAATGGGTATTTAGCCACCCTGAAGTAGAAGAGCTAGAAATGAAAGGGTATCGCGTGATCAGTGGATTACTCGATATCTATAAACCTTTATTGTTATTATCAACTGAAGATTTTTTAAGATTGCATAAATATAATGAACATCCTAAATATGTTATTGAGACGCGTTTATATCATAAGCTTTCTGTTAAACATAAACTGGCATATAACGAAATGTTAGAAAAGCTAAATGATATAAATACGGAAAGAGGTAAAATCTTAGAGTTTTATTATCGGACAAGATTAATTCAAGATTATATCAGTGGAATGACTGATCATTATGCTTATGAAGAATATAGAAAATTAATGGTTTGTGATTGATTTGTAATCATTAAGAGAAAAGCTATCTAATTGATTGGTGTTAACTTTTAGAATTTTCCTAGTGATAATAAAGATTTATTAAAATAACAGAAAATAGATGTTATTAATTGTAAATATATTCAATATAAAAGTTATATATAATATTTGTTAGTTATAGAACAATATAAAATTCATAAAACGAGTGCCTTAGGTTGTTATCATTAAAAGATTTCTCAAATTAACAAAAATATTGCTTATATCAGTTAAGTAAATAACTTGTTCGATGTTATACTCTTCCCATGTTTTCTTTTGAAATGCATAGTCATTCATGTCACGCTGAAAAACGTACAGCGTATTCTAAAACGGCGTCATTTCACTGTTAATCTGTTATTGATACTTAATTTAATACTATGGTGCAGTTTTATTCCCCTAAAAAACGCCCTGTGAAAAAACAGGCAACAACGTTGGAAGTGACCGCCAGCGCACTAGATGCAAATGGTCAAGGTATTGCTCATGTTGAGGGCAAAACGATTTTTGTCAAAGGATTACTCCCACAAGAAACTGCTCGAATTCGTTTAACAGAAGAAAAGCGCCAGTTTGCGAAAGGTGAGGTTATTAAGCGTTTAACGACCAGTGAACAACGTATCACACCTTATTGTGAGTATTATGCGCGCTGTGGTGGTTGTCAGCAGCAACATGTGCCAATTACATTACAACGAACAACAAAAGCGAGTGTGTTATCGCACCTTATTAAGCGTGAAACCGGTGTCCTGATTTCAGCTGAGCCTGTGATTGCAGGCTCTGAATATGGTTATCGTCGTAGAGCAAGATTGGGATTACGCTATCAACCTGAAAAAGGGTTGGTAATGGGCTTTCGGCAAGAGCGCTCGAACGACTTGGTAATGATAAAAAAATGCCCTGTGTTAAAACCACAGCTAAATGATTTATTAACACCTCTTTGGGAGTGCCTCAAGCAGTTATCAGCAGTGCGTGATTTAGGGCATGTTGAAATGGTGCTCGCTGATAATGGGCCGTTAGTGATTTTACGCCATTTATCACCATTGCCAGAGTGTGATAAACAGAGTTTGCGTGATTTCTCTCAAACTCATCAAGTTACGATGTATCTTGCAGGTGATAATAGCGAGATAGCACGATTAACTTCAATTGAGAAGGAACCCTTCTATCAAATAGAAGGTCTTAATTTACGTTTTGCACCCACTGATTTTATTCAAGTGAATGATGAAATAAATCCTAAGATGGTTGCTCAAGCCATTGAGTGGCTTGATTTATCACTAGAAGATCGCGTATTAGATCTGTTTTGTGGTATGGGGAATTTTACTTTACCTATCGCGAAACGTGTTAGTGAAGTAGTGGGTATCGAAGGTGTGCCCGCATTAGTTGAAATGGCGAAACAGAATGCAAAACTAAACCAATTAGGTAATGCGCATTTTTGGCATGCAGATTTATCGGCTGATTTTTCTGCGATGTCGTGGTCGAAAGAAGGATTTAACAAAGTGTTGTTAGATCCAGCAAGAGCAGGGGCTTTGGAGGTAATGTCACATATTGTGAAGTTATCCGCAGAAAAAATTGTGTATGTCTCCTGTAATCCGACCACGTTAGCCAGAGATAGTAAGATATTATTAGATTCTGGATATCAGCTAACCGGTTTAAAAATGTTGGATATGTTTCCACAAACGGGTCATCTGGAATCAATGGCACTATTTAGTCGAAAATAAACAGTTAGCCAGTAATAAGTCGCAAATAAGATTTATACCGTGTAGGGAGAGAATATGGTTGCAGTAAGAAGTGCTCACTTAACACCTGCAGGCGAGTTTGCTGTTGATAAATGGGTCAACAGTTTGAACTTAACCCATGCCAATGCAGGTAGTGAAATCATGCAAGCCTGGGAATACTGCCATCGTACTGTTCAAGGGCGTGAAGATGCCGAACTGTTATTGTGGCGTGGTATTGAAATGGTTGAGCTTCTTTCGACACTAAGCATGGATAAAGACAGCATGAGGGCAGCGCTCCTTTTCCCGCTTGCTGAAGAAAATCTTATTGATCAGGAAGTCGTTACTGAACATTTTGGCGATGCTATTTGGAGCTTAGTGCGAGGTGTTATGGAAATGGATGCCATACGCCAATTAAAAGCGACACATACCAATGAAACAAGTTCGGTTCAGGTGGATAATGTACGTCGTATGTTGTTATCCATGGTGGAAGATTTCCGTTGTGTGGTCATCAAACTTTCAGAGCGTATTGCCCATTTACGTGAAGTGAAAGATGCCACAGAAGATGAGCGCGTACTGGCGGCCAAAGAGTGTTTTAATATTTACGCGCCATTAGCCAACCGATTGGGTATTGGCCAATTAAAATGGGAATTAGAAGATTTTTGTTTCCGTTATCTTCATCCTGATGAATACAAAAAAATAGCAAGCTTGCTTCATGAGCGCCGTATTGATCGCGAACAGTACATTGATAATTTTGTCAGTACAGTACGCGGTTATATGAAGGAAGAGAATGTCGATGTAGATATCTATGGACGTCCCAAACACATCTATAGTATTTGGCGTAAAATGAAGAAAAAGAATCTCGCATTTGATGAGTTATTTGATGTGAGAGCGGTACGTATCGTCGTTGAACGGCTTCAAGACTGCTATGCGGCATTAGGGATTGTGCATACTCATTTCCGCCATTTGCCTGATGAATTTGATGATTATGTTGCAAATCCAAAACCTAATGGCTATCAATCTATTCATACCGTTGTGTTAGGGCCTGAAGGCAAAACGGTTGAGATCCAAATTCGTACTCGCCAAATGCATGAAGATGCAGAATTGGGTGTGGCTGCGCACTGGAAATATAAAGAAGGTGCAACTGGCGCTGCGACGAAAGGCGGTACAGGCAGTTATGAAAACCGTATTGCATGGTTACGTAAACTGATTGCATGGCAAGAGGAGATGGCAGATTCTGGCGAAATGTTGGATGAAGTCCGTAGCCAAGTCTTTGATGATAGGGTTTACGTCTTTACACCAAAAGGTGATGTAGTTGATTTACCAGCAGGCTCAACACCACTTGATTTTGCTTATCATATTCATAGTGATGTAGGGCACCGCTGTATTGGGGCGAAAATTGGTGGACGTATTGTGCCATTTAGCTATCAGTTACAGATGGGCGATCAAATTGAAATCATCACGCAAAAACATCCTAACCCAAGTCGCGATTGGTTAAATCCTAACTTAGGTTATGTCACCACAAGTCGTGGGCGTGCGAAAATTCACAATTGGTTCCGTAAGCAAGATCGCGATAAAAATATTCTTGCGGGGCGTCAGATTTTAGATAACGAATTGGCACATATGGATATCAACATGAAAGAAGCAGAAAAACTGCTGATTGCGCGTTATAACGTGCATAGTGTTGATGAAGTATTAGCTGGTATTGGTGTCGGTGATATCAGAATTAACCAGTTAGTGAACTTTATTCAAAGTAAATTAAATAAAGCCACTGCGGAAGATGAAGATAAAGAAGCATTACGGACACTAGAGAGTAAAACACCAGCACCAAGAAACACAGGCTCAGGGAGTAGTATTGTTGTCGAAGGTGTGGGTAACTTAATGCACCATATAGCACGCTGTTGCCAACCTATTCCAGGTGACAATATTGTTGGTTTTATTACTAAAGGACGAGGTATTTCGATTCACCGAGCAGACTGTGAGCAACTTGCTGAACTGCTTTCTCATGCACCAGAACGTATCGTTGATGCTGTATGGGGAGAAAATTACTCTAGTGGTTATTCATTAGTCGTTCGTGTTGTTGCTAATGATCGAAGTGGATTATTGCGCGATATCACCACTATTTTAGCGAATGAAAAAGTTAATGTACTAGGCGTTAGTAGCCGTAGTGATGTGAAGCAACAAATTGCGACAATCGACATGAATATTGAGATTTATAATCTCCAAGTATTAGGTCGTATTTTGGCAAAACTTAATCAGTTGCCTGATGTGATAGAAGCGAAACGCTTTTCTCACTAAAATATGAAAATGATAAGATGCCGAGACAGCTGTTCTCGGCATTTTTTTATCTAAAAATCAGAAAAACTGTATATTTAGTTAGTAATTAAATTGTTATGGTTTATTTAAAATAAATATGGTTTTAAATAAAAGGGATCTAGTAGATAAATATGAAGATAACTAAACAATATTATATTAAAAATATGTGTTGGGGGTGGTTTATTGGTGCTCTATTTTTATACTCTTGCTTAGAATATGAGTTGAAGTATGAAAGTCTGATGTTGTTAATTAGTATTGCTGGTATTGGACTATATCCGTTGGCTAAATGGGGGATTGAATGTTTTTTTCTTCAATTTACTACCAAAGAATTTTGGAATCGAGGACTATTTTCAGATACAGCAGGTAAAGCTGGTGGCTTGGCTTTATATAGTTTCATTGTGTTTTTATTATCTATACCAATTACAATAATTTTTATATTATTCGTGTTAGTGAAAAGGTTGCTTTTCTAAATAAACAACCTTTAAAGTATTAATTAAATACCAATCAAATTATTGGTTTTTTCAATTAAGTCGTTATCAATCAATGCTCCAATACTTGCTATGAGCAATCCATATCCTAATATCCCTATGGGACCACCTAGAAGCACACTAAATGTAAATCCTGCTACAGATGTAGCCACCATTCCTGCAAATATAGTCTCAGCTTTAACAAAAAATGGACGCCAATTATCTGTCTCTGTTGCTTTTATTAACTCTATCCATAAATCTTTGACGTCAAGGGCTTTACTTACAAAAAACATACCTTTACTAAATTTTTTTAATTTTTGATTTATATCATCGAGTTTGATCGATTCCAATGCGGTTGCAATAGCTTTACGATCTTTGGCATTAATTCTTCTATTGATATCCGCTTTGTATTTTTCGTAAGCTTTTAGCGCATCATCAACGTTACGGATGGTTTTTCCTCTGGTTTGTTGTGCTAAAGATTCCGCTAATTTCCTTGCTTTATCACCATAAGCATTAAACACTTCTTTATAAAAATCAGCCGTAAACTTTATTGAATCATGCAACAGCTTAAATTCATCGTTTGTTTGTTCTTTTTTATTTGCTTGTTGAGCTAGAATATCAGCAATTTGGAAATTGCGATGTGTAAACGTCATATTATTATGGAAATCTTGGCATGCGGATTTAAAATTTTGATCTCTAATATATTTTTGCATCTCAGGAAAATTATTTATATTGTCTGCGCCTTTATCTGCATATAAGGCATGTAAGGCTAATCGTACTGAGGGTAGCCAGCGGGAATATTCCCCAAATTTTTCACCTATATTTTGTAACATAGGGTCTGGATGAGGACTAAAATGAATATCAAAGAGAAAACCATTTATATAGTTCATTTTTTGGTAAAACATTCTACTTAGATTCAGATCTGCTTCGAATATATGACCTATATTTTCATTATTTAATGGAATATTGTTTTCTTTCATATTCAATAATAGTAATGGAGAGCTTTCATTAAACTCGTTTGATCTGTGCATTAAAGCACGGCCATAAGGTCGCATTCTTAATGCTTTTTTTAATGCTAATTCGGTTTTTTGTTTTAAGTAAGATTTACATTCATTTTTAAATGCTGGGCAATTTTTCTTTCCACAAACTGGGCATTCTTGGTTTTTATTCTGCATAAAAGCATTGCAAATAATATTTGTAGCTTGATTAAATGAAAAATTATTATTAAAAGCATACTCTGGAATATAAGCACTATGTGGAGTTACAGTTAATGAACTAAATTGAATTACATTTTCACTCATTTTATTAATCCTTTGATAAAAATGACGTATTTATATGGTGTTTAAGAGTGGATTTATAGCGAGGAGTATATTTGTAAATAACAAATTCATAGTTCAATTTAAAATGTCATTATTCTTTCAAAAAAGTTATTTTTAAGATCTTGAGCTTGAAATGATAAGATGCCGAGACAACTGTTCTCGGCATTTTTTTATCTAAAAATGTGTTAAACAGGATAACGCTCACTCTTATTTAAAAGGCTATGTGATGTCAGAAAATCGTGAAATCTTTCGTTTATTAGAAATTATGGTGCAACTACGTGATCCTAATACTGGATGTGAATGGGATAAAGTGCAGACTTTTGACACTATCGCACCTTATACCTTAGAAGAAACGTATGAGGTGTTAGATGCTATTACTCGTAAAGATTTTGCTGATTTAAAAGAAGAGTTAGGCGATTTGCTTTATCAAGTTGTTTTTTATTCAAGAATGGCGCAAGAGCAAAAGTTATTTGATTTTAATGATGTTTGTGAAGCCATTAGTAATAAGCTAGAACGTCGTCATCCTCATATTTTTGCCTCCGAAAGCGAAAATAATTTATCAACGGAAAAACATCGCTGGGAAAAACTTAAAGCGCAAGAGCGTGAGGCTAAAGCACAATTTTCATTATTAGATGATATTCCCGCCACATTACCCGCTTTGATGAAAGCAGAAAAAATTCAGAAACGATGTGCTTCTGTTGGATTTGATTGGAATGAACTTGAACCTGTTTTAGGTAAAGTGTTTGAGGAAATTGATGAAGTGATGGCTGAAGTGAAAAAAACACCTCAAGATGCGTCTAAAATTGAAGATGAATTGGGTGATTTATTATTTTCAGTTGTAAATTTATCTCGGCATTTAAAACAAAAACCAGAACAAGCATTAAATCGAGCATGCCGTAAATTTGAACAACGCTTTCGCTTTGTTGAAAAAACGCTCTCGGAAGATGGCATAGGCATAGAAAATGCTTCATTGGAAGAGATGGAGATCTGTTGGCAGAAAGCAAAGAAACAACAGATTGAGTGAATTGTGACACGCAAATTAACGCCAGCGTGACATAAAATGCGATAAAAATAGTCTATAACATCTCGTTTTTTCAGCCATTTTTATAAAAAATTTTAAAAAGCGAACTTATAAAAGTTAATTTCGTTTTTTTGTTTTTAGATGATTTTAAATATCGAGATTACATTTTATTGCATTAAAAGTGTGATTAACCTCAAAAAAATTAAACGCATGATCAGAAGCAAAATATCGCGCTAGAAACCTGCTACACTTAATATCGTGAAAAAAATAAAGCATCTCTTCTGTAAAAGTGATATCTTAGCTGAAAGGATTAAGCTAAGATGCTTGAGAAATATTTTCACGGGTTTAGTTTATTGAATTTTTACTGTTTTTTCGTGTTTAAACGGATAAGTGGCGTGATGAAAAAGAACTTTATACTACTAAGAATGTTTGTAGCGAAAATAAGGTTCGGGTATACTGTGTTCCCGTCCAGTTATATCCATCATCCTAATACACCTAAACTTTCAGGTTCAGCATGAAAACGAATTATATTTTTGTGACCGGCGGGGTCGTATCCTCTCTGGGTAAAGGCATTGCCGCAGCCTCTTTGGCGGCTATACTCGAAGCCCGTGGACTCAATGTCACCATGATGAAGTTGGATCCGTATATCAACGTCGATCCAGGTACTATGAGCCCAATTCAGCACGGGGAAGTCTTCGTCACTGACGATGGTGCTGAAACTGATCTCGACTTAGGACACTATGAGCGCTTCATTCGCACGAAAATGACTCGTCGTAATAACTTTACGACTGGTCGCGTATACTCTGAAGTATTACGCAAAGAGCGCCGTGGTGACTACCTTGGGGCTACAATTCAAGTTATTCCTCATATCACTAATGAAATCAAAGAACGCATCATCCGTGGTGGCGAAGGCCATGATGTCGTTTTAGTTGAAGTCGGCGGGACTGTTGGTGATATCGAATCTTTACCTTTCTTAGAAGCGATTCGCCAAATGGCAGCAGAAGTGGGTCGTGAGCACACATTCTACCTGCATTTAACGTTGGTGCCTTATTTAGCCGCTTCAGGTGAAGTGAAAACCAAGCCAACACAGCACTCTGTAAAAGAATTACTGTCAATCGGTATTCAACCTGATGCGTTGATTTGCCGTTCAGACCGCGTTATTCCTGCTAATGAACGTGCAAAAATTGCGCTGTTCTGTAATGTACCAGAGAAAGCGGTTATTTCATTAAAAGACGTTGATTCCATTTATAAAATCCCTGCACTATTGAAATCTCAGGGATTAGATGATTATATCTGTAAACGATTCAGCTTGGATTGCCCAATTGCAAATCTTGCAGAGTGGGAACAAGTTATTTATGAAGAAGCTAACCCTGAAGGCGAAGTAACCATCGGTATGGTTGGTAAATATGTTGAATTACCAGATGCCTATAAATCAGTGATTGAAGCCTTAAAACATGGTGGTTTCAAAAGCCGTGTTGCTGTAAATATCAAACTCATTGATTCACAAGATGTTGAAACCCGTGGCGTAGAAATGCTTAAAGGGTTAGATGCAATTTTAGTACCAGGTGGTTTTGGTGAACGTGGTATTGAGGGCAAGATTATGGCTGCTCAATATGCACGTGAAAATAAAATCCCTTACTTAGGCATTTGCTTAGGTATGCAGGTTGCTATGATTGAATTTGCACGTAATGTTGTTGGTATGGAGGGTGCGAACTCCACTGAATTTGCACCAGATTGTAAATATCCAGTTATCGCATTAATTACCGAATGGCGCGATGAAGACGGCAACATTGAAGTACGCTCAGATGAGAGTGATTTAGGTGGCACGATGCGCCTCGGTGCTCAGCCTTGCCATTTAAGTGGTGATAGCTTAGTACGTACACTGTATGGAAAAAACACCATTACAGAGCGCCATCGTCATCGTTATGAAGTAAATAATCTACTTTTAAAACGTATCGAAGATGCGGGTTTACGTATTGCAGGTCGTTCAGTAGATAACAAGCTGGTGGAAATTATTGAAAATCCAAACCATCCTTGGTTTGTTGCTTGTCAATTCCACCCAGAGTTTACCTCAACGCCGCGTGACGGCCATCCGTTATTTGCAGGCTTTGTGAAAGCAGCCTTTGATAACCAAAAAGGTTTGCTGAAATAGGATATATGAGAAGAGATAGGGTATCTCTTCTCGGAAATTTAACTTGTACAGAGGAAAACCGAATGTCCAAAATCGTTAAAGTACTTGGTCGTGAAATTATTGATTCTCGTGGCAACCCAACTGTTGAAGCTGAAGTTCATTTAGAAGGTGGTTTTGTTGGTATGGCGGCTGCTCCATCAGGCGCATCAACAGGTTCTCGTGAAGCATTAGAATTACGTGATGGTGATAAATCACGTTTCTTAGGTAAGGGTGTTCTGAAAGCGGTTGCAGCTGTTAATGGCCCAATCGCTAAAGCTATCCTTGGCCAAGATGCAAAAGACCAAGCTAACATCGATAAAATCATGATCGATTTAGATGGTACTGAAAACAAATCAAACTTTGGTGCAAACGCAATCCTAGCGGTTTCTTTAGCAAACGCAAAAGCAGCTGCTGCTGCAAAAGGTATGCCTTTGTACGAGCACATTTCTGATCTGAACGGTACTCACGGTCAATACTCTATGCCTCTGCCAATGATGAACATCATCAATGGTGGTGAGCACGCAGATAACAAC
The DNA here is from genome assembly GCA_901472505.1 of Proteus vulgaris. Taxonomy (NCBI): domain Bacteria; kingdom Pseudomonadati; phylum Pseudomonadota; class Gammaproteobacteria; order Enterobacterales; family Morganellaceae; genus Proteus; species Proteus vulgaris. Next base: position 2,632,872 of record LR590468.1, read on the forward strand.
GTTGATATCCAAGAATTCATGATCCAACCTGTTGGTGCACCGACTCTGAAAGAAGCTGTGCGTATGGGTTCAGAAATCTTCCATCACTTAGCAAAAGTGCTGAAAGCAAAAGGTATGAACACTGCAGTGGGTGACGAAGGTGGTTATGCACCAAACTTGGAATCTAACGCTGCTGCATTAGCTGCTATCAAAGAAGCCGTTGAGAAAGCAGGTTACGTTTTAGGTAAAGACGTTACTCTGGCTATGGACTGTGCAGCTTCTGAGTTCTACAACAGTGAAACGGGTAACTACGAACTGAAAGGCGAAGGCAAAACCTTCACTTCACAAGAGTTCACTCATTACTTAGAAGAACTAACTAAACAATACCCAATCGTTTCTATCGAAGATGGTTTAAATGAATCTGACTGGGATGGTTTCGCATACCAAACTAAAGTTCTTGGTGACAAAATCCAACTGGTTGGTGACGACCTGTTTGTAACTAACACTAAGATCCTGAAAGAAGGTATCGACAAAGGTATCGCTAACTCAATTCTGATCAAATTCAACCAAATCGGTTCACTGACAGAAACGTTAGCAGCAATCAAAATGGCGAAAGATGCAGGCTACACAGCTGTTATTTCTCACCGTTCTGGTGAAACAGAAGATGCAACTATCGCTGACTTAGCAGTTGGTACAGCTGCTGGTCAAATCAAAACGGGTTCTATGAGCCGTTCTGACCGTGTTGCTAAATACAACCAACTGATCCGTATCGAAGAAGCATTAGGTAACAAAGCGCCTTTCAATGGTCTGAAAGAAGTTAAAGGCCAAGCATAATCTTGTATCTTTGATTAAAAAATCTTATTAATTATAAAGAGGCGAACCTTGTGTTCGCCTCTTTTTTTTGGATTTTTTTATAGGAAAAAAGAATATTTATTCTGGAGCACTTTGAAAAAGTGTGACGTGTAAGAGGAAATAGTGTTCAATTATTACTCTTTTATTAATAAATTGGTTAATTCTCGTGGATGAGATCCCAATTATACGTTTTGCACATTTTCAATGGTGCGAAATGTTTTTATATTTCACATATAACCTATTTCGTTAACAATTATGGCTTAGTGAACCTAATGTTCATATCAGCTAATGTGGAGTATTATCAATGGACGCGTCCAATTTAGCCCCATCGGCGAAATCAAGCCCGATAAACAAACGAGGGTTAATTATTCTGGCAATCGATGTCGTTTTATTATTACTTTTGCTTGAATTTTTACCTTATGATCCGAAGGGCCAATGCAGGTTTAGCATTAATGGTGTTTGTGGGAGTGTTATGGCTAACTGAAGCTGTTCACGTTACGATCACAGCATTATTTATTCCTATTTTAGCCGTCGTACTTGGGCTAATGAATACAAATGAGTCATTAAAATCATTTGCGAATCCTATTATTTTCTTGTTCTTCGGTGGATTTGCTTTAGCAACGGCGCTTCATATTCAAGGGCTAGACCGCTTAATTGCTAACCGTTTATTAATGATTGCAAAAGGTAAACTCTCAATTGCGGTATTGTTGTTATTTGGTGTCACTGCATTATTGTCAATGTGGATCAGTAACACTGCAACAGCAGCAATGATGTTACCTTTAGTGGTTAGGTATCTTATCTAACTTAGATATTCGTTCAGAACGTAATACTTTCGTATTCGTATTATTAGGTGTTGCTTACAGTGCGAGTATTGGTGGTTTAGGTACGTTAGTAGGAAGCCCGCCAAATGCGATTGCAGCAGCTCAATTAAACTTAGATTTCATTACGTGGATGAAGTACGGTGTCCCAATCATGCTGGTATTATTACCTATCATGTTTATCGTGATGTATCTGATGTTACGTCCTAACTTAAAACATAAGTTTGACCTGAAATTAGAAGTCTTAGAGTGGAATAACAAACGTGTTATTACCATGATCATCTTCTTAGTTACTGTATTTTTGCTGGGATCTTCAGTTCTTTCATTAGCAGTGCTTTTGGTGTGTGAAAGATTTGGATACCGTGATTGCTGTAAGCGCAGCAATTGTTATCGGTGTGACAGGGGTAGCAAGTTGGAGCCAAATTCAAGAGAACACAGAGTGGGGTGTATTAATGCTGTTTGGTGGTGGTTTAACACTGAGCGCAATTCTACAATCTTCTGGTGCAAGTTTGGTGATGGCTGACTTTATGAAAAATACCTTTGGTAATAGCCATTGGTTCGTGATTATTCTTGCAGTAACGACCTTTATTATTGTGTTAACTGAATTTACCAGTAATACGGCGAGTGCGGCGTTATTAGTGCCAATCTTCGCCACAGTAGCTCAAGCATTAGGTTATGCCAGTTTATGGCATTAACAATGATTATTGGTATCGGTGCATCATGTGCGTTTATGTTACCTGTTGCAACGCCACCAAATGCGATTGTCTTTGGCTCCGGTTATATTAAACAGACAGAGATGGTGCGAGTCGGTGGGGTGCTTAACCTAGTTTGTATTTTAGTTATCTCTCTGTTTGCTTGGTTCTTCTGGCTGTAGTTAATACACCAAATTAATCTAAATAGAGCGCTTGATAGTCATATCAGGCGCTTTTTTATTGCCTACATCTTGTTATTCTTTGAATTGACGTTGTTAAGGCCATAGAGATCGCTTTAGAAAATAAATCAAGCAAGGGGGGAATGGCATGATTTGTCTTAGTCATAAAAAACCATCAATATTAAGACCAAAGATGTCATAACATTGATGGCTTTAATCAATATATGAATATAAATTAGCTATTTTGTGTAAAGTGTAAGTTGTGTACCCGGTTTTAACATTTTAATGTCTGAGTTCCAACTCATTAATAATTTAAGGTTAATACCGTGGCGACGAGCGATGCTGTAATAAGAATCTCCCTGTCGAACTTTGTAATAACTCGGAGACGGTTTTGTCGGTTTTGTTACCGTGCTATTACTGATACTACCTGCATTATGAATTTTTAATGTTTGTCCTACTAATAGGGTGCTTTTTGCATTTAATCCATTAATACGTTGTAAGTCTTTTATGCTCATATTGTAAGCGACGAGCAATAGCGTAAAATGAATCCCCAGAGCGAACTTTATAAATACCTTCTTGCTTAATAGACTGATTTGTTTTGGCAACAGCTAAACGAATAGTCTCTAATACCGCTTCATCTGCAAAAGCATTACGGAATTGCTCAAGCTTATTTCGAGGCAACATAATGACATGAGGGCCATTTGGTGCGGTTATTCCTCGTTTATAGCCAGGGTTATAATCTTTCACTGTATTTATAGGTAACTGGCTTAATTCAGCAACTTTATTTAACGTGATTTGTTCGCCGACATCAAATGAGGCCAATGCTTTATCGCGATAGTTACTTTTTGGAAAAGTAATATTTTGTTCGTTTTCACGAATAACTTTACTTAATGCGAGAATTTTCGGTACATAATTCATCGTTTCTTTAGGTAAAGAAAGAGACCAATAATCTGTTGGTAAGTTTTTACTTTCATTTGCCTTTATTGCTTGCATAACACGGCCTTCACCAGCGTTATAAGCAGCAAGGGCAAGTGCCCAATCACTATCAAACATTACATACAGGCGTTCAAGTAAATCAAGTGCAGCTTTGGTTGACGCCATGACATCACGACGGCCGTCATACCATTGGTTTTGTGCCAAACCATAGTAATTACCGGTTATTGGAACAAATTGCCATAAACCAGCTGCATTTGCAGATGAGGTAACATGGGGATTAAAGGCACTTTCAACAACAGGAACGAGAGCAAGTTCCATCGGTAATTCACGTTTTTCAATTTCATCAATAATTGAATACATATAAGGTTCAGCGCGAGAAGCTACGCTCTGTATATGTTTGGGATTATTTAAAAAATACAACTCTTGCTGCGAGATCCTTTCATTTTTGGGGAGTTCCATTTTCAATTCACTTACCACATAACCCCATAAATTGGTTTTTACATCATATTGAGGTTGGTGAGAAGTTGAAGTCCCTTTCGTTGATAGTGGTGTGATCGCAGACAAATTAGGTTTAATGTTCTCAGATTGCTGGCAACCCGCCAATAGCAATATGGAGAACAAAATCGCTTTTGTCTTCATAATAGAAAAATTCATCCTGTGTGTTTTTTGAACCAAATGATACTTAGTGTGCCCAAATAAAACAACCAATAGGCACTAAAAGTTGTCTTTTAATTCTCTTAATTTTGTAAATGTCTTAATTGGAGCGTAAGTATTAGTGGTTATACCTAAAATCCTTTGTAAATCAATATCGTCAGATTTCAAAAAAAGATTAATACTCTTTTCATTTTTCAGTGTTATCGGCACAGTAGGTTGCAAGTTTTTACGCATTTCACTAACTTGGGCTAAATAATCGGTAATAAGTGCATTTTCTGGCATGATATGATGTGCAAAGTTCATATTTGAAAGCGTATATTCATGCGCACAACAAATTAATGTGCTATCAGGTAATGCACTTAATCTTTGTAATGAGCTAAACATCTGTTGCGCAGTCCCTTCAAATAAACGGCCACACCCCCCTGAAAACAGGGTATCGCCACAAAATAGATAAGGCTCACAATAATAAGCAACATGACCCAATGTATGGCCTGGTGTACCAATCACATTAAAAGTAAAAGAGCTAATAATAATATGCTCTTGGTTATGAATAATATTTTCAGCCCCTTTACTTTGTGTTTCTTGTGGGCCAAAAACGTCGATGTTAGGATATTTTTTTACAAGTTCAGCGACACCACCAACATGATCATCATGGTGATGGGTTAATAAAATTGCGATAGGTGTTAGTGACCGTTGTGAGAGTATTTCAATAACAGGCTTAGCTTGTGAAGGATCAACAATCACACATTCACTATTTTCATTACTTAATAGCCAAATGTAGTTATCGGATAAAGCAGGAATTCTGATAAGCTCCATATAAGTTACCTTACTTATAAATTATAAAGGGTTAAACGATGAAAGCAGCACGTTCAGCAACACCGATTATTATGCCAGATTCTTGGCGAGATATTCCTTGGGGAGAATATTATCGCATGGCGATTGAATTGCGTTTACAAAATTGGTGGCCGAAAATGTATGGCTTTCATTTGTTGAAACTCGGTCAACTCAGTGCCGAACTGGATACCAAATTAAGTATCGTTTCACATCAAGTCAATGTGACATCAAATGCAATAAATGCGGATGTTATCGCGTCTTTAAATTATCTACCCTTTGAAAATAAATCGATTGATGTTTGCCTTATGGCACATATGCTTGATTATAGTGCGGATCCCCATTGGCTATTACGAGAAGCTGATCGCGTTTTAATCGATGATGGCTGGATAGTATTAACGAGCTTTAACCCAATTAGTTTATTAGGACTGGGAAAATGCACGCCTTTTTTACGACAAAAACAGCCTTATTCTAGTCGTATGTTTTCACTTCGTCGCCAAATAGATTGGCTTAGTGTGTTAAATTATGAAGTGATGACGCAACAGAATTTCCAGATTATGCCATTTTCAAGACCAATAAAACGTGATGGTAGCCGCTATCATACTGGTGGCTGTTTAAATTTAATCATTGCACGTAAAAGAACGCTTCCTTTGACACCCACAGCCTTGAAATTTGCCTTACCACGCATGAGTGTAAAAGGTCGAGTTTTAGGGGCGACTCGTAATCATCCAGAGTCATAATGCTTACTAATCTGTGGTTTTATCTTTTTGGCTTTCGATATAACCTGTGTCTTCTTGAGTTGGTGCTTGTGCAGCTGCTTTCGCTAATTCATCACAACGTTCATTTTCATCATGACCTGCATGGCCTTTCACCCAATGCCATTCAATTTCATGACGAGTAATAGCACTATCTAATCGCTTCCATAAATCGACATTCAGCACAGGGCTTTTGTCTGCTTTACGCCATTGACGCTTTTTCCAGCTATGGATCCATTGTGTAATACCTTGCCTGACATATTGGCTATCTGTTGTTAGTGTAATTTTACAAGGGAATTTTAACGTTTCTAATGCTACGATAGCGGCAAGAAGTTCCATTCGGTTATTGGTGGTCATAAAAAAACCTTCACTCAGGGTTTTTTCATGTTGTTGATAGCGTAAAATAGCGCCATAACCACCGGGGCCTGGGTTGCCTAAGCATGAACCATCGGTGAATATTTCTACCTGCTTGTGCATAAAGGCGACTTATCCTTTTTGATTAATACGAAAAATTAACCCTAAGTCTGACATAAAAACGGATTATGAGCACTCCAATCACACGACAAATTGTACTTGATACCGAAACTACCGGTATGAATAAACTGGGCGTTCATTATGAAGGTCATAATATCATTGAAATTGGTGCCGTAGAGGTTATCAATCGTCGATTAACAGGGCGAAATTTCCATGTGTATATTAAGCCTGAAAGATTAGTTGATCCTGAAGCCTTTGAAGTTCACGGTATTAGTGATGAGTTTTTAGAGGATTGTCCTTCTTTTGCGGATATTGCTGACGAGTTTTTAGAGTATATTCGTGGCGCTGAACTGATTATTCATAACGCATCGTTCGATATCGGCTTTATGGATTATGAGTTTAGAAAACTTAACCGTGATATTCCGCCTACCGAAACGTTCTGCCAAATTACTGATAGCCTTGCAATGGCAAGGGCATTATTTCCCGGTAAGCGAAATAACCTTGATGCTTTATGTGATAGATACTTAATAGATAACTCTAAACGTACTCTTCACGGCGCGTTATTGGATGCTGAAATACTTTCTGATGTCTACTTGGCAATGACCGGTGGACAAACCGCATTAGCATTTTCAATGGAAGGCGAATCAAGTAACGAACAAGAGCAAAATGATATTCAACGTATTGAGCGTCCAATTTCAGGATTAAGAGTCATAAGAGCAACCGCAGAAGAGCTTGCTGAGCATGAGTCTCGGTTAGATTTAGTTGAGAAAAAAGGCGGGCATTGTTTGTGGCGTCCTGCATCAAATGATGATGCCGTTTGAATATAAAAAAAGCAGAAATGGTTAGCTGAGATTAAAAACTATCCAAATGCATCTTTTTGTTAGAAAAACAGTTGACGACAAGGCAAGAGATTCGTAATATTCACCTCGTCCGAAAGGATACGCGGAGCGGTAGTTCAGTTGGTTAGAATACCTGCCTGTCACGCAGGGGGTCGCGGGTTCGAGTCCCGTCCGTTCCGCCAATATTCCAAACCCCAGCATTTATGCTGGGGTTTTTGCTTTTATAGCCTTAAATAATTTCCTCTCTTCATATTTTTCTAAGTTATTATTCTTTACTTTTAATATTTGATACCACTATCTTAGAATTTATTAATGAAATATATAAAGAGTTATTTGAGGATAACCTCAAACAATATAATGAAAGGTTAAATAGGCAAGATCCAGAGCATTACTATGAAGGTACTTTCTCTCAAATGAATAAATTTTTTGTTAATTTATCAGAAAAATAAAGGCTGTCAGTAATTAATATATTGAAAATCGTGATGACAGATACGGCATCAACAATATTCGGAACACTCGACGGTACATATTTTATTAATAATATCGATAAAGATTTTCAGCTTATTTATGATGACGAGGAAATTCAAGGCGACCTTCAAGATCATTTTTTAGCGTTAGTGGAAGATAATCATCGCTAAACAAAGATTTATTCTAGTAAGGATCTCATTGCCATAAAGGATATTACGTATTTTATCAATATTCATACATTTAGGATCAGCATGTTATGTTGAAATCAGATAGAATTAACGTAAAAATAATTGAGTCTATTAGCCATGAGCTTTTTTAACGAAATTCAACAAAAAATGGGTACTACTCCTTTTTTTTCTAATATGGGAAAGGGAAACTTCGATGATAAAAAAATTATCTATTTTCACAGTATCCAAGCTTGTTTTGAATCGCCTTTAAATGTCGTATGGTTGCCAACTTCCCCCACTCAAGACGATCCTTTCTATATAAAACAAGAATATCCCAAAGATTTGGTTGAGATGCGATTACTTGTCAGTAAAGCGGTGATAGAGAGTTTAAAAGCGTTCCCTGTGCCAGATAATCAATTTCAATTCGATGCACATAACTTTAAAATTGCAGCAAGAAATGCGATATGTTACGCCTTTAGACAGTATCTTACTGAAAAATATTTCAATTATGGTGATAATTGGGAAAATATTATTCAGATTTACTGCCAAGGCCATTTTCCGATAGGTTTTTGTAAAAAGACATTAGTGGTGATTTAGTTCTGGTTATTTAAAATAAGTTTTCAGTTAGAGTGAAAAATAGAATTAAATTTGTTTTTATCCTTTGTTATTAATATTAAAAAGCAACATTTGCTTTACGCTGATTTTTCCTTTAATTCATATATGATGTAAATGAAACTTTTATTATGTAATCAATGAATTATCTTTTTTTTTATCTTTTTTAATCTCTTATAATTCTACGTTCTCGTAACAAGTACAGTCAGTTATTAGGTTATGATTAAAACAAAAGCGATATTTATTTGATTTGTTGGATAATTCGGCAATGAAATTTTATCTTGATTAGTCACATCAAGCTAAGGTTTAATAGCTGCTTCTCAATTGCGCAAATAATTATGTTTTTTGTTTTTTGTTGCGCAATAATGCAGTGATGTAATGTTATTTTCCGCTTTTATCGTAAAAAATGCTGTGTAAATCAAAGAATTATTGTTTTAAGCTAATTACGATAACCACCTTTGTGGATTTTTTATATTGCGGTTTTTTGCCTGCATTGAGAGAATCAGCTATCTAGATGCTTTTTATCCGACTTGGAGTAGAAAATGACCACTCGTAAAACCCTTGCTAATGCGATCCGTTTTTTAAGTATGGATGCTGTGCAAAAAGCGAAATCAGGACACCCCTGGCGCCCCTATGGGTATGGCTGATATTGCAGAAGTATTATGGCGTGATTTTTTAAATCATAACCCGACTAACCCTAACTGGGCTGATCGTGACCGTTTTGTATTATCTAACGGCCATGCTTCAATGCTGATTTATAGCTTACTGCACCTGTCTGGTTATCAAGTTTCTTTAGATGATTTGAAAAACTTCCGTCAATTGCATTCTAAAACACCAGGTCACCCAGAATATGGTTATACCCCGGGTGTTGAAACAACAACGGGTCCTTTAGGTCAAGGTATTGCAAATGCAGTGGGTTTTGCAATTGCAGAACGTACATTAGCGGCTCAATTTAACCGTCCTGGTCATGATATCGTTGACCACTACACCTACGCCTTTATGGGTGATGGTTGTATGATGGAAGGTATCTCTCACGAAGCGTGTTCTTTAGCTGGAACATTACAGTTAGGTAAACTGATCGCATTTTATGATGACAATGGTATCTCTATTGATGGTCAAGTGCATGGTTGGTTTACCGATAATACAGCAGAGCGTTTTGACGCTTATGGTTGGCATGTCATCAGTGGTATTGATGGTCACGATGCAGCAAGCATCAAAGCAGCTATTGAAACTGCAAAACAGATCACTGACAAACCTTCACTGCTGATTTGTAAAACCACTATCGGTTTTGGTTCTCCTCATAAAGCAGGTACTGCAGATTCTCACGGTTCTCCATTAGGTGATGCAGAAATCGCTGAAACACGCAAAGCGTTAGGTTGGGAATACGGCGCATTCGAAATTCCACAAGAAATTTATAAAGAGTGGGATGCGAAAGAAGCAGGTAAAGCAAAAGAAGCAGCATGGGATACTAAATTTGCAGCCTACGCAGCACAGTTCCCTGAATTAGCGGCTGAATTCAAACGTCGTATTTCTGGTGAATTGCCAGCTAATTGGGAAAAAGATTCCAAAGCATTTATTGAAAATCTGCAACAAAACCCTTCAAGCATTGCAAGCCGTAAAGCGTCTCAAAATGCATTAGAAGCATTTGGTAAAGTATTACCAGAATTCATGGGTGGTTCTGCGGACTTAGCACCAAGTAACCTGACTATGTGGTCTGGTTCTAAAGCATTAAACGAAGATAAAGCGGGTAACTACATCCATTACGGTGTACGTGAATTCGGTATGTCTGCAATCATGAACGGTATTGCATTACACGGCGGTTTTGTTCCTTACGGCGCAACCTTCTTGATGTTTATGGAATATGCACGTAATGCTGTACGTATGGCTGCTCTGATGAAGATCCGCAGTATCTTTGTTTATACTCATGACTCTATCGGTCTGGGTGAAGATGGCCCAACTCACCAACCTGTTGAGCAAATGGCAAGTCTGCGTGTAACACCAAACGTGAGCACATGGCGTCCATGTGACCAAGTTGAATCAGCTGTTGCATGGAAATATGCAATTGATCGTAAAGATGGCCCAACAGCTCTGATTTTCTCTCGTCAAAATCTTGCACAGCAACCACGCACTCAAGAGCAATTGGCAAACATCGAGAAGGGTGGTTACATCCTGAAAGATTGTGACGGTACGCCAGAGCTTATCTTTATCGCTACGGGTTCAGAGGTTGAACTAGCCGTCAATGCTTACGATCAATTAACTGCAGAAGGTCGTAAAGTTCGAGTGGTTTCAATGCCAGCAACGGATGCGTTTGATAAACAAGATGCAGATTACCGTGAAGCAGTATTACCAACATCTGTGAAAGCACGTGTTGCTATCGAAGCCGGTATTGCTGACTACTGGTTCAAATATGTTGGTTTAGATGGTGCGATTGTAGGTATGCACAGTTTTGGTGAATCAGCTCCTGCAAATGAATTATTTGAAGAGTTTGGTTTCACTGTTGAAAATGTGGTCACACAAGCAAAATCTTTACTGAAATAATCAATAAGTGTTAACAAGAGCACATTTTTGGGAAGAATTTCTCAGATGTGCTCTTTTTTTATCCTTCCATCTTTGTTTACTATTGCGATCTTCTCGCATTTCTCGTAATCTGATTATCAGTAAGCTGAACCGTTTCAGTTATCTCTAAAATGTCGGTGACTGCACAATTCCTAGATTTACTTGATTTATCGTTGTTGATTAGTATCGTGCTCTATTATTCTAAGCGGTTGCAAATTACTAGTTATCAAGGAAGTCACATGACAATCAGAGTCGCTATTAACGGTTTTGGTCGTATAGGGCGTAATGTGTTAAGAGCGCTTTATGAATCAGGTAAACGGGCTGAAATAACGGTTATTGCAATAAATGAATTGGCTGATGCGCAAGGTATTGGGCATCTTCTCAAGTATGACTCCAGCCACGGACGTTTTGCTTGGGATGTACGAATTAATAACGATTTATTGCAAGTAGGTGATGATACTATTCGTCTCTTTCATCACGCTGATATTACTGATTTACCTTGGGGTGAACTTGGTATCGATGTCGTACTTGATTGTAGTGGTGCTTACGGCTCTCGTGTTGATGGCGAAGCGCATATTGCACAAGGTGCCAAAAAAGTGCTCTTTTCTCATCCCGGCACAACAGATTTAGATGCAACAGTGGTTTTTGGTGTTAATCAACATGAACTTAAAAAAGAGCATCGTATTGTTTCAAATGCATCTTGTACAACAAATTGCATTATTCCCATCATTAAAATGATGGATGATGCGTTTAATATAGAATCAGGAACAGTAACAACAATCCATGCAGCCATGAACGATCAACCCGTGATTGATGCATATCATAAGGATTTACGCCGTACTCGTGCCGCAGGACAATCTATTATTCCTGTTGATACGAAATTGGCCGCAGGAATTACTCGGATTTTCCCAAAATTTAAGGATCATTTTGAGGCAATTTCTGTACGAGTTCCTACAATTAATGTGACGGCAATTGATTTAAGTGTGACTGTAAAAACAGCTGTAAATGTGTTAGATGTCAATCGGTTAATTCAAAAATCAGCAACTGGCGCATTTCGTGGTATAGTGGATTACACAGAATTGCCATTAGTCTCAACTGATTTTAACCACGATCCTCATAGTGCTATCGTTGATGGCACACAAACAAGGGTCAGTGGGCAACACCTGATCAAGACGTTAGTCTGGTGTGATAATGAATGGGGCTTTGCTAATAGAATGCTTGATACAACGTTAGCTATGGCTGCAACTGGTTTTAAATAATCATGTTTTAATGACGGTGTCGCGTAATATTACAACGCACTGAACAGAAGATTACTAAATTTTAGAGAATCAATGAGAGGATTCATCATGTCTGTAATTAAGATGACCGATTTAGACCTAGCGGGTAAACGAGTTCTTATCCGTGCTGACCTGAACGTTCCAGTTAAAGATGGTAAAGTGACTTCAGATGCGCGTATCCGTGCTTCTTTACCAACAATTGAAGCCGCGTTAAAACAAGGCGCTAAAGTGATGGTAACTTCTCACTTAGGTCGTCCTACCGAAGGTGAGTACAACGAAGAGTTCTCTTTAAAACCAGTTGTTGACTATCTGAAAGACAAATTAACCGCACCAGTTAGCCTTGCTAAAGACTATTTAAATGGTGTTGAAGTCAATGCAGGTGAGTTAGTTGTTCTTGAAAACGTTCGTTTTAACAAAGGCGAAAAGAAAGACGACGAAACACTGTCTAAACAATACGCTGCATTATGTGATGTATTCGTAATGGATGCATTCGGTACGGCTCACCGTGCTCAAGCATCAACTCATGGTGTAGCTAAATTTGCACAAGTTGCTTGCGCGGGTCCACTGTTATCAGCAGAGCTTGAAGCATTAGGTAAAGCATTAGACAAACCAGCTCGCCCAATGGTTGCGATTGTTGGTGGTTCTAAAGTTTCAACTAAACTGACTGTATTAGATTCTTTATCAAAAATTGCTGACCAATTAATTGTTGGTGGTGGTATTGCAAATACCTTTATCGCAGCAGAAGGTCATCCAGTAGGCCGCTCTTTATATGAAGCAGACCTTGTTGATGATGCCAAAAAGCTAATGGAAAAATGTGATATTCCAGTACCAAGCGATGTTCGTGTTGCGACAGAATTCTCTGAAACAGCTGAAGCTGTTTTAAAATCAGCAAGTGACATCAAAGATGATGAACAAGTACTGGATATCGGTGATGTAACAGCTGAACGTTTAGCTGAAATTCTGAAAAATGCAAAAACTATCCTGTGGAATGGTCCTGTAGGTGTGTTTGAATTCCCTAACTTCCGCAAAGGGACAGAAATTATCGCGAATGCGATCGCAGAAAGTGAAGCGTTCTCTATCGCTGGTGGTGGTGATACGCTGGCTGCGATTGATTTATTTGATATTGCAGACAAAATCTCTTACATTTCAACCGGTGGTGGTGCTTTCTTAGAGTTCGTTGAAGGGAAAAAACTGCCCGCTGTTGCAATGTTAGAAGAACGCGCTAAACAGTAATTAAGTCAGCTCATTTACAGGTAGAAAGTTACTTTCTACCTGTTCCAAATATAGGATCTTATTACATGTCTAAAGTTTTTGATTTCGTGAAACCGGGTGTCATCACGGGTGATGATGTACAAAAAGTATTTGCAGTAGCAAAAGAAAATAAATTTGCTCTACCTGCGGTTAACTGTGTAGGTACTGACTCAATTAATGCTGTGTTAGAAGCTGCGGCGAAAGTTCGTTCTCCTGTTATTGTACAGTTCTCTAACGGTGGTGCTGCATTTATCGCAGGTAAAGGCCTTAAATCAGATGTACCACAGCAAGCTGCTATTTTAGGCGCAATTTCTGGTGCGCATCATGTACACCAAATGGCTGAATATTACGGTGTGCCTGTTATTTTGCATACTGACCACTGTGCAAAAAAATTATTACCATGGATTGATGGTTTGTTAGATGCAGGTGAAAAACACTACGCGAAAACAGGTAAACCTCTGTTCTCTTCTCATATGATTGACTTATCAGAAGAGTCATTAGAAGAAAACATTGAAATCTGTGCTAAATATTTAGCGCGTATGGCTAAAATCGATATGACTTTAGAAATCGAATTAGGCTGTACTGGTGGTGAAGAAGACGGTGTTGATAACACGGGGATGGATAGCTCAGCGCTTTATACTCAACCAGAAGATGTTGCTTACGCATACGAAAAACTGAGTGCAGTAAGTCCTCGCTTCACTATCGCTGCTTCTTTCGGTAACGTTCACGGTGTTTATAAACCAGGTAACGTTCAGTTAACGCCAAAAATTCTCCGTAATTCACAAGACTACGTATCAGAGAAATTCAACCTGCCACACAATAGTTTAGATTTTGTTTTCCACGGCGGTTCGGGTTCTTCAGCAGAAGAAATCAAAGAAGCAGTTGATTACGGTGTTATCAAAATGAATATCGATACTGATACTCAGTGGGCAACTTGGGATGGTATTTTACAGTTCTACAAAAAGAACGAAGGCTATCTACAAGGTCAGTTAGGTAACCCAGAAGGTGCAGATAAACCTAACAAGAAATACTACGATCCACGTAACTGGTTACGCCAAGCACAATCATCTATGGTTGTTCGCTTAGAGCAAGCATTTAAAGAATTGAATGCGATTGATGTTCTGTAATTAATTCGTTCTTTGAAATGAAAAAAAACCCGCTTATTTTGCGGGTTTTTTATGCTTGATAGAAAGTTATCAGGTAGCCTGGCTATGATGACATTTATATTCAAAAAATTAGGTATGAAATTGTGTCGATAACCAATATCTTTAGTCTCTAGTCGTGATATTTGACCCACACGAAAGAAGATCTAATATTGAGATAAAGCAGACATAAAAAAGCGCCTATCAATAAATAGACGCTTAAATTTAGTAATCTATTAACTGAAAGATTAGCCCGTGACTTTAACGCTTTTGCTTTCTTCTTTCATCATTCGGTTAAGTAGAGGCACTGTTGCCCACATAACCAGACCTACAATTAAGGTCACCATACCAATTTTACCAAATACATCGGTATAAATAGGTAAAGTCTGTAGCGGATCTGTAATACCTTCTGGTGCAGCGGTGAAGGTGGCAACATAACCACCTAATAAATAGGCTGTTGCTTGAGTCAAGAACCACATACCTAAAATAAAGCCCATCATATATTGCGGTACAAAAGCCGCAACCATAGCTAAGCCTAACGCACTGATCATTAGCTCACCTAAACTCTGGAATAAATAAACCAGAACGATAAACCAAGGTGATGTTAAGCCTTGAGCATCTGCAAACCACATCCCCGATGCAGCAGCTGTAAGGAATCCTAACGAGCACAGAAGCATACCTGCGGTAAACTTCGCTGGCATTGAGAAGTCTTTGCCTTTCGCGCCTAAACGGCTATATATGATCGCTAAGATTGGGCTCGCAATAATAATCCAGAATGGGTTTAAAGCTTGGAAGCTTACAGGATGGATCTCAAAACCCAATAAATTATGATGAACGTTGTGAATAGCAAAGAAGTTTAGTGAGGTTGGCATTTGTGCGTAAAGGATGTAGAAAATAACGGCTTCTAACATCAGAACAAAGGCAACATACATTTTATTGC
Source organism: Proteus vulgaris (assembly GCA_901472505.1). NCBI lineage: Bacteria > Pseudomonadati > Pseudomonadota > Gammaproteobacteria > Enterobacterales > Morganellaceae > Proteus > Proteus vulgaris. The sequence continues at coordinate 2,648,294 of LR590468.1, forward strand.
GCGCAACTCTGTCTTTTTGTTTAAAGGCTTCACGGAAATAAATGAAGACAACAATAATAGACAAGCTAACTAAAACAATATTCGCAATCATTACGTTGTGCAGTAACCATGCACAAGCAAATACCATAGCTACAGAGCCCGCGATGACTAATAGCAGTTTGTTGTAATTCATTGGTAAATGGTCTGGTTCAGACCCAATATTTGCCACCATCTTACGACAGAAGAAATAAACCAATAAAGCGATAATCAAGCCAATACCACAAATATTATAAGTCAGGCTATATCCATAACGATCGGCAAGCACTGGCGCAATAGATAAAGAGATTAGTGAGCCGACATTTATCGACATATAAAATAGTGTAAATGCACCATCAAGACGAGGATCTTTAGGGGGATAGCATTTTGCTAATAAGCTTGCAGGATTAGCTTTAAATAAACCGTTACCTACAGCGATAGTTCCTAATGCGTAGAAAATTAAATTAGGGTACATGATTGACATACCCGTCATGAAATAACCGATAGCCAGAACAATAGCACCTAAAACAATTGTTCGTTTTGTTCCTAATAAGTGATCACCAACATAGCCACCAATAGAAATAAGCCCATAAACCAGTGCTGAGAATGCACCAAAAGTAATAAAAGCTTGTTCTTGAGAGAAACCGAGTTTACTAACAAAATAAACGGCAAGAATACCTTGTACGCCGTAGTAACCAAAACGTTCCCATAATTCTACAAAGAAAATCATAAAGAATGGTTTAGGTTGTTGTAATAAACCGACTTGAGCGGGTTTATCCATATCTGTAATGCCCCTAATTATTATTTATTTTCAACAACGATGTTATTTACTCAAACTGATGAGATATGTTACACGACGATAACATTATCTGCCGTATTTAGAGTGATGTTTGCAAATTTAAGAAGGTAATCAGCAAGTCGAGTAGACTAATATATTGATAGAATGACTTCTCAAAGGTTGATCACACTGTAAGGAAGATTAATACCAGATTGAAAAAAATATTCATTAATTTATTTTCAAATAAAGTCATTTAATGGATTTTTGGTATAAAATATCACCTGTAAAATTATTCTTTGTGCATGTTTTAATCTGATCAAATTAAATAGAGATGAATGATTAAAGCGAAAAGAAAATATTTTTTATGATATGACTGATTGATTATAAGAAGAATTTTTTCATTATAATTAAAATATATTCTTTTATAACAAACGGATGTTAATAAAAGTTTAATAAAGACTAAAAAATTAGGAATCATTACTTAAATAAATAAGTATTCACTTATTTTAGATAAATATTTATTTTTATGAAGACATTAATAAAAATAAAAAACGCCCTTATTAAAAGCGCGTTTTCATCTTGAGCCAGAAATAGTCAACGTTTAAATGGAGATAGGCACCAATTCATTTTTAACAGAATGGAAACGACGTTTAAAATAAATGAGTCCGTCACCATCTTCACGTACAGCAATATTTTTAATTTCAGCCATATAAACAAAATGTGTGCCAACTTGGCGAACATCATAAATATCGCCTTCTAAGCAGGCGAGTGCATTTGTTAATACCGGTTGTTGTAATTGACCGTTTTGCCATCCTGGTTGGGTAAAACGTTCTGCCATCGCAAGCCCAGTCATTCCGGCGAAATGACAGGCCATTTCTTCCTGTTCATGATTCAATATATTAATGCTTAATTTTCCATTTTCTTGAAAAATGGTATTCATCTGACTTTTACTGTTGATACAAACCATCACGGTTGGTGGGGTGTCAGTCACTGAGCATACTGCTGTTGCGGTTAAACCACAGCACCCAGCATGGCCATTTGTTGCAACGATATTGACCGCAGCACCTAAGCTTGCCATTGCATCCCGAAAAAGTGGGTTAGCCTGTTTTTCCTCAGACATTCTTTACTCCTACTGCCAGACTTCTCGTCTGTGGGCGTCTTCACTTAAAATAATGATTAGTTAAGGTCGTTAAAACATGTTCTAACGACTTCGCTTAACAAAGTTGTTATGAACGCTGGTTTCTTTGCTACACGAGTTTAAAGCCGTAACGCTACCGCGCATAAACAAAGATAGCAATCTTTCTTTGTTACAACCTGTTAACTTTATCTCAAAAAAACGTGAGTCAACCTTATCGCTATGATTATTATTCCTAATTTATCGCTAAGGTAATAGGTAAATTAGGCGACTTTTTTTGATTGATAGAGGAATAACACAAATTGCAAACTAATAATAATTGCAGATAAGCCAAATGGTTGTGAAAAGAGGAGTTAAAATCAATAAAAGGAAAGGGTGATAAATTGCACAAAGAGAATAAAATTGCAAAAATTGAGTCAACTTTATTTATTTGTTAATATGAATAATTGTAACAAATAGTTTATTCTTAGAATATAGTCATTTTTATAAACCATAAATAGCGGTACTTTTTCACTGTCTATACTGAGTGATTTTTCGTCCATTCACCTATAGCACCATATAAAGAGCTTCTTGATTATGCATGAATCATTAACTATCGCGCTATTGCAAGCTCGGGAATCTGCGATGGGGTTTTTTCGACCTGTTCTTAAAGAGCATAATCTGACAGAACAACAATGGCGGATTATTCGAGTGCTTGCTGATAAGCGTTCTATTGATTTTCACGAATTAGCACAAAAATCGTGTATTCTTCGACCAAGTTTAACGGGTATTCTTATTCGAATGGAAAGAGATGAGCTTATTTGTCGACTAAAACCCGTTAGTGACCAACGAAAGCTTTTTGTTTCACTTTCTACCAACGGTCAGAACTTATACGATAAAATTCAACCTAAAATTGAAGAAGGTTATCAATTACTTGAGCAAAAGTTTTCAACTGAAAAGTTACAACAGTTATCAGGATTATTAAAAGAGCTGATGGCACTTAATTCAGATAGTGTAGAACGTTCAGAAAAATAAAAGATTGAGAGTTGATTGATAATAAAAAGGAGATGCTAGAGCATCTCCTTTTTTGCTTTTTCATGTAGATAAAATTATTGCTTACCTAACACATGTAAAAAGTGAATGTGTTTTTCATACTGATCAAGAATATCGTGAATGATTTGTTCTTTTGTCCAACCCATGACATCGTAATCTTGTCCACCTTCTTTTAAGTGGATTTCCGCACGATAATATTTATGTTCTTCGTCTCTTTCTTCATCACTTAATCCAGCTAAAGCAAAGGCTGGTTGGGTATAAAAACGCAGACGAACTTCATAGAAGAAATTCATGTCATCGCCTAAATCGACTTCGAAGCCAATGCGATCATCTTCTTCATTATGTATATAGCATTGAGTTGCTTGTTTGCTTAATTCAGCAGAGACCATTTCCATTGAAGGTTGAATTACTTCATCCATAAAACGTTTTACATGGGAACGTTTTGGAAAATAAGCAATATTTCTTAAACGACGTTGCCAAGGAATTGGATTACGGCTTGCTGGTGGTGCAATCGTAGTTAACTGTTGGCTGTCTCGTTTATACACATCAACTCTTAGTGCTTTTATTAACCCATAAATAGAAGCGAGTAATACAATAGAGAAAGGTAATGCACTTGCAATCGTAACAGTTTGAAGTGCCGTTAATCCACCCGCTAATAATAAGGTGATGGCTGAAATACCCATTAAGGCAGCCCAGAAAATACGTTGCCATACAGGTGTTTCACTATCTCCCCCTGATGCTAACGTGTCTACAACCATAGCTCCAGAGTCCGCAGATGTTACAAAAAAATACAATGACCATCAGCATCGCAACAAAGGATAATACGGTTGAAAATGGAAAATAGTTTAAGAACTCAAATAAAGCCAAGGAAACATCTTGTTGCACAATATTGGCAAGTGTTTCGGCACCTTTGTCTTTGATTAAATGGATTGCTGTGTTACCAAACACTGTCATCCAAAGTAAAGTAAAGCCAGCAGGAACAAACAGAACACCGACAACAAATTCGCGGATAGTACGGCCACGAGAAATACGAGCAATAAACATACCGACAAATGGGGACCATGATAACCACCAACCCCAATAAAGTAGTGTCCATCCTCCTAACCAATCGCTCGATTTTGGTTCATAAGCATAAAGATTAAAGGTTTTACTCACAATTTCAGATAAATATCCACCAGTATTTTCAACAAATGATTTTAATATCAATACTGTTGGGCCGAGAATGATCACTAATAAAAGAAGAATAACGGCTAAACCTAAGTTGAGCTCGGATAAAAAGCGGATCCCTTTTTCTAATCCAGACACAACGGAAATAGTAGCAAGAGCCGTGATTACAACAATTAAAATAACTTGAACAGTTGGATTAATCGGAACACCAAAAAGGTGATTTAAACCGGCATTCACCTGTAAAACACCAAAACCCAGAGAGGTTGCAACACCAAATACCGTTCCCATAACAGCAAAAATATCTACAGCATGGCCAATAGGGCCATGTATGCGATCACCAATAATAGGATAAAGTGCTGAACGTAATGTTAATGGCAAACCATGGCGATAAGAGAAAAAAGCCAAGATTAAAGCGACAATGGCATAAATAGCCCATGCATGTAATCCCCAGTGGAAAAAAGTAAGTCGCATAGCTTCTTTGGCTGCTTCTATGGTTTGGGCATCGCCAGTAGGAGGCATTAAATAATGCATGACGGGTTCAGCCACACCAAAGAACATTAATCCAATACCCATTCCCGCAGAAAAGAGCATGGCAAACCAGGCAAAATAGCTAAAGTGAGGGCGTGCATGATCGGGACCTAGTTTTATTTGACCAAAACGGGAAAGACCTAAATAAGTCACACTCAGCAAAACCAATGCTACGGCTAGAATGTAGAACCAACTTGCATTCGTGAAGAGGTTTTCCTGAAGATGACCTAATTTATCATTAGCCAGCTCTGGAAATAACGCAGAGAAGCCAACGACCAATAAAATTAACAGCGCTGATGTATAAAAAACGGGAGGATTAATTTTCATCCTAACTTTTTGAGGGGTTATATCGTTTTGTTGACTCATAGTTAACCTATTTTTTGTTATCTTCCTACAAATAAACTTTCCACTATCTGATTGCTTACGTTATCAGAAAAGAAAAGTTCATAAGAAAATTTGAATAAAATATCAAATCAATCTGATATTTTATAAAAGAACGGAAATAAATTGTTTTTTCCGTAAGGTGAAGAAAACTATATTTAAAATCAATTAATTACTATTGTTGTGATATAAGTGCTTTCGCTCTTTAATAGGTTTCTCCTGTTGAAAAAAGGATAACATGGTTACATTTTTTGCTTAATCGATCAACCCTTGTCTTTTTTTTTGCACAAAAAAAAACAGTGGAGAACCACTGGCTTTCAATTCATCAAAAATTCTGAAATCTGATTATTTGTTCTCAGCTTTTAAATCATCAATTTTTTGTTTTGCTTGATCGGTCAATTGATCAGCTTTATCAAGTGCTTGATTTTCTGTCTCTTGAGCTTGTTGCTTTATATCGCCACTTGTTTTTGAAGCATCACTTTTTAGCTGATCAACTTTATTGTCAGCTTCTTGCATTAGGTTATCAGCCGTTTTGCTGGCGTCTTGTTTTAGCTCCGCAGCTTTTTCAGAGAGTTTATTACTTTCAGCTTCTAGACTTTGTTTGATCTCTTCCACTTTTGTTGCACTTGTATCTTTTAATTCATCTGTTTTTTGTGAAATATTCTCTTTTAGCGCATCTGTTTTTTCATCAGCTTGTGCTTTTAATTCTGCAGCTTTTTGTTCTGCCTTATCTTTGAGCTCTTGAGCTTGTTGTGATAATTCATCAGCTTTTGCTGATGCATCCTCTTTCAAGTCGGTTGCTTTATCTTTTGCTTGCTCTGTCAACTCGTTGGCTTTATCTTGCGCTGTTTCAGTGACTTGAGTTGCTGTTTCTTTTGCCTTATCAATACCTTCATCCACTTTTTTAGATGAATCATCACAGCCTGCTGTGATAGTAACAAGACCCGCTAGAACCAATGAAGTAAGTAGTTTTTTATTCATTTTTTTCTCCAAAATGTGTGTTCAAAAACAATTCAGTGATATCCCGCGTAAGTAGTAGAAAAGGCGAGAAGCTATTACGCTGATAGTAAGATATTACAGTCAAACTATCGTAATAAGTATAGTGTCAGTCTTAAAATCAACAAACCTTAAGTATATTAAGTGTTTCTTCTTAGTCAAATATCATGAAAAATAATTTGAATTTTATCAGGATAGCGTTTTCTGCTTTATAATAATGAGGGCAGACATTATTGAAAATGTGAGATACAAATGGAATATTACTTTCTGGTTATTATTAAATTTATTATTGGTTTCACTATTATATTAGTTCATATGAATTTATCAGGGAAAACACAACTTTCTCAATTAACTCCCATTGATTTTATTGGTAATTTTGTTCTAGGGGGAATTATGGGAGGGGTGATCTATACGGATGCTATTCCTCTTTATCAATATATTACTGTCTTTTTAATTGGTGTTTGTTTTATTTCTTTGCTCAATTATATCAGCAAACGATTCAATTTTTTTCGTGCAGTTGCGATTGGAAACCCCATTCCCATAATAAAGAAGGGGGAATTTATTATGGAAAATATTACGGAAAAGAAAAATAAAATAGATATTCTTAATATTACTTCACGTCTTCATGCTCAAGGTATTCATACATTTCAAGAAGTTAATTACGCACAAATCGAACCTGACGGACAAATCACCGTAGTGTGTGATGGGGCAAAAATGCCTTCCTTGATTGTGATGAAAGACGGCATTATTCGTACTTCAGAATTAGTACAAATAGAAAAAGATGAAGCATGGTTACAAGAAGAGATGAAAAAACAACATATTGATAAACCTGAAGATGTTTTTTTAGCTGAGTTTTGGGATGGAAAAGTGAACTTTATTTTGCAAGATGGCAAGATAAAACGTACCGCATCACTGCAGGAGCATTAACGAAAATACAAGCGATGCTCCTGTGCTTTGTGTAGAGTAACAACGGCAACATCATGTCGCTATTGTTACTGTGTGATTGTAAAGCTACAACCTAAAAATGGCAAAATCAGACGCAATTTCCGTATGGCTAAAAACGTGTTGGCTTTCTTTGAGTAACTCAACATAATCTTCTGGTAAATAACGGCTACTAATATGCGTAAGAATCAACTTTTTGACATTCGCGTTTTTTGCTAACGTTGCTGCTTGTACTGTTGTTGAATGCCCACGGCTATTTGCTTGCTCTGCCATTTCATGCTTGAACGTTGCTTCATGCACAATGACATCTGCATTATTGGCAAGATTTAATGCATTTGGTGTGGGTTGCGTATCACCAAAAATAGCAATACATCGTCCTTTTATTTCGGGGCCAATATACGCTTTGCCATCAATGGCTCTTCCATCTGGCAATGTAATGGTTTTACCTTGTTTTAAATCTTGTAACCAAGGGCCAGTCGGAATATTTTCAGCTTTTAGCTTCTGGGCATCGAGTTTACCCGGACTATTTTTTTCTTCTAAGCGATAACCAAAACAAGGAACGGGATGAGAAAGCGCTTCACAACTGACTTTTATGCCTTCTTCATCAAAAAGAAAACCAGCATCTTCTATTTCCATAATATCAAGAGGATAAGTCAGATAAGATTGGCTTAATGTCAGGGCTGTTTCTATAAAGGCTTTTATACCTTTAGGGCCATATACCGTTAAGCGAGTCTCAGTTCCTCCCATTGAACGACTACACAGTAATCCTGGCAAACCAAAAATATGATCACCATGTAAGTGGGTAATAAAAATTTTATTTAAACGCGGTAATTTCACGCGGGTATGCAATATCTGATGCTGTGTGGCCTCACCACAATCAAACATCCACATACTTTTTTGTTTATTTTGTAAATCAAGTACCATACTGGTGACGTTACGATCTTTAGAAGGTACACCTGCATTAGTGCCTAAGAAGATAAGCTCCATAATGATATATTATTCTCCATGTTGAATTTGTTCCCAGCTTAAGCCAAATTTTGCAAGGTATTTGCGTAAGCGATCGGCATCGTTGGGTTGTTTTTTGTTTTGCCTTGATACAGCGAAAAGTTTTCTACCAGCCTCTGAGAGCGTTGATGATTGCTGGCAAGTTTGGATAACCGTATTCAGTTGACTGAGATCGAAAAGATCGATATCCGAGTCCTTTAATAAAGAAGAGCTTATTCCCCAATTATGTTTTAAACGGCCAATTTCTTCCTCAACAAGTGTTAGAGTAATACGACCATTTTCGGCAAGTGTTGCCATTCGCGTTATGCTCGCACTTAGTTCACGAAAATTACCACGCCATAATGCCTGCTCAGATGTAGCAAACCGAATATAGTGAGATTTTGCATCTGAATTAAAGCGGATCGCTTTTTGATAGTGTGTTGCAAAATGATGTAGTTCATAGTCAATATTGGGTTCAATATCCTCTTTGCGATCGACTAATCCTGGTAGTGAAAAAGACCACATATTAATCCTTGCATAGAGATCTTCGCGAAAAAGCCCTTCCTTAATGTGCTTATCCATATTTCGATGTGTACCTGCTATCAACTGGAAATCGCTTTGTACTTCAGTATCTGAGCCATACGGATAAAACGATTTTTCTTCTATTGCTTTCAGTAACATCGCTTGCTCATCAAGCCCTAATTCTGCAATTTCATCCAGAAATAAAATCCCTTTATCGGCTTCTCTTAATAATCCTTGTCTTGCTTGTAATGCGCCTGTAAATGCGCCTTTGACATGGCCAAATAAGGTAGACATGGCATTATCACCACGCAATGTTGCACAGTTAACAGCAATAAAACGCCCTTTTACAAAATGGCGAGATTGCCGTAATTCATAAATACGTTGAGCAAGAAATGATTTTCCTGCACCGGTTGGGCCTGTTAATAAAATGGGGGCAAAAGAGCGCAATGCGACTCGTTCAATTTGAGCAATTAAGGTATTGAATCGTTCATTACGTGTGGCAATCCCCGATTTTAAGAAAGAGAGTGACTCTTTATGGTAGTGTTCAAATCGGCTCGTTAATTTTGTATAACGACTTAAATCGAGATCAATAACAGCATAACTGCCTGTGGCTGACGGTATGGTTTTGACACCGTCTTTATTGTCTACTTTAGAGGAGGGAGAGGTTTGTAATAGTTTTGCTGGTAAGTAATGTGCTTCTGTCAGTAAAAACCAACAAATTTGAGCAATATGTGTTCCCGTTGTGATATGCACATAATATTCTTCATTTTCAGTATCAAATGGATAATTTACTGCAAAATCAAGAAAATGGCTGTAAACCTCTTCAAGATCCCACGGATCACAAATAGCAATTTCATAAGGACACACCTCAGTATTAGGCGAGATAGTATGGATATCTTGTGTAATTTTAGATGCTAGCATTGTGTCATTAGGCTGGTGGATCATCACTAATCGGCTAACAGGGAAATCCTTTTGATGACAAATGGAAATTGTTGGCGCCATGAGTTCCACCTTTTATGGCTTTTGCCTCTTTTATCTAATGTTGTGCCTAAAACACCAATCACGACTTTACGTTTCATTAAGTTATCCCTACTTATCTTTTTATCTATTTTTATAAATATATAGATAAAAAGATAGTGATCTGTTGTTTTTAATTTAATGGGTAAATATCTAAAAATAGGCATTCAAATATTTTTGTCAATAAAAACAATAAATTAAAAATATTTTTTGTGTGTTTTAAAAATTGGCACGATATTGGCAATGTTATGACTGTCTTGAGCAGATTTTAAATCTGGTAGGCACATAAAGAACACGCTGTGGTGTTATCCAAATGTGTTCCTCCACATCGAGACTCTGTAGGTGAAGAGGGTTATTTTCAGGTTCGATTCCTGACACCAAAACCATTACAAATCCAAATGTAAAATTAACGATAAAAAACCGTTGTGACAGCAGTACCGTCACCTTACTTATCCACCAGTAACTGAGCCGGGTTGAAAGCAGAAGAAGAGACAAACAAAGTATCGTTCCTCTCTTGTTTACCTTTCAGTTTCGCAAAGCTTGCCCGTGGAAAAGTAAGTTACGATAAATTGCACGATATAAAGAAGAAAAGAAGAAGGAACGAAAAATGATAAAAACAACAATAGTAGTAAAACAGGGGCAATTAGCACTTCTAAAGAAAAGAGATGAGTATATTGATGTGCTAATGGCAGGTGAACATAAATTTTTTGATTTAGGGCGTCAGCTCAGTGCGGATATTTTCCCTTTAAATGGTGGGGCATTAGAAAGTGAGAAAGCAGAATTTTTGCGTCAATATTATCCTCAATGGGTGACTGAGTATGGTTTTGATATCGTGTTATCGGATGAAGAAATTGGTCTTTTATATGAAAACGGCTCTTTAAAAGAGATCTTAGCGCCGGGAACGCGACGTTTATATTGGCGTTATGCTGACCGTTATTTGGAAATTGTATCTATCGATGAACTTGAAGTATCTGCAACATTGATGAAAAAACTTCAGCATCCCAAATTACGAAATCAAGTCATAAAGGGAAGCGAAGGGGTACTCAATGTGGATATACCTGCTTGGCACGCAGGTATTATTCGAATCGACGGTGAAACGCAAGCTTTATTGCCACCAGGATCAAAAGGCTATTGGCGTTATCAGCATAAAGTGGATGTTGAAGTAGTCGATATGCGTTTACAAACACTGGATGTTAGTGGGCAGGAGATCCTAACGAAAGACAAAGTGACACTGCGTATTAATTTATCAGCTAACTGGCGTTATAGCGAGGTGCTTTTAGCATATCAACAACTAACTTCACCGTTGGAGTTCTTATATAAAGAGTTGCAATTTGCTTTACGTGAAGCAGTAGGAACAAGGACGCTTGATGAATTATTAGAAAATAAAAGCCTGATAGATAGTTTAGTCAGTGAAAAAATCAGTGAAGTCACTCAAGGATATGGTATTGAAGTGGCTTCATTAGGGGTAAAAGATATCGTTTTACCCGGTGAAATGAAAACGATTTTAGCGCAAGTCGTTGAAGCGGAAAAATCAGCACAAGCTAATGTTATTCGTCGAAGAGAAGAGACATCGGCAACACGTTCTTTATTAAATACCGCGAAAGTGATGGAAAATAACCCGGTCGCTTTACGACTAAAAGAGCTAGAAACGGTGGAACGTATTGCAGAACGTATTGATAAGATCTCCGTTTATGGCGGTTTAGATCAAGTATTAAACGGATTAGTCCAAATTAAAGGAGCACAAGCATGATATTGGATCACCAAATAGTAAAAGAAGCAGGGACTGCTGAAATAAAAATGTGGACGAATGGTGTGCCTGTTGAAGTAGATGCTCTAAAGCAGCTTATTAATACCGCCAAGATGCCATTTATCTTTAAACATATGGCAGTCATGCCTGATGTTCATTTAGGTAAAGGTTCAACAATAGGGAGTGTTATTCCAACCAAAGGGGCGATTATTCCTGCCGCTGTTGGTGTGGATATCGGTTGTGGAATGATTGCCGTAAAAACATCATTACACGCAAATGATCTACCTGATAATTTATTTGCCATAAGAACGGCAATAGAGCAAGCCGTTCCTCATGGAAGAACAAGTTATCATTCAGGGAATGATCGTGGTTCATGGAAGGAGCCACCTAATATTGTCGATCAACATTGGCAACAGCTTGAAGGGCGTTTTAACGCTTTAACCGATAAGTATCCATGTTTACGTAATACCAATAACTATCGTCATCTCGGTACGTTAGGAACAGGAAACCATTTTATTGAATTGTGTCTTGATGAATCGGATAACGTTTGGGTAATGCTACATAGTGGGTCTCGTGGTGGTTGGTAATGCGATTGGTACGTTATTTATACAAATGGCGCAAGACGATATGAGAGAACATATCGCTAATTTGCCAGATAAAAACTTAGCGTACTTAAAAGAAGGAACACTTTTCTATGATGACTATATAGAAGCGGTCGAAATGGGCACAGGATTTTGCGCGACATAATCGAGAAATCATGATGGAACGCGTGTTAGTTGCATTATCAACACAAATTGCTAAACCTTTCACGACACAGCAACAAGCTGTCAATTGTCACCATAACTATGTGCAAAAGGAAATGCATTTTGGTGAGGAAGTACTGGTAACACGAAAAGGGGCTGTTTCAGCGCAGCGTGGTGAAATGGGGATCATTCCAGGTTCAATGGGGCTAAGAGCTTTATTGTAAGAGGAAAAGGAAATGCCGAAAGCTTCTGTTCATGTAGTCATGGTGCCGGACGCGTAATGAGGTCGAACGGCTGCGAAAAAAGCTTTTAGTGTTGAAGACCAAATTCGAGCTACAGCGCATGTGGAATGTCCGAAAAGATAAAGATGTCATTGACGAAATTCCAATGGCTTATAAGGACATTGACGCTGTTATGAAGGCACAATCAATCATTAGTTGAAATTGTTCATACTCTAAGACAGGTAGTTTTGTGTGAAAGGATAACAAGGCGTTACACGAAATAATTACATAACTATCCCCAAACAATTATGTAGGGGATAGTGAGATATGATAGCGTGTGCATGAAATGCAAATGAATAAAAATTTTAAGAATGGAATTTTTCTTTAAATAAGATCCTTATTTTTTTGATTAAAAATCAAACAAAGAATGTTTAGTATTATTAATAAATAAAGATTGATATTAAATTTATTTCTCTCAAATAAAGATAATCAAAAATAGAATACTAATATTGAATTACTCTTTAATTAGAGAAAGATTATTAATAACAATAATCGTGATTATTTATTTAGTATAAAACAATTCTAATTTTCTTAATTATATTAAAATTAACTTTATTCTTATTGAAAAAGTATAGCCTACTCTATTTAGTGTATTAATTTTTCAGCGAGTATATTAATTAAACACTACTTGTTAATTCCTTGCATCCCAAATGTGAACAAAACGTTTTGAATTACTTGCAGTATAGATAACAGTATGTGAAATATTTCGATGTCCCAAGTAATCTTGAATTAAACGGGTATCTCTACCTAAATCTGCTAGTGCATAGCCACATGCATGGCGTAGCATATGGGGATGAGGAGAAATGGATACATTAGCATCTTTACCTAAACGGCGTAGTAATCCGTATACTTGTTGACGAGAGATTGGACCTGTTTTTTTGGGATAAAAAGACCCATTCTGAATCTGATTCTCGCCATGTTTCCCTTTTTTTCAACCAGTTAACTAATGCTTCATATTCCTCTTCTATAATTGGTTGTGTTGTTGATAACCCCCCCTTTTAAGCGCCTGACATAGAGTATTCGACTTTCTAAATCAATGTCGCTTAAGGTTAATCTGCATAACTCACTCACGCGAAATCCATGTAAAAAACACATTAAAAACATGCAGTAATCTCTTTCTGGATACCGGCCTTCCCTTTGCTTGCTTCAAAATAGAATTGATCTCAAAACGTGTAAGAAACTTTCGTTGCTTCATTTTCATAACCTTTTCAATGAGATAACAAGGAACAAACGTCAATTGGTGCATCACTATAACAAGTAATATACATCAATAAAGAGTTGTGTTTTTTTTATGCATTTACTTTTACTTGTTCATTTTAAACAAGTTTATTGAAAGTTTATTTGTTTTTAGAAAATGAAAGTGATTGATAAAAAAAGTGAAAAATGACTATTGATAGGAGTTTGGTCATCTTTAGAGAAATAAACAGAATACACCAAATTGTTTACTATTATTCTCTGGCTTCTCACTTAAGTCAAATTTAATGTTAATCACATATCTTCATTTATTTAAAAATATTGATATTTATCATAATTCTAAAAAACAAACACGATTGGTTACTTTGTTTAAAATCCAGAAATAATTTTTTTTACTTTTTTCACAAATTATAGTATTTGCACTTAGAATTATAAACTCTTTTTCTGTCATTTAAAGTTTGATTATCTAAATACGTTTAATTTCGAGATGAAAATTTTTAACAAAACAATTTGGTGTATTTTGTTTTGTTTCTAACGATATTTAATTTCGTTTAGGACGGGCAAAAGTATACCAAAATTCAAAAACTCAATAAATGAGTCATTCAATTAGGAATAATTCATTCCTAATGAATTTATTATTTTTAATGTCTTCGTCCTTTATATTTTAGGAAACAAAAAGATGAAATTAAATAAATTAGCGTTAGTTCTTGGCTTAGGTTTATCTGTTGCTGCGGGTTCTGCATTTGCTGCTGATCAAGGTCACGGTACTGTTAAATTTGTTGGTTCAATTATTGATGCTCCTTGCTCAATTACTCCAGATACAGAAAATCAAACAGTTCCATTAGGTCAAATTTCTACTGCTGCATTAAAAGATGGTGGTCGTAGTAATTCTCGTGACTTTAAAATTTCTTTAGAAAATTGCACAACTGAAACTTATAAAACAGTTCAAACAACCTTCACTGGTTCAGAAGATGCAGACATTTTAGCAGGCTCTTTAGGTATTGAAGGTATCGCTAAAAATGCTGCTGTTGTTATCACTGATGCGGGTGGTAAACAAATCAAATTAGGCACACCAAGTGCTGCTCAAAACTTACGTGATGGTAATAACGATCTGAACTTTGCTGCTTACTTACAAGGTTCTTCTGCAGAAGCTGCTGTTCCTGGTGACTTCACTGCAATCGCAACTTTCGCACTGACTTATCAGTAAGAAAAAATAAGTTCTGTACAGGGATGTACAGAGCTTTATTTCCTGTGTCTATTTTTAAACGATTTTTTTCTTACGGAGAAAAATATGAATCGCAAGATGACACCACTATGGCTATGCCTTATTGCCAGCTTACTGACAACATCGGTAATAGCAAGTGATGTAAAACAAGATAAAAACATGCATCAGCGATTTGGGGTACTTAATCTTTCAGGTTCTATCTTAGAACCCTCTTGTACGATTGCAGCAGGAAGTGGTGAACAAGTTATTCCACTGACAACGGTGTCTATTCCAATGCTAGTGACTGAAGGACAAGGGCCTATTGAGTATTTTTCTATCAGATTAACGGAATGTACGCTAATTGAACAAAAAGGTCAGGAAGCGGACAACCCTCGTTTTATTGCAACGTTTGAAGGACCTTCTAACGAAAATGGTAATTTTGCACTTTCTGGTGAAGCAAGAGGTGCGTCATTAGCGATAGCTGATCGTTATGGTAGACAAGCTATTCCAGGGCAACCATTGCCTCCTGTTGGTATTGATTCGAAATCAATGGCGTTACTTTATCAAGCGCGAATAGTCAAAAATAACGAAATACCCAAAGCAGGGAATTACCGTACAACGCTGCGATTTAAGCTGGAATACTATTAAATGGATCGGGTTGGATAATTTATGGCGAGATCATTCAAAACCGTTGGTTTAGGGACGGGAAAAAAGAAAAAACAACATACTATTCGGCCTGTTGCTGTACTGATCTATTTAATTCTTACTGGGGCTTCCAGTATTTCAAGTTCAGCTTTAGCAAATAGTGATATTGAATTTAATGCCGATATTCTGGATCTAAAAGATAAGCAAAATATTGACTTATCAGATTTCTCTCGTGCAGGCTATATTATGCCTGGCCGATATGAGTTTGTTGTTCGTGTTAATAATAATGAACTCCCTGAACTTTATAATATTAGTTATGTAGTGCCTGCCAATGATCCTAAAGGTAGTGAACCTTGCTTGCCTCCAGAATTGATCCATCAAATAGGGCTCAAACCTGAATGGGCTGAAAAAGTTAAATATCAAGATAATGGAAGTTGCCTTGATATCTCGTCCATTCCAGGAATGACGGTAAGTGCAAGCCTGGGAAGTGGCAATCTTATTTTGACTATTCCTCAAGCTTATCTTGAATATTCAGCACCAAACTGGGATCCACCTTCTCGTTGGGATCACGGTATATCTGGAGTACTTTTTGACTATAACGTCAATGCTAACGTGACAGACCCTGCTAAAGGGAAACAACGTCAACAAGTGACAGGCTTAGGAACCGTGGGAGCAAACCTGGGGGTTTGGCGTTTCCGTGCTGATTGGCAAGCGAGCTATCAGCACACAACGGGTCTTCCTGATAGTACTGAAAATAATTGGAAATGGAACCAACTCTATCTTTATAGAGCAATCACCCAATTGGGTGCTCGTCTTGTTATGGGGGAAACCTTCTCGCGTTCTGATATTTTTGATAACTTCCGCTTTACTGGGATTAATTTATCCACAGATGACAACATGTTACCACCTAATTTAAGGGGGTATGCACCTGAAGTTACTGGTGTTGCGAAAACAAATGCCAAAGTCACCATCAGTCAACAAGGTCGTGTAATTTATGAAACACAAGTTGCACCGGGACCGTTTCGAATTCAAGACATTAATGATGCGGTGAGTGGCAAATTAAATGTTCGTGTCGAAGAGCAAGATGGCTCAGTCCAAGAATTTCAAATGGATACAGCGAGTATTCCTTATTTAACACGCCCTGGACGAGTGCAGTATAAGCTATCTGCGGGTAAACCGTCTGATATGAATCGCAACACAGAAGGCCCCGTTTTTGGTATGGGTGAGTTCTCGTGGGGGATTAGTAACGGTTGGTCACTTTATGGTGGTTCATTAGTGTCTGGCGACTATAACTCAGTGTCTGCTGGTATTGGCCGTGATCTAATGATGTTTGGTGCTATCTCTTTTGATGCCACACACTCTTGGGCCAAAATCCCAAGTGATAATAAACGTTATCACGGTGGTTCTTATCGTTTAAGTTACTCAAAACGCTTTGAAGAAATAAATAGCCAAGTAACCTTCGCAGGCTATCGATTCTCTGAGCGTGACTTTATGAGTATGAATCAGTATTTAGACCGTCGTTATCGTGATGGTGAAGAAGATAACAATAAAGAACTGTACACCATTATGTTCAGTAAGCAATTTCCTGAATGGGGATTAAGTGCTTACTTAAACTATAGCCATCAAACTTATTGGAATAAACCTAATAACGATAACTATAACTTGTCGTTAGCAAAAACAATGGATATTGGTGATTTTAAAAACATCAATCTCAGTTTGTCGGCATTTCGTAATAAATTCAATGGCACTAATGATAATGGTGTTTATATGAATGTCAGTATGCCTTGGAGTGATCGCGCAACAATTAGCTATAACACTGTGATCAATAAACACGGTAATTCACATAATGTCAGCTATTACGATCGTATTGATAACAATAGTAGCTATCGTGTTGGTGCGGGTTTAAGCAGTAATGGTAAGCCATCAGCAGATGCTTATCTCATGCATTATGCCGATACCGCATTAGTGACAGCCAGTGCGAGCCATATTACTGGTGAATACACTTCTGCAACATTATCACTACAAGGTGGAGCAACAATTACACCAAAAGGTGGTGCTTTACACCGTACCAGTCGTACAGGTAGTACTCGTTTACTTATTGATACAGATGGTATTTCTGATGTACCAGTGAAAAGTATCGGTGCTATTACTCGTACTAATGCTTTTGGTAAAGCAGTATTGCCTGATATCAATGATTACTATCGTAGTAGTGCCAGTATCGACCTTGATCAAATGCCAGATAATGTTGAAGCATTACGCTCAATTCAACAATTAACACTCACTGAAGGTGCTATAGGTTACCGTCATTTTGATGTGGTTTCAGGACAAAAAGCGATGGCTGTTATTCGCTTGAAAGATGGTTCTAATCCTCCGTTTGGCGCCACTGTGACAACAGAGAAAGGACGTGAGTTGGGTATTGTGAATGATGGCGGAAATGTTTATCTGACAGGTATTAATACTGGTGATGTATTAAGTGTGCGTTGGAATGGAGAAGAACAGTGTAAAGTCCGCATTCCTGCCTTAGTTGAAGGGCAAGTCCTCTCTTCATTTTTGCTGACCTGTGGTGATGGCGATATCGCGCCATCAACCTCTAATCCAAGAACCGAACCCTTACCTCAACCTCAATTGATCACTAAATAAGGTTAGGAAAAAGGGAAAGATAAAAATAATTTCAGACAAAAAGAGTAATTTAAAATGATGTTATTAAAGCGCTTATTTGTTGTAACAACCACTTTATTAACTGGAATGATGTTTACTAGTCAAGCCATTGCTGCGATTGCTTTAGATAGAACTCGCGTCATTTTCAATGGTGCGGATAAATCGATTAGCTTAAATGTCAGTAATCAAAATAAAGAATTACCTTATTTGGCACAAGGTTGGATGGAAAATGAGAATGGGGAACGTATCGATTCTCCATTGCTGGTTTTACCACCGATCCAACGTATTGAACCTGGTGATAAAAGCCAAGTAAAAGTGCAGTCATTGCCAGATATTGCCAAGTTACCCCAAGATAGAGAAAGCGTTTTCTATTTTAATTTGCGTGAGATCCCACCTCGCAGTGACAAACCCAATGTGTTGCAAATTGCATTACAAACACGAATTAAATTGTTTTATCGCCCAGCAGCGATTTATGCCACTCAAACAGATTTGACTCATCCTTGGCAAGAAAAAATCATCTTAACCAAAAAAGGGGATCGTTACGAAGTGAATAACCCGACACCTTATTATGTGACATTGGTTGATGGATTAACGGGATTACAAGGAAAAAGCCTTGATGGTTTTCAGCCATTAATGATAGCACCTAAAAGCACAGGAACGATAAATCTAAATGCCTCTGCATTTGGTGCATCACCAGTATTAAGTTACATCAATGATTATGGTGGACGTCCACAGATGAAATTTAGCTGCAATGGCAATGAATGCAAAGTGACAGAAACATCAGCAGGATACTAAATAGGTCTATTTTATGAAAATGGAACAGCGGTTTAGCCCAAGCAAAGCAGTGTTGATTTTTATTCTGGCAACATTTTACTGGAGGCCTAAGTTTTACTGCTGTTGCGAATTTACCCGCGAGAGCGGTGAACAATGCTATTCCTGGAATTGTTTATATCAATATTACTGGAAATGTTATTGCACCACCGCCTTGCTTGATCAATGACGGCAAAATGATTGAGGTAAATTTTGGCGAGGTGATGAGCACGCGTATTGATGGCACCAATTATAAACAGCCAGTTCATTATACAGCGACGTGTCAAAAAATGCCGACAAATGCGATGAAGGTTTATATCACTGGTAGCGCAACGGGATTCGATTCAAATGCACTACAAACAGATATTACGGGATTAGGGGGTGCGTATTTTATATAAAGGCCAACTATTAGATTTAGGTAAAGCGATTAATTTTACCTATCCTAATTTGCCTGATTTAGAAGCGATCCCTGTTCGTGATCAGAGTGCCACATTAATTGGTGGTGATTTTGTCGCCAGTGGCACACTGCATGTGGATTATCAGTGAGAGGTCAGAAAATGAATAAATTAAAATACATGTGTCTGATTATATTACTGAATTCTTACTCTGTTATGAGTGCTGACACACCAAATATGAAATTATTTGGCACATTATTAGTACCACCACCTTGTGTTATCAGTAATAACGAACTGATTGATGTCTATTTTGGGCACAACGTAGGTATTCATAAAGTGGATGGCATTAATTATACCGAATCAGTGAACTATCAATTGGTGTGTGACCCAAATTTAAAAGGTTGGGATTTGGGACTTTCTATTATTGGTCCCAAGACACAATTTGACGAGGCTGCATTACAAACCAATATTCCCGATTTAGGTATTCATCTCACTCAGGATGGTCAGCCTTTTAAATTAAATGAACGCATTGCGATATCTCCGGATAAGCCACCGGTGATCCAGGCCGTACCTGTTAAAAGACCGGGAAGTACTTTACCCGAGGGTGCATTTGAAGTTTCAGCAACACTTCTTGCTGAATACCAATAGGAGCGCATTGATGAAAATAAAAAGATTGTCGATCCCGTTCGTTTTGGGTTTAGCCACATTTATGGGATTAACACCAACTGCGTTCTCTGCACCAGACAATATGTACTTTCACGGGATATTAGTTGATGAACCTTGCACCATAAAACCGGGTGATGAAACCGTTGAATTAGATTTTGGCAATATTCCCGATAAGAACCTTTATGCGTATCAAAGAACACCGGAGCAAATTATTTCAAATTCGCTTATCTGAGTGTGATTTAACGATTGGTAAGAGTGTCAAAATTACCTTTAAAGGTGATGAAAATCAAGCCATGGCAGGACAAGGCTTTTTAGCTATCAGTCCAAGTAGTCAAGCAGCAGGCATTGCGGTTGGATTGGAGTCTGAAAATGGAAATGCGTTACCTGTTAATAAAGAGACAGACAAACTTTCATTAAATGCAGATGACACGATTTTGAATTTTTATGCCTTTATTCAAGGTGAGCCGGATGCGATTGCCAACCAATCCATAAAACGCGGTCCATTTAGTGCAATAGCCACATTCCATTTGAATTATGACTAATTAGTAGGATTGAGGTTTTACATGTTGATATTAAAACGATTTCCGGCTCTATGTATCGCATTAGGCTTGTTATTTTCAGCGCCTGCGATGGCATCTATTTTTTCTTATATTACACATTCTGAAGGTGAACCTGCTCACGCCACTTATACCTATGTTATTCAGCGTTGGGATCCCGAAGATCCCTATACCCCAAATCCTTGTTATGGATGGAGTAAATGTTGGATAACAATTAACCATAAGCATGATGCAAATGGTTCCCCAGGTTCTGCGGTAAGAAGTATTGTTCGCGTTGAAAAAGAACGCTATTTAGCGGGTGTTCGTGATGCGGTCATGAGGGTTGAAAGTTTTCCAATACAAGGAACTGCGCGACATGATGGTGATCCACTGACCTCAAACCAAGAATGTGTCGGGCTATTTTATGAATCAAGGGAAGGGGGATGGTCTCCAAATGGACGCTTATTACCGGGATCATTATGTGGTATTGCTCCGCCACCTGTAGGGGCCTGCAAAATAACGGAAGGAGCTGTAAACCTTAATTACGGGGATATTGACGAAGCAAGTTTAGACAATGCAGCTCGTGCTCAAAATATTAATGTGACTTGTAACTTAGCAATGAAAGTTTTGGTTATTGCATCAGGCTCAGACAGTGGCCGAGTTCCATTACGACCAGATAACAGTCTCTATGCTGATTTATTTCTTGATGGTTATCCTGGTGAAAAAGGCTCCGTTATTAATGTACCTAAAAATGGAACAATACCCGTAGAGGTTAAATCAATTCTACACACCAATGGCCGAGTTGCACCGGGCTATTTCTCTGGTTCTGGCTCAATTATTTTAACAATGCCTTAATCATGATAATGGATGAATATATGAAGAATTACGATTTTACAGATATTGATGTTAATGCGTTAGTTGGCAAAAGAATTCAGAAAAAACGTAAAGAATTAGGTTATACCGGTGTGCAGATTGCTGAGAAAATCGGTGTAAGCCAACAGCAATTTTCTCGCTATGAGCGCGGGATGAATAAAATAGATTTAAGTTATCTCGTTTTGTTGGCGAATTACCTTAATACGCCTATTTATTGGTTTTTTGAAGACTGTTTTATACCAAAGACCTCATCTGAAAATCAGCGTATTGATAAACGCAGTAGTATTATTGCGGAAGCGACGCCTGATGTTTTTTTATACTAATACATACCACTAGTGCGATCTAAACTTGGTGTTTTAGTGTGTATGTATTTCTTTGATTGATTACCTGATTGGTAAGGCAAGGGAGACCTTGCCCTTTTTTTATCGTTACTCTTTAAGATTATTGTGTTTTTATGTTTTTCATATTAATACGTTTAATTTCTGCCATAAAACCACGAGTTAATGTTACAAAAAAGCTAAAATTTTAACCTGTCATGACCATTTATTTGTCATTATTTCCTCTTTAATAGTAATTACAACCGTTACTATCAGGTTTGGCAGAGTGTTTAATCGTTTCTGAGTATTTATTCAAGAGATTTCTAGCGATAAAAGGTTAGTAAATAATCACAATAATGTTAAAAAATGTTATCTTGTGCACATTTTTTAATTTTAGATGTTATTAATTAGTTTTTATATAAGTGATTTGTAATTGAATTATTTTGTTTTATCTTATTGTTTTTTAACTTAATAAATAATTTATTTGCTCTGTTTATTCCGATGATTATCTTAAATAACCTATTAATAATTGGTATTAACAGATAGTCATAATAAAAAAGCTTGTGTACTGTGCATTTTCTGTTTTTTTATAAAAAGGATAAATGATGCAAACAAAAAAACAGGGAGGCAGTCGCTTTCTACGCACAGTGGAATGGTTAGGAAATGCGCTACCCCATCCCGTTATTTTATTTATTATTTTAATTGCTATATTACTTGTCTCTTCAGCGGTTGGTGAATATTTTGGTGTAACAGTACAAGATCCTCGACCTGAAGGCGCTAAAGGCCGTGCAGAAGATGGCTATATTCATATTATTAGCTTGTTAGATGCTGATGGTATTCGTCGCATATTAGCCAATGTTGTCACGAACTTTACAGGATTTGCCCCTTTAGGTACGGTGCTGGTGGCATTATTAGGTGTCGGTATTGCCGAACGTGCAGGTTTATTATCTGCAGTTATGCGTTTAGTCGTCATGAAAGCACCTCGTAAAATGACCACGATGGCCATTGTATTTGCGGGTATTATGTCAAATACTGCTGCTGAATTAGGTTATGTGGTATTAATTCCATTATCCGCGATTATCTTCCATTCGTTGGGACGACATCCTTTAGCAGGTCTTGCCGCTGCATTTGCGGGGGTTTCTGGAGGTTACTCTGCAAACTTGCTCTTAGGTACGATAGATCCATTGTTATCGGGTATTACACAGCAAGCAGCGCGTATTATTGATCCAACCTATATCGTGGGTGCTGAAGCGAACTGGTACTTTATGTTTGTCAGTACATTCCTAATCACTTTCTTAGGTTACTTCATCACAGAAAAAATCGTTGAACCTCAATTGGGGCCATATAACGGTAATGAACTTGATGAAGAAGAAAATGATTTAAGGAATGCAGCAGAAGTTACACCACTAGAAAAGAAAGCGTTATGGGCTGCCACAGGTACATTCATTGTTATGGGCGTGATTTTGGCGCTCACTGTTGTTCCTGAAAATGGTATATTAAGAAACCAAGAAACAGGACTAATTGGTAACTCACCTTTCTTAAAATCTATCGTTGTCTTTATTTTCTTGTTCTTCGCAATCCCGGGTATTATTTATGGGTGGATTGCTAAGACAATGCGTACCGATAAAGACATTGTTGATGCTATGGCGAATTCAATGAGTACACTTGGGCTCTATTTAGTGATCATTTTCTTTGCCGCTCAGTTTGTTGCTTTCTTTGGCTGGACAAACATAGGACAGGTTATTGCTGTTAAAGGTGCCGCATTACTTAACAGTATTGATATGCCAAGTGGTTTGTTGTTCTTAGGGTTTATTTTAATCTGTGCCTTCATTAATTTAATGATTGGTTCTGCATCAGCACAGTGGGCGGTAACTGCCCCTATTTTTGTCCCCATGCTAATGCTTGCAGGTTATGCACCAGAAACAATTCAAGCCGCATATCGAATAGGAGATTCTGTCACTAATATCATCACACCAATGATGAGCTATTTTGGTTTGATATTAGCGGTTGCGACAAAATATAAGAAAGACACAGGTATTGGCACCATGATCTCTATGATGCTACCTTATTCTGTCATTTTCCTCATTGGTTGGTCACTCTTATTCTATTTATGGGTATTTGTATTCCATTTACCAGTAGGACCCGGTTCACCAATCTATTACACACCAACAGCAGGTTAAATATCTGCTTATGCCTGAAGCTTATACAGGGATGTATAGGCTTTATTCTTTTTGTTTTTTACTCATTTCTTTTTTTGTGATTTGCCAATTTTTCAGTTAGTTGAATGGCATAGTCTGCATGTAAAAACTGAGTATCTAAACCTGCTTGTTGTAGTTTCAACTCAAGTAATGCTAAACGCTTTTGTAGTGATTCATTCTCTTCTCCTGTTTCATTTAGCGTGCTTAGGATTTCGGCTAGCGATAATGCGTCTTTTCTATCTTGCATTTCAGGTGGCAAAAAACCTGCATTTTTTAATAAATGATAACTTGCTCTAAGTGACTCTGGGACATGGCTATTATCATCAAGGATCAGTGGTTTTCCTTCACCTTTAAGTGATGATAGCTCACCTTTTTGTAGCGCTTGTTCAATATGGCGTTCAGCCCATTCATCAATAATTGACATTGTAAACCTCGTTGTTTTGAGATTGTTTTAAAGAAAAAAGATCACACATACACAATTTACCTTGATTAGATTATATTGTTTGATATTATATTTTTATATTATATGAAAATATATATTAAATAAGGGATAGCTAATGAGCAAGTACAAAGAAATAGTAACAGACATTGCAAATAATATGGGCGCACTGTCTCAAAATATTCCAGAAGTGATGAAAGCTTTTATGAGCACCACTAAAGCAGGGGGAAAAGAGGGGGCATTAGATGTAAAAACAAAAGAATTGATTGCTATTGCAATTGCTGTTGCCAATCGTTGCGATGGTTGTATTGGATTCCATACTAAAACATTAGTGGAACTGGGTATTACGGAACAAGAACTAGCCGAAGCATTAGGCGTTGCTATTTATATGGGCGGTGGCCCTTCAGTGATGTATGCTGCTAACACCATGGGCGCTTTTAAAGAGTTTAGTCAATAAGATATTTATTATTATATAATTAAATCGAGTAGTAAAAAACCAGAATAAGTTCATTCTGGTTTTTTTATTTATTGTTGTTTGTTGATTTTCTGTTTAATCTAAGCGTTTATTCTTTAATAAAGAATAAACTACTGACAAAGTCATAAAGTAAGAAATATTTATTATTAAAAATAGATTAATAATAAATTTAAGTATTATTTTAAAAGCAAAAATATATATTTTTTATATGGTTATATGATTATTTGATAAAAACAAAAGGGTTGCATATTTTGTTTTTATCAAGAAGTTACATACCATTTAATTATAAATTAATAAATAATAATTGAATTTTTTATAAGATAACTCTTCTAAGTACTAGTTTGTGTAAGGCGAATTTTATTTTAATGAGGAATGTATGAGCGTCAATTTTGTAGAAAGGTACAAATGGTTTCTACTTTTTATTTTTATATTATTAACTTATTTCATTCCTTTAGAAACACGATTATTGTGGCAACCAGACGAAATTCGTTATGCTGAAATTAGTCGAGAAATGTTGGCATCAGGTAATTGGTCTGTACCTTATTTACTTGATATTCGCTATTTTGAAAAGCCTGTTTTAGGTTATTGGCTAAACAGTGTTGCACAGTGGTTATTTGGATCGGGGCATTTTTCCGTTCGCTTTGTTGTTGTCACTTCAACATTGTTAACAGGTCTATTTGTTTATCGGGTAGCTTTGTTAGTTTGGCATAATCAAGCGCTCGCTTTTAATGCATTAGTAGTGTTTTTATCTTCATTTCTCGTGTTGTCTATTGGCACTTATAATATCCTTGACCCCATTGTGACCATGTTTGTTACTGTGGCAATGTATTATTTTTTAAGTGGATTATTGGCAACAGATAAAAAATCAAAAATTTATACTTCTGTTTTAGTGGGTATTTTTTGTGGGCTAGGTTTTTTAACTAAGGGGTTTATTGCTGTTGTACTACCCGCATTAGTTTTTGTGGTTACGGCAATTAGTCTTTCTCGATTTAAAGAAGTACTTTGTTATGCCCCTATTGCATTTATGGCTATGTTGTTTATCGCTGCACCTTGGGTAATATCCGTTGCGCTTCAAGCACCTGATTATTGGCATTACTTTTTTTGGATTGAACATGTTCAGCGCTTTATCGCAAAAGGATCAGCAAGATCACAACCTATATGGTTTTATTTACCTATTGTTATTTTAGGTATTTTACCTTGGTTGGGATTTTTATTCGGTGCACTTAAATCGGCACTTTTTTTGAAAAAAGGTACTCTCTATTTTTCATTTTGGTTATTTCTCTTTTTTACGTTCTTTTCCGCTTCAAGTGGCAAGCTATTAACTTATATGTTGCCTTGTTTTGTTCCATTATCGATTTTGATTGCGAGCTACATGGAAGAGTTGAAAAGTAAATCAAATGAAAAAATTCATACTCTAAATGCAATAATAAATACAGTTTTTGGAGTAATAGGTGTTTCTATTATTATCTATTCACTTTATTCCTCTCGATTTACACTATATGAAGCCGATGAGCAATATAAAGCACTACTGGCGATAGGGGGATTTCTTGTATGGAGCATGATGGGAATTATTTCATTCTTTAAATCAACACGTTTGTTAACTTTATTTTGTTCTATTGGATTAAGTCTTGTTATTGGTTATGCCATTCCTCATAAAATTGAAAGTAAAAATACGCCTGAAAAAGTGATAAATGACTATTATAGCGAGTTGGTAGATAAGCCTTATATTTTAACGGATGAAGTCGGCATTGGAACCTCACTCGCATGGGGATTAAAGCGTACAGATATTCGTTTAACGGAGACAAAAGGGGAGCTAGCTTATGGTTTGGCATATCCTGATGTGCAAAATAAATACTATGATATTAAGCAGTTGGTCAACTTAATTGAAGAGAATAACTATCAAGGGATTGCGATTGTTTTAGTTCGGCCTGAGCGAAAAGAGATATTATCCGTTATAAGCCAATTAAAGGTAAAACCTACTGTGGAGAAACAAGATGATTTAACTTTTGTTTTCTTTAATTAGCTGATATTAAACTCTATTTTTATTTTATCAAAGGCTGAAGAAATTTAGCTTAAGCTTAGAGATGACTAAAATTTGATTTTTTGTGTTGTTTTTATGTGATCTAAGCTAAAAAATAGATTTTGTTGAGAAATATATTTTGCTCTTTTTCGTTTTAATGGTAGGTTTAAAATGTGTCCATTAAATCGGAGTTAGCTAAGCATTATATGACAAGTCACTTTACTTTATCAGAACCCCCGCCCAAACAAAATGTACTTATGAATGGGGGTAATTTATGCTGATTTTTCTTGCTGAATGTTTTATCGGTCTAGCATCAATTGCTCTTACTCACCGTGTATTAACGTTGTACGGTACTAAAAAGAAGTGATGATCCCCGCTAGCTAAAATAAGTAATCAATGATTATTTATAATATAAAGTCCTATATCTATGTATGATGTAGGACTTTTTTCTTTATATTAAAATGCTATTGAAAATAACCTTCAATGAGCTTTATTTTTTCAAAATCCAGTGTATTAGTATATTGATGTAATAATGCCCAAGCTTGAATATAATCATATTTAGCTTTCATCAAATCTTGCTGAGCACGATATAATAACTCTTCAGCATTAAGGACATCTACCATTGTTCGTTGCCCTCCAATATAGCTTTTTTGAGTCGCGTCTAATTGTAACTTAGCAGAGGAAACAGATTGTTCATATGCATTTAGTTTTATATTACTGGTCGTACAAATTTGATATTGATGATGCAACTCTTGTGTAATTTGCTGAATAATAGCATCTCGTTCAAAAGCACTCATTTGATACAATGCCGTAGATTGACGCATGGACGCTGTTGTTTTCCCACCATTAAATAAAGGTAAACTGACATAAAAACCGATATTAGCGGATTGATATTTTTGATTTACCGTATTATTACTATCGGAATTACTATTAGAGTAAGAAGCATAGAGCTGTACCGTTGGAAAAAACTCACCTCTATTTTTTTCGACTTCTTGTTTGGCAATTGCCATTTCATAGCGTGCAGTTTGAATATTGAGATTATTGTGCATTACTTCTATTTCCCAAGCTTCATAATTATTGGGAGTGATGGGTTGTAATATAAAATTTTGGTTATTTAACTTTGCAATATGTTCATCATTAGGAAGGGGAGTACCAATCATTAAACTTAGCTTATTTTTGGCATTTTCTAGTTCAAGTTGAATATCAGTATATTGAGATTGAGTTAAATATAATCGTGTTTGGATTTCTGAAATATCTGTTTTCGTTCCTTCGCCTAATTCAAATAAACGTTGGCTAGAAGTGAGCTGTTTTTTATAAATCTCTTGCTGAGAAAGATTTAATAATAATTTATCTTGTGCGTAGGCTAGTTCAACATAATGGTCAACTAATCTAATCACTAGCTCAGAGAATTTTACTTGATAGCGACTATCTGTTAATAACGTTTGTATAACTGATGATTTGTAATCACTAAATGCGGTGTAATCAAATAGAGGTTGGCTAATAATTGCACTGATAGAGTGACTTTGATAATTTTGATATTCCGTTTTTTGAATATCTCCCTGATGAGTATTAATCGGATAAACTTTACGTTGCCAATTTCGTGGATTATTTTGGTAATTGACATGTACACTAGGAAGTAACTGGGATAACCCAATATTTTCATACTCTTTACCTGCAACTTGTTCTTTTATCGCAGCATTAAAAGTGGGATCGTTTTTTACAGCTAAGAAATAGAGATCAGATAATGAGATAGCAAAAGTGTGAAAACTTAGCATCCATATAAATATAATGGCAGAGAGTTTTTTTATTAGCATCATTATTCTTCCGTCAATGAAGTATGAACTCTATCTAAAACAGGCTTGAAGAGGTAATTGAGTAATGAACGATCACCAGTGTTAATAAATACATCGACAGGCATGCCCGCCTTTAATTTGTTTTTATTACCAACAAGAAGTGTATTATCTTTTACATTAATAAATACCTGATAATAGGGTTCAGTTGTTCTTTCATCGATGAGTCTATCTGCTGAAATTAATGCGACCTCCCCTGGAATTTTAGGTGTTGTATTTTGATTAAAAGCACTAAACATTAAATCAACAGGGAGACCTGGGATCACTTTATCAATTAGGTGAGGTGCTAAGCGTGCTTCAATAATTAATTGATGATCTTGAGGAACGACTTCCATTAACGTTTGGCCCGTTCTAACAACACCACCTTGTGTAAAAACAGATAAATCCATTACGGTTCCTGAAATAGGAGCAGTAATTTGCATGTTAGCCAGTTTGTCCATTTCAATAATGAGTTGTTTTTCAGTTTCACTTATTTGTAATTGAATTTGATTCAGTTCAGTACGTGCTGATTGATAGAAATTAGCATTGCGTTGTAATATTTTCTGTTCATATTCTAGTTTTTGCTTTTCTAAGGTACTTATTTGTCCAAATGTATCATTGAGATGATTATTGTTTTCAGCTAGTTCACGTTCAACCTCTTGAAAACGATGACGAGGAATATAGCCTTCATTTGCAAGAGTACGTAAGTCTTTGATTTGATTTTGTAAACTATTAATTTGATTTTGTTTATTCTGTGTCGATCTTTTTAGATGAACTAAACGATTTGAAATTCCATCAATAATGGCTTTATAGCCATTTATTTCACTATGTAATTCAATATATTTTTCATTTAGTAATCTATTTTGTAATTGCAATAATTGATTTAGGCTTTCTGAAGATGAGTAGTATTTTTCATCAGGATCTAAAATAAATTCTGTTCTTTCATTAAGTTGAGCGTAGAGACGTTGCTGAGTAATAAGTAAATTATCATATTGATCTGATAAGGATTTTACTAAGGCTTTTGATTGAGTAGTGCTTAACTGAATCAGTGTTTGACCTTTAGTTACACTATCACCATTTTTCACTAAAATATCAGTGATAATACCTTCTACAGATGCTTGAACACTTTTTTTATTGCCTGAAATTGAAACGTTACCCGTAGCTGATACACCTTTATCTAAAGGTGCAAATGCAGCCCAAAAAATAAATATAGTTAAACCTAAAAGAATTACAGACCATCCTATTATTAAGAATTTTCTAGGATCATCGGAAATGTTTTTGGTTATATCGATTTCATTTTTTTCTGTGATCATCATTATTTTCTCAATATTAAGAATTACTTTGAGTAATAGGTGTACTTGGTGATGTTGGCGTGTTTTTTATTATTGATGAGTTATTTAATTCAGCAATAACAGCGGTTGTGGAACCGAATAATTTAGAGTGCCCATCAAAAAGAACTAAGAGTTTATTGGTCACGGAGAGCAATTGTTTTTGATGAGTAATTAAAATGACTGTTTTTTTATTTTGCTTGAGCGTTTGAATTGCCTGTATTAATGCCTTAATACCTAAATCATCTAAATTAGAATTAGGTTCATCTAAAACGATTAATGCAGGATTTCCATATAATGCACGAGCTAACGCAATACGTTTGTCGTTGTCCACCCGATAAACCTTCACCATGAGCGCCAATAACGGTTTCATAACCTTCAGGAAAACGTAAAATCATTTCATGAACATTGGCCATTGTGGCGGCTTGGATAACTTTTTGTGAGTCTATTTCTGAAAAACGAGCAATATTCTCGGCGATAGTACCTGGAAAAAGAGCTATTTCTTGAGGTAGGTATCCAATATATTGGCCTACTTCATTTTTATTCCATTGATATATATCTGCATTATCAAGACGTATGGAACCTGTTTTAACTTCCCATATACCCACAATAAATTTAGCTAAAGAGGATTTACCTGAAGCACTAGGACCTATCACACCCAACACGTCACCTGGGCTTAGTGAGAAATGAATATTATTTAATAGTGTCCGCTCTGTTTGAGGGTAATGCGCCTGATTAATATTAACGACTAATTCACCTTTAGGTGCAGGTAACGCCATTTTTTTATTTTCTTTAGGATAGGTTTGTAATAATGCCGTCAATCTTTTATAGGCTTCTTTACTGCTATCCCAGTTTTTCCAGACGCCAATAACTTGTTCAATCGGTGCGAGAGCTCGACCTAATAATATGGAGCCTGCAATCATCATTCCTGGGCTAATCGTATTGTCTATTGCAAGCCATCCTCCTAGGCCTAACATCAAGGATTGTAATGCCATACGAGTGACTTTAGTTATTGCATTAACACTCGCAGCATTATCACTTGCATGAGTTTGTGCTTGTAGATATTTAAAATGGGCAATTTGCCATTGGTTACGTAAATGTCCCAGCATACCCATTGCTTCAATGGGTTGTGGATGTTCAAAATGATGCCCCTGTATTATTTGTGCCTGATTAGCAAATTTGTTGGCTTCTTTTAATGATGATCTGGATAAATACTCATTAAGAATAGCTAATGAAAATAAAATGAGTGCACCACAAAATGCAAATAATCCTAACCAAGGGTTAAATAAAGCAATAACGAGAAGATAAATAGGAAACCAAGGTAAGTCAAAAAAGGCAAAAATAGCATGGCTTGTAATAAATTGGCGAATTGTGACTAAATCATTAAAAGCTAAGGAAGAGTCAATTCCCTGTGTTTTATTTAATTTAGCTTGATATGCGGCAGTATAAATACGTGAATTAAGTGATAAATCAAGCTTATTACTCATTCTAATTACAATAATGCTTCTTAAATATTCTAATCCTCCCATAAAAATAAAGAGAGCTAACATAATAAGAGTTAGCATCAATAATGTCATTTCATTACCAGAAGGTAATACGCGATCATAAACTTGCAACATATAGATTGAAGGAACTAGCATTAAAATATTTATTAGCGCTGTAAATATACCAATAGAAAGAAACACTTTCTTTCTTTCTTTTATAATACTGGTTATTTCATTGTTATGTTTTCTTTCTGGCATAATGTTATTCCTGATTTTATTTTTATCTACTTGTTTATACTTGTGATTTTTTATCTATACGCATGATAATTTATATTTATTTTTTTTAAAAAATATAAAAATAACTCCATGTAAGTAAAAAAGAGGGCAGGAGAATACTATTTCTCCTACCCAATAAATCACGACTTAAACAATAAAATCAGTTTCGTAATTAACAAATCCTACAATATCAATTTTGAAATCAGCGCTAGAGTCATAACCATAAGCATTAATAGCGAGTTCACTTGAGTTTGTTGATTGATTATATTTTATGGTTGCCTCACCTGAGTGACCTGTAAATTTATCAACAAAATTAAGGAATTTATGACTGAAGGTATTTTCGATTAGCTCTGATAGATCAATCTTATCAATGCCTGATTTGAAATCCATTATCTTGTCCGCGGCTGAGACTAGAGAGTCGGAGATTTCTTTATAGACAAAGGTATTGCTACCTGTACCGCCCCATAATGTATCTTGGCCGCCACCGCCGATGAGAATATTATCAGCATCATTTCCATAGATAATATCATTACCAGAGCCACCGATTGCGTTTTCTATTGTAACGCCTTGGGCAATAGAAACGTTTTTCTGTAGTCCGCCAACATCAGAGAAATGACCCTCACGTAAATCAATCACTTGATCTTGATAATATCCTGAGAAGTCAAATGTATCGTTACCACCACTGTCCCAAACGGAGAATATTAATTTATCGTTACTGCTTGTTGCAGTGTAATAATCAATACCCGTATTTGAGTTGAAGCCGTAAACATCATCACCTGTTCTGGTTGTTGTATTTGCACCATAGAGGTATTGCATTGCTGAAATATCATGAAGTAAAGGAGCACCAGCATAAGCACCTTGGAAGTGTGCACCAGTTTCATATTCATCCCAATAACTCATTACAGTATATTGGCGACTATCTTCAGCATAATCAGATTTTAAATAACCCGGTACGTTTTCTCCTGCGTTATAATCTCCAGGATGCATTAAACCAAGTGCATGACCAATTTCATGAATAATAGTTAAGCGACCATAATTTCCTAATTCAGGCGTTGTATTACCCGCATAATAATAATCACTAAACCAAGCTTGGCCTGAAACATCACGCCCATAATAATCATGAGTGTTTGGTAATGTTGCATAAGCTTGGAAATTGCCATATGGATCAGTAATGTTCCCAAAAGTAATGTCTGATTTTACATTTGGCCCTACTTCTGTAAATTTAATATTTGCGATATCAGACCATGCATCTAAAGATTGTCTTGCATGTTCTTTCTGGGTTGAATTAAATCCATAGGGATTTTTATCACCAAAATCATTAAACTTTTTACCCGCCCAAGTTGGGAATGAATACGTCACTTCAGCCGCTTTTCCAATAACATATTTTCCATTCCATGTGGAATTTTCGCGTGCAATATGTTTTCCTGCGGTATCATAATCAAAAGAAGGTAGAGTTTTAGTTGAAAAATTATAAAAAATTCCACTTTTATCTAATAAATCAGAAATATTAGATAATCCAGCTGCTTTTTTTAATAAAGAAGAACCCATAATATCCTCCGGATATCAAGTTTAGCTTAAGTTTATTTTCATGTTGAAAATAGTTTATTATCTGGCGAGCGCCAGCGATAATAAAGATAGCTATTTATTGATATTAATCTAGAGGGGGAAATATGTTTTTAAATAATTGTGAAGTGAGGTGTGTTTTAAGTCAGAATAATTTAAATAAGTAAATAGAATTAAAGTTACTTTTCCGGATGGTATTTTTTTCATTGTTATTATTTTTTTTGTTATCTCTATTTAAAAAATGAATATAACTTAAATTCTATAATTTAGTCATCTAAGTTATATCATTAAGTTATTTACAGGTTGAATATTTCATTAAAAGAAAAATTTCCAATAAGATCTATAGTGTGAAAAAATTTTGTAGATTGGGTTTCTTTTACAATGAATAGATGAGTGGTATTATTTGTATTGTGATAATTACTTGATATTACAACATTATTGTTTTTAATAAAATCTTTAATATTAAAGACATCCTTATTATTATCAGTAAAGAATATAAAATCCTCGTCTTTATCAAAGTCCATAATTTTATTATGGCTACTAGTATTATTAAGATTTATGATAAATATGTCTTTTCCTTTACCACCGCTGAGTTGGTTATATCCATTGCCTGCCCAGAGGATATCTTTTCCATCAGAACCGTACAGAATGTCATCTCCTTCACCACCATAAAGCCAATCGCTTCCTTTTCCACCATAAAGTACATCATTGCCACTATCACCATAAATCATATCGTTGCCATCGTTACCATAAAGATAATTATTAGCACTGTTACCAAGAATAATATCATTATTACTACCACCAATAGCATTCTCAATGACAGTACCATAAGCGATAGATACGTTACCTCGTAATCCTCCTATATCAGAAAAAGCGCCTTCATTTAAATCTATCTTCTGTTTTTTAGTATATTTATGAAAATTAAGGGTATCAATTCCTCCTGCATCCCATATACAACTGATGATAATATCATCTGGCGAATTTAAACTATAAAAGTCTCTTTGTGTGTTAGAATCAAAACCATAAATAGTATCATCATTTCTCGTAGTCATATTAGCTCCATAGAATTTTTTGGATGATAGTATATATCGATTAATAATGGAGACATAGGAAAAAATCCATTAAAATTAGCATCTTCTATTTTTGGATATCGGTATGCCATTACTGAATATTTGAAACTATTTTCTTCAATATCAGGATCATTTGAATTATTATTAAAGATATGAGGTAAACCTAGAGCATGTGCTGTTTCATGTATATAATTTTTAGTTTCTCCATTTCCTTTTTCTAATGTTATTGATTGATTATTTATATGCCCATCCATATTTGTATTTTTATATAAATTAATATGTAAATCTGTTTCTATAAAATAATATTTTATATTGTCTGATAGTTTCTTAAATAAATTTACTTTGTATTTCTGCTCTTCAGTCATATCATTTTTATTAAATTTTTTGATAAGTACTGTTGAAGATATATTGATCCAAACTTGCCCACTATTACTGTAATCAGTAATCTTCTCTATTCTTTTATTTTGTTTTATATTATTAACCGGATATGTTGCAACTCCACTGACTAAGTGAGAAGTATCTTTTGTTATTTTATTTACATTATTATAAACACCAAATTTAATATTAGTATCATAGTTATTTTCTTTTTTTATGAATTTAATATTTGCGACATCTGACCATTGTTGTAACGTTTTTTCTGCAATATTTTGTTGTGACTTATTTAATGTGGTGAGAGTTTTATATTCTTTTCCTCTTAACTTACTCCAATCAGGAAAACTATATGATATTTCTGTAAAAATATCTTCTTTATTTTTTTTACTCCATCTTTTAAAAGGTGATTTGGTTTTTATTACATCAATAATAATACCTACTCCAGGTGAATATTTATGATGAGACATTTTACTTCCTTTTTAAAAATCTATTTTTGTATATATATACTATATGCTAGTCATTATTTTTCTTTTAAAAAAAGAAGTAATTCAACATGTGTTAAATTTAAAATTTAACTGTAAATGAAAATGATAATAAATCTTTTATAGATTTATTATCATTAATATAAGGTAGTAAGTGATTTATGATAATTATCAGTAAGCTATTTTTTTATTCTCTTTAAATGCAAATACAAAGATAATGGCTAATATTAATGTATATGATGCAAAAATTAACCAAATAGATTGCCAATCTTTCATTCCATTTATTGTAAAATGATCTACCACCATGCCACTTAAAATAGAACCCGCGTACGCACCGACGCCATTTACCATGGTCATAAATAACCCTTGAGCACTAGCTCTTATTTCAGGTTTAACTTCATTTTCTATATAAATAGACCCTGAAATATTAAAGAAATCAAACGCACAACCATAAACAATCATTGAAAGTATTAGCAATACAAAACCCCAAGGTGAAGGATCACCATATGCAAATAATCCAAAACGTAAAGTCCATGCAACCATACTAATTAGCATGACCTTTTTAATACCAAAGCGTTTTAGGAAGAAGGGAATAGCTAAGATAAAAGCGACTTCAGCCATTTGTGATACGGATAATAAAATTGATGGGTATTGTACAATTAAACTATCTGCAAATTCAGGATTTTTAGCAAAATCGTGAATAAATGGGCTGCCGAAGGTATTTGTAATTTGAAGCACAGCACCTAATAACATTGCAAATAAAAAGAATATTGCCATGACAGGTTTTTTAAATAAGACAAATGCATCTAATCCTAAACGGGAAGCCCAAGATGTCGATTGTTTATGCTGTACTGTTGGAATTTTAGGTAAACAGAATGAGTAGAGTGCTAAGCAAAGCGATGCAACGGATGCAATATATAATTGAGTATTGCTAAGCTCTAATCTAAATAAGCTGACACACCACATTGCAATAATAAAGCCTATCGTACCAAATACACGAATAGGGGGAAAATGAGCAACTGAATCTAGTTTATGTTTATTTAAGCAAAAATAGCCAATGGAGTTTGAAAGTGCAATGGTTGGCATAAATGCTAATGCATTAATAAACATGACCCAAAACATAATAGTTGGATCAGTGACTGAAGCCGCAAAGAATAAAGCAGTAGCACAAATAAGATGACAAATAATATATAAGCGATTTGCAGGAATAAATTTATCGGCAATGATGCCTAATAAACCAGGCATAATTAGGGCAGCAATACCTTTAGATCCATAAACCAATCCAACTTCAATTCCAGTGAAATTCAATGTTTGCATCATGTATGCACCCAGGGTAATTAACCAACTTCCCCAGATAAAATATTGCATAAACATCATGCCTTTGAGCTGTATTTTTATACCCATAACAATCTCCACTGTTGGGGATATTGATTTAAGTGGATCATAGGCAGCTATCTATGATCCATTTTTTCTTTTATTGATAAAAAGTTATAAGCGAGCGATCACTTCGCTGATAAGTTTTAAAAAGGTAGATTTTACGCGTTCTGCGGTTTCAATGACTTCATCATGGCTAAGAGGTTGTTCTAAAATGCCACAGGCCATATTGGTTAAGCATGAAATACCAATGGTATCAATGCCTGAATGGCGAGCAATGAGTGCTTCTGGAACCGTTGACATGCCCACAGCATCGGCACCTAATGTTCTTATCATGCGAATTTCTGCTGGTGTTTCGTAAGTTGGACCTGTCCACCATGCATAGACACCTTGACGTAAGGTAATGTCTTGTTCTTTAGCTGTATCAATAACAATTTGGCGCATTGTTTTATTATAAACTTGACTAACATCTAGAAAACGAACACCAAGATCAGGATTATTTGGTCCAAATAAGTGGGTTATTAGCAGTGAGGTTAATGTGATCTGTAATTAGCATGAGATCGCCCGGATTAAATTCAGTATTTACTGCACCAACATGCGTTAGTGATAATCAGTTTTTCAACTCCCAGTGCTTTCATTACACGAACAGGGAAGGTTGACTTCATCGAGTGAGACGCCTTCGTAGTAATGAAAACGACCTTTCATAGCTACAACTGTTTTTCCTGCAATTTTACCAATTACTAATTCATTAGCATGCCCCACGGCACCAGATGCGGCAAAATAAGGAATGGTGTGGTAAGGAATATGTACAGCATCTTCTAATGTATCGGCAAAAGAGCCTAAACCTGATCCTAAAATGATCCCAACCGTTGGTTTTTTCTGTCGTTTTAGATTGAACAAATTCTTTTGCTTTATTGATTTCGGAAACCTGATGCATGGCTTTCTCCTGTATAAACCGTCATTACATTTTAAATAGTGGTTGAGAATACTTTGCCTGATAAACAGAAATGAACAACTCCCTTTTTCTCATTTTGAGATTAAGGTCATGTTGTTTGTTTTGATTAAGGAACTATTGCTTTTTTTACAGTAAGATAGCGGTATTCTTCTCTTTTGCTACCCAATAATTAAATAAAGGAAGTCGCTATGCTATTGAAAAATTTAAAAGAACTTCAGTCTTCTAAGACTTCAAAAGCATTGAAACTTAAAAGTCTTTATAAATTAGTGGCAGAAAATGGTCCGATAAAAACAGAAACATTAACCGAATTAGCACAAATGAAGCCTGCGACTTGTGCTCGATTATTGGATGAATTAAATGCTCTTCAATTAATTACAACTGGCAGAATTAGGGGAGTCAACCGGTGGACGAAAACCTATTTTGTATAATATTAATACAGAAGGTGTGTTTTTAGTTTGGTATTGAATTAAGTAAAGTCTATTCAACGATTGTTTTAATGGATTTAAAGCTCAATATGCTGGACAAAAATTAAAATATCACCAGAGCCTTACTTATCTGCATATGAAATGACAGAAAAGCTATTACCTAAAGTTGATGCCTTATTATTAAAAAATAAAATCAGCTATGAAAAAGTTTTAGGATTAGGTATTTCTATTGAGCATGTTGTCGAACATCAATTGGCTTCAAAATCCCTTGATGAAGAATTTTGTGAATTAGAAACGTTATTACGTAAAAAAGTTCCTACTTACGTTACCGTAGGAAGCGGCGTCCATTTTGCCGCTTTAGCCGAATATCGTTTATATTAATCGCCAAAAAACACAACGATTTTTATTTACCTCTTGTGATACCGAAGTAAGAGGATGTGCCATTATTGGTAACCAGTTTCTAACTGATACCTCAGCAACGATGAACTGTTTTGGTCATATGACGATTGATGTAAAAGGGCCATTGTGTGAATGTGGCTCTTATGGTTGTTTTAAATACATTGTGTTCTTTAGATGCCATAAAAAATAATATCATTCATCAAATAAGACGAGGAAAGCATTCTCTATTAACTTCTCTGGTAAGTACTGATGATGAAATTAACTATCACACTATTTTTCAAGCAATAGAAATGCGAGATCCTTTATGCATTGATGCATTAGAAGAAGCCGCTTATTACTACGGGCTTGCTATTGCAAATACGATTTTAATACTCCGACCTGATATTGTTGTTTGTGGTGGAACATTAATACCTAAATATACGTTTTTTGATACCGTTAAAAAAACGATTGAAACTAAACTCGCACTTTTCCCAAATATAAAAACAGATGTTTATTCAGCAAGTCATGCCTATGAAATAGTTTCTCAAGGCGCTGGTGCTATGGTATTAGAGCATTTAGTTAATTAAATAATGAAAAAGGCGCTGCAATATCAATTACAACGCCTTTTCGTTTTTTATTGTTGTTTGTTTTTACTGCTTTAACCCTGGTGAGGTTACCTGCTAGGAGACAGGTTTATTGATATAGACTAACTTTTTACTGCAAACTTTTTTTATTTACCTCATTGTGAGGAAGGTGATTCTTTTTATTTTTGGTTTAATTTAAACTATCTGAACTAACATCTTATTGTTGTGCCGTTACTTTACCCTGGTACTTTGTGCATTTGGGAGCCAATTATAAATATGCCTTACATACCTAGAGAAAAAATAGATTATCAAGCCATTGGCTATCGCTTGCGTGCTTATCGCATAGCCTCTTCATTAAAAGCGGAAGATGTCGCAGAAAGCCTGGGTATTTCTCGCGCTGCTGTATATCGGTTAGAAAAAGGCGAAATTGTTAAAATTGAGACGCTTGACAATCTTGCTCGATTATTAAATACCTCGTTAACGAGTTTATTGGGTATTAATACGGAATACTATTCAAGTGCAAATGGCTTTTTTGAACGAATGCGCCAACTTGAATCTCAATCTTCACATATTTACACCCACTTCGAACCTTTCTCTTACTTATTAACTTCAGATTGTTATGATAAAACATTGGTTGAAATGCTAACAGAAGCATCGCCTGTAAATCTTTTATCTGAAAAACAACAAGAAGTTTTGTCTATTTTAAAAGAGCGTAAGAAACATCAGTCCTTACATTCACCTCATATTTATAACCTTATTAGCCAACAGCAAATTGAAAAATTTCTTTATGTTGGTATGTTAGGTTCCGTTAATTTAACGAAAACATTGCAACAAGAAAGAAAACAGCGAGCAAAAAGCGAAATTCTTCATTTAATTGAAAAGCTAGAGCAAAAAAATAATTATCTTAATATTGCAATTATTTCAGATACTATGCCGTCTTTAACTTTCCAATTGTTTTATCAAGATAAAGTACCTCTTTCTTTAGCCGTTAGCCCGTTCCGTTTAGGTGAATTTCCTAATGTCAGTACGGGCATTGCCACCGTAACTTCTTCAACTGAGGCGATATTTCAATATCAATCTCTCTTTGATAAATTATGGTTAAAAGCGACCAAAGGGGATGATGCAATTAACCTTTTAAAACAAATAGTCAGTCATTATTGATTTGCTAATGTGCCTAGTGTTTCTGCTAATAAATCTGCAGCGACAGCAATATCACTAAACTCGGTAAATTCATCAGGATGATGACTAATACCGGCAACTGAAGGTGTAAAGATCATCGCAGTTGGATAAAGTGACGCCATATTCATTGAATCGTGGCCTGCACCGCTTAACATTGTCATATAGTCGATATTGTGTTTTTGGCACAAATTTTCAATAACTTGGCAAATTGAATCATCTAATTTTACTGGCGATTCAGCAGAAATTGGTTGAACATCAATAGCAACACCAAAATCTTTTTCTGCTTTTTCAACACTGTTATTTAAACGTTGTACAACACGCTGAATACTTTCAGTATCAATACCACGAATATCAACAGAGAATTTTACTTGCCCTGGAATGACGTTCATGGAGTTCGGAACAACGTTGAGTTTACCCACTGTACCTACAGTGCCATAAACGGCTTCAGTACATGCTGCACGGTTGATATCGGTAATAATCCCCGCACTTGCCACTAACGCATCTTGACGTTGATACATCGGAGTTGCACCAGAGTGATCCGCATGACCATTAACAGTGACTGAAAAACGTGTCGGTGCTGCAATACCATTAACAATACCTATGGTTTTCTTGTCATTTTCGAGGCGTTTACCTTGTTCAATATGAAGCTCAACAAAAGCACTATAACGATCCTCTTTGACTAAACAACTATCCAAATTATCGTGCTGATAACCTAATAACTTCAAAACGTCAAAGAAGTTATTGCCATCATCATCTCTATTTTGTTCCCAGCGTGTTCTATCTATTTTTCCTGTTAATACTTTACTGCCAATACATGAAAAGCCAAAACGACTAGATTCTTCCGCACGGAACACAACGAGTTCAAGATCACGTTTAAGCTGTTGTGGCTTGTATTGCATTAAAGCATAAAAGCCCGCAATCACACCTAAAGCGCCATCATAAGCACCACCTTGAGGCACAGTGTCGAGGTGAGAGCCTGTTCCTACTGCGGGTAATGAGCGATCTTTACCTGGTAAACGTGCATAAAGAGTTCCAATACCATCACGATAAACTTCAAGGCCCGCTTCTTTCATTAAACCCGCAAGATACAAGTGTGCGGCTTCATCTTCTTCACCATAGGCAATACGTGTGATCCCTTTGCCACTGTTGTCTTTTTTATAAATTTGCATTGTTTCAATTAATGTTTTCATATCATCAATTGAGTAATGAATTGCTGTATCTTGTTGAGTCATAAGAGAATTCTCCCGTGGTTTCAGTAATATCTCTTTGTCTAAAAAATGAGACAATTTAAGGATTAAAAAAGCCATCTTCAAAGATGGTCACTGTTTTTATAATCATTGCTTATTATATTTACTGCTGTAGCTATATTTCGTCAATGACAATTAAGGTGAATTTCATATTTTGTGAGGTAGGTATTAATTAAAAGGAGATATATATATGGAGTATTTCTTAAATGAACCTAATTTGTATTATAAATGTTATAAAAGCGATCGTTTTTATTTTAAATATATAAAAACTTATATGTTTAAAATTTCAAATAAAAAAATAATTAGTATTAATATTGCTTCTTTACTTTCATTAGGGTTCTAAAAATAATAAAAATATCAATGTATTACTGTATTCTGTTGCCACTTTTATTTTATATAATAGAAATCTTTATTTTCTGTATAAAAGGAGAGTTAGAATTTATTTGCCAATAAAATATTGATGTTTAAGTTTATTTGTATTTTTATTTAAATAATAATATTAAAAATAATCCAATATACCGTTGAGCATTTATCTCATTATCGTATATGAAAATATATGATATCAATTTTTATTTATATAATAAATATTTTATTTATGGTAAAATTACAGATTGAATACCACTAATGGGTTGGGTAACTAATTGAAAAATAATATAATAAGGATTATTTTAGATTGGATAGAAAAAAACATAAACAGTCCATTATCTCAAGATGATGTAATAAATAAGTCTGGGTATAGCAAAAGACATTTTCAAGATATTTTTTATAATGAAACGGGAAATACGATTGCTCGATATATTTTACTTAGGCGATTATCACTATCTGCAACCTTATTAAGATTAACAAGCTTATCTATATTGGAAATATCTGTTAATTATCAATTTAATTCTCAGCAAAGTTTTTCTAGAGCTTTTAAACGTCACTTTAAAGTGACTCCTATTGTTTATAGAAAAGATGCATATTGGGATTTTACATATTATCTTCCTCAGTATAATTATTTTGATTTTAAAAAATTAGAATCTAAAAAAGTTTTTATTGATATTGCTTTTAAAAAAAGTAAAGAGAAATTTTTTCATGTTAATATTCCTTTTGAGCTAACTGCATTAATATCAAGAACAGGAATGGGATTTAAAAATAAAGATGGAATAATTAAATTAAAAAATCTCATTAAAATGAACCAATATGAATATTTAAATATATATTATCGTTATGAAAAATCGCCATTCACTAAAAATATCTTAACTGTTTTTGACTATTATGAAAGTATGCATGCAATCGACTCTATTTTTTCTGAAAATGGAGATAAATATTATAAGTTTTCATTTTATGGTACCTGGGATGAATATTTAAACCTATCAAACGTAATCTATTCTAGAGAGCTTTCTAAATTGAAAGCTAAAAAGAGAAACGGATACGATATTGAAATATTTAACATTAAAGATATGAAGAGTAATAACAATATATGTTCATTAGATTATTTTATCCCAATTCT
Source organism: Proteus vulgaris (assembly GCA_901472505.1). Taxonomy (NCBI): domain Bacteria; kingdom Pseudomonadati; phylum Pseudomonadota; class Gammaproteobacteria; order Enterobacterales; family Morganellaceae; genus Proteus; species Proteus vulgaris. The sequence goes on from LR590468.1 coordinate 2,691,030, forward strand.
ATGATTTTTTAATAATTTTTTAGGTGTTGATTTGTAATATTCTTTGAATTTTTTTATAAAATATGAGGTTGTTTTATAACCTAATTTATTTGAAATAGTATTGATGTTTAGATTTGTCGTTGTTAATAAATTTATTGCGTGCTCCATTCTTGTTTTTGTTAATATTCTTGTAAAGCTTGTTTTTTCTGTCTCTAGTTTTTTTCTGAGAGATGATGTTCCAATGTATAGCCTTTTACTAATGTCTTTTATTGTCCATTCATAACTTAAATCCTCACTAATAATATTAATTATTTTTTCTGTATATGAGGAGTTATACATCTCATATATAAAACTCATAATATTTATTTCTAATCCACTTAATAGATATGCCAATTTTAATATATGGCTATGCTCTATTTTTTCAGATGTAATAATTTCGTTGTTAAATTTACTTTTCAATTTATTAAATAGCAAGATATCTTCTGGTTGTGCTTTTTTTATTAAAATATTATTTTCAATGCTGTTTTTGTTTTCTTTTATTTTAAGATGATTAGAGGCAAGGTTTATTTTTAATGCATCTCTAAGCGTATCACAAGATAAATAAATCAAAGTAGGTTTGTTTATATTCGAAAAATACACATCAAATTTTATATCTTTTGATATTAAAGCAATACTATTTTTATCTATTGTTTTTTTTAGGCTATTAGTTTCTATTCGTATCTCACTATCTTTTGTTAAGAGCATAATGTAGTTTGATAGAGTTAAGTTTTTTAAATGAAAATAAGAATTTTCCATATAAATAGACTCACTTTAATCTGGGTTTTATGAATAAAATAGTAATTAAAATTATTAATAATCAGTCTATGATTTTATTTTTATAAATGAAATTGTATTTATTACCATGTGATTAATAGTAATACTTTTTTATCTTTTAGTGTTATTTTTCATTGGAATCATCATGTTCAAAGACTAATGACGATATTTAATTTTATGCGCGTAAGTATAACGTTTCTCATACGAATGGATTTTAACATTTTTGGCAATTTAATTAAGTTTTATGGTTGTTTTTATTTTTTTCTTTGATTGTATTTTATTGATAAATACCAAATTTATCATTTTGTGTTATTTATTTATTTCTTTGTTTGATTTGAGGCGTGATGCTAAATGATACACTGAACTTAAGTAAAATTATTTCTGTAATGTTTTTATCTCCATCCCTTATATCGGGCAGGAGTTAAGGTGCATAGATTGAATATTAATTATGTAATAGGAAGTGAGGTTAAAGCTATAAGGAAGGCGAGGTGTCTGACTGGGCTTAATATGTCAAAGAAGATGAATATAAGTCAACAGCATTATTCTCGCCTTGAACGAGGAGACGTTAAATGGTGTGTTTCTACATTAGTAGAAGTTTGCTTTATTTTAAACATTTCTATACTTCACTTTATAAAAATATTAGATAGCAAAAAGAAAATAATTATTGATTGTAATTGTGATTACGTTTGTAAAGAAGAAATAATGTAAGGAGAATAAAGAACAAATTAATTTCGTAACTTATTGTTAAAAAATGTTTTTAAATAGGTAGGTGCTTCTCTATACAAGTATAGAAGTTCTATTTTAACGCTAGGTAATTATTATGAGATTTATTTTTTCTGAAAAAAATTCAGATACACAAGTGCAGTTAAATCCTAATGTAAAGCACACCGTAACTGCAAAACCAAATGAAGTTTATCAATTAATTGATACTGAAACCAATCTTTCACCATTAGATATTAAAGCAACTCGTAAATCGGATGATCTTATTTTATCGAGTAAAGAACAAGAACTTGAAGTTGTCATTAAAGACTTCTGGGAGGAGTGCAAACCAGGAGAAGAGCAGTGTTATGCAACTTTAAATGTATTAGATCAAAATGGGGTAATGGGGGAAGTCACTCTTACTCAAGATGGTCCTGTTTTAGAGCATTTAGTTGCTGGTGAAACAGGGACTCTTTCTGATAACGAGGATGGAATCGGCCTATTTTTATGGGTTGCTGGTTCTATCGGCAGTGCATTAGCAATCTTTTTAGCTAATAGAAATCATGGTGGTGACAATAAAGGTGATGAGGCTGATGTTACTGCGCCAAGTAAACCAGGATTAACCGCTGAAGATGACGGTTCTGTTTCTATTGATTTACCAAAAGATGCAAACAAAGGTGATTCTGTAGATGTTACTTTTGAGGATGAAGAGGGGAACTCAAATACTGTCACATTAGAGAAAGGTGATAATGGCTGGACATCGAGTAATCCAGACTTAATTCCTGATACAGATAACGATAAAGTCACGATTCCTAATGACAAGATAAAAGATAATAGTGATGTTACTGCAAGTGCGAAAGATCCAAGTGGTAATAAAAGTGATGAAGTTACTGTAACTGCAAAACCAGATCCTGTAACGGATATGCCTATTTTAAGTATTCCTGAAGTGGCTGATGGTTATGCGAATGCTGATGAACTGAAAGATGGTTTACAAGCTGAGGTGACACTGCCTGCAGGTACTGTAGAAGGCGCTGAAATTACGCTAACAATTACTCGTCCGGATAAATCCACTGAAACGGTTACACATACTGTCACTAAAGATGAAGCGACAGTGGGTAAAGTATCAATAGATATTCCGAAAGACGCGGTACAAAATGGTCAAAACAGTGTTGATGTTAGCTTAACGCAAGGCAGTAACCCAGCCAAACCAGGGAATAAAGTTGAATTTACCGTTGATGGACAAATTCCAGGTGATACGGATGGTGACGGTGTGGTAGATACAACACCTGTGGTCACAATTCCTGAAGCGACTAACGGCGTAAATGCTGAAGAGCTGAAAGACGGAGTACAAACTGAAGTCACTGTGCCGGGAGGTAGTGCTGAAGGTGACACATTGACGCTGACTATCACTAAACCAGATGGTAAGACAGAAACAGTTGAGCACACACTGACTGCAGATGAAGTGAAAGCAGGTAAAGTGGATGTAACTATCCCAGCAGATAAAGTGACCGCTGATGGTAAATACACTGTTACGGCCGAGATCACAGATCTCGCGGGCAACACCAGCGGAAAAGGACAACCAACTGACTTTACGGTAGATACTGTTGCACCATCGGCACCAGTATTAAAAGCCGAGGATGATGGTTCTATTTCTGTTGAGCTACCGAAAGATGCGAATAAAGGGGATACTGTTGAAATCACTTTTGAAGATGAAAAAGGTGACAAACACACCGTTACCTTGGAAAAAGGTGACAACGGCTGGACATCTGATACACCGGCTTTAATTCCGGATAGCAATGGCGATAAAGCTACGATCCCTGCAGATAATGTCAAAGATAACAGCGAAGTCACTGCTGTTGCTAAAGATCCAAGCGGTAATGAAAGTGACCCCGCAACTGTGACGTCAAAAACAGACGGTGTGACTGATGCGCCAGTACTGAATATTCCTGAAGTGGCTGATGGTTATGCGAATGCTGATGAACTGAAAGATGGTTTACAAGCTGAGGTGACACTGCCAGCAGGTACTGTAGAAGGCGCTGAAATTACGCTAACAATTACTCGTCCGGATAAATCCACTGAAACGGTTACACATACTGTCACTAAAGATGAAGCGACAGTGGGTAAAGTATCAATAGATATTCCGAAAGACGCGGTACAAAACGGTCAAAACAGTGTTGATGTTAGCTTAACGCAAGGCAGTAACCCAGCCAAACCAGGGAATAAAGTTGAATTTGCCGTTGATGGACAAATTCCAGGTGATACGGATGGTGACGGTGTGGTAGATACAACACCTGTGGTCACAATTCCTGAAGCGACTAACGGCGTAAATGCTGAAGAGCTAAAAGATGGTGTACAAACTGAAGTCACTGTGCCGGGAGGTAGTGCTGAAGGTGATACATTGACGCTGACTATCACTAAACCAGATGGTAAGACAGAAACAGTTGAGCACACACTGACTGCAGATGAAGTGAAAGTAGGTAAAGCGGATGTAACTATCCCAGCAGATAAAGTTACGCCGGATGGTAAATATTCCGTCACAGCCGAAATCAAGGATCCTGCGGGTAATACCAGTGGCCAAGGTCAACCAACTGACTTTACGGTTGATACCCAAATTCCGGGTGATACCGACGGTGATGGTGTGGTGGATACAACACCCGTAGTGACTATTCCAGAAGCAGCTAACGGTGTAAATGCCGAAGAGCTAAAAGACGGTGTACAAACTGAAGTCACGGTACCGGGAGGCAGTGCTGAAGGTGATACATTGACACTGACTATCACCAAGCCGGATGGTAAGACAGAAACACTTGAGCACACACTGACTGCAGATGAAGTGAAAGCAGGTAAAGCGGATATAACTATCCCAGCAGATAAAGTTACACCAGATGGTCATTATTCTGTTAAAGCTGAAATTACTGATCCTGCGGGTAACACCAGTGGTGAAGGTAAACCAGCAGACTTTATGGTAGACACAGTTGCACCATCGGCACCGGTATTAAATGCGGAAGATAATGGCTCTGTTTCCGTCGAACTGCCGAAAGATGCGAATAAAGGGGATACTGTTGAAATTACTTTTGAAGATGAAAACGGTGACAAACAGACTGTAACAATGGAGAAAGGGGATAATGGCTGGACATCCAGTGATCCTAATTTGATCCCTGACAGTAATGGCGATAGCACCACAATTCCGTATGATAATGTAAAAGATAACAGTGAAGTCACCGCTGTTGCTAAAGATCCTAGCGGTAATGAAAGTGATCCAGCAACTGCGACATCCAAAACTGATGTGTTACCAACGGTGAGTATTAGTGTCGATACAACATCAACGGATGATAAAGGGGATAAGATTGGTGCAGCTGCCTCTGTTTCTGGGAAAGTTATAGATGTTCCAGCAACCATTGAGGATAACGATGATACTACGGGATTAGTGTATACCGTTGCTCTGGATCACGTTGCATCACAGGATGTGACCGTAACAATCTCCTTAACAAATGGTGCGGGTTATGCGAGTGCGCCAGATTATTCAACGTTGGCTGGTTCTCAACATGACGGAAAAATAACCTTACATGGTGATACAGGCAAAGTGACATATGATGGAGCCTCAACAGTAACGGTTGTTATTCCTGCTGGCTCTAAGAGCGTTTCATTTATCGTTGATCCAACAATGGAAGCTAACCAGAATGCATTTAATGCAGAAGGTATGGAGAAAGTGGTTGCAACCATTACGGGAACATCTGATAACGCTACAGCGGTGACGGATACTGTAAATAATGCAGGCGCTTCAGCCACGGGCGTTATTTACGATGGTAACCCAATTTCATTACGTAATTTAGACGGTGATTTCACACTAAAATACTCATTATCGTCATCAGTGGCAGAAGGTGGGGATTTTGGATATACCATTGGTGTTAATAGTGGCAAAAATGACCCAATGGTAACCACCAACTATAATGACACACTTTATGTTGGTTATTACCAGGATGGAATGGAAACAGCATCATATAGTAACGTGGCTAGCTCTCTGGATAACGGTGCTGACGGGGCTAAAACAGACGGTAGTGCGAGTATTACTACGGTTGATTTAGGCGCGGGTGATGACTTGATGGTTATTCGTGGCAATATGTTAACGAATACAAGAGTCTATGCTGGTGAAGGTAAAGATACCTTTACTATGGATGGCATGAATACAGCAATGCGTGTTATGTATGCGGGTAGTTATCTCTTTATGGAAGCTGGTGATGACACTGTTACCATTAAACGTACAGGAAATCTGGCGAATGATGGTCAAATTTATTTAGGGTCGGGTAGCGATACATACATTCAGGGAGATGCGAAGACTGAAAATAATACTGAATTGTCTGGTTTATTAGATCTAGGTAGCGGTACTCAAGCTAAGTCAAATCTGCCAAAAGAGTATCTTTCTGTTTATCAGGACGGCAGTAATTTAAGCCTGGGTAATGATAATAATATTGACGCGACCACAGATGTTAATACTGTCACTATTTATGGCTCTGTATCCGGTGAAATTTTAGGTGGATACGGTAGTGATAATATTACGGTAACTAAAAACCTGACTGGTAATATTTCTGTCGGCGACAATGCGGATACCTTAACAGCCGGATGGATTTATGGTGGTAATACGGTCTCTATGGGTGACGGCAATGATACTGTTACTGTCCTTGATGGTGCATATAACACAACTATTTCACTGGGAGCAGGCGATGATGTATTTGATACCACTTCTGGCGTAATGGGGGATTCTGTTTATAACACCATAGTCAATGGTGAAGACGGAAATGACACTTTTAAATTAGGCACAATTGCTAAAAATCTGATCATTGATGCTGGTGCTGGGGATGACACTGTTGTTCTGACAAAAGACTATGATTCTACCTCCTCTGGTAATCAAGGTTATATTAAAGGCGGAGAAGGTAGCGATACCTTGGTTCTGACAGGAACAATCTCCGTCAATCTAGCATCCAGTAAAAATGAAGGTATTACTGGCTTTGAAAAAGTGGATATGACTGTTGGTTCTGATCTGAAGGCTAGTAATGAATCTCAATTAGTCAAATTAACAGCATCGGATGTATTGGGTATGAATACAAATTCAACCATTTATATTTCCGGTGATGCTAATGATAAAGTTGATTTGGGTGCTGATGGTGCAGGAAGTTTAGGAACATTCACTGCAACGGCGACAACAGTTAAAGCAACCGCATTAGATGGAACTGAGCATACTTATACGCTTTACAGCAGTGTAAGTGGGGCAAATGTCTATATTGATAATAATATTATCGATAACGGAGGCGTTTTTTAATTATCAGTTTTAATTAAATCTAAGGCTACCCATTCGGGTAGCCTTATTATCCAATCATAAATTTTTTATATTTAGATTGCGCTTGCTTATTAGAGGTAATATCTGTGTTTTCTATAAATAAACTCAAAATAATAACAATTATTATTTTTGGAGGCGTATTTTTTAATTCACATGCAAATTCTTTGAAATATATATTAAATAATTCATTAAATAATGCACCAGAGTTATTAGAAGCTAAGGCTGATGTAGATATAGCTGTTGCTCGTGTTAATCAGGCTCAAGCTCAGCACTTTCCTATATTAAGTGTGACTGGATATAAATTATTAGGTCAATATCATCGTGATAGCCGTGATTATGATGATAATAATTTTATTCCCGGACTTCACGGTGAATTAAATCTCTATTCTTTTGGTGGAATAGAAAGTGATGTTGAACGTAATGAAAAAGAACAGCTTTATTATCAATTTAAATACAGCGAAACTAAAGAAAATATTGCTTATACTATATCTAATCTCTATTTAAAAGCATTGCTAGCCAAAGAATCTATTACGGTAAAGAAAAGAAGTTTAGATAGACATAATAAAATTATAGCTGAATTAAATGTGATCGCCCGTAATGATGAAGGGCGTATTTCTGAATATGTTCAGGCAGAAGCAAGAAAAATATTAGTAGAACAAGATATTAATCATTATGAAAAAGAATTAATGACAACATTAAGTACGTTATCAAAATATACAGGATTTCCTGTTGGCGAAAGTGATCTTGTCAATCCTTTTGAAGGAATGACGGTTAGTGATATGTATCGGGAGTTTACTGCAGAAAATAATAATAAAAATCCAGCCTATCTTGTCAGTCAGGCTGATATCGATGCTAAAAAAATGGGCGTTAAAGTTGAAAATAAAAAACAACTACCAAGAGTTAATTTAACTGGAAATATAACTAAAGATGATCGTCAAATAGGTATTGATGTGACATGGGATATTATTAACTTCTCATCACTCTATTCTGTGGATGAAAAAGTAAGTCAGTTAAATGCAGCTCAGCAGAGAATGGATCGGGTTATTAGAGACATTGAAGAAGCAAGGCGCTTGTCGGTTATTAATATTCAAAAAAGTACCCAAAAATTAAAGATATTAGATGCGCAAATTTTGTCATCGACAAAAGTCGTTGATTTTTATCAACTGCAATTTAATGTTGCACGCCGTTCTTTGTTAGATGTTTTGAATGCAGAAAAAGAATTATCAGATGTTGAATTATCTTATGCCACGACATTGAATGATCTCAGACAAGGGATGCTTGATTATTTGTATGCACAAGGAACGCTTTCTCACTGGGCGCTTAACTCACTCACACACTAATAAGCTAAGGTAAATATTGTAGTTATGAAATTGATCATAGAAGGTCTTTCTCTTACAACTCAGTTATTAGGTACACACTTATCTGTGGCTACACTGACTGCGCATACAATCCGTACCGCAAAGATGGGAATTGATTTTTCATCGCTGATTGAGTACCTGAAGAGTGAAGGATTTGAAAACACATTATCACAACGTTTGTTGGATGATATTCCCTCTTTGGCGATGCCAGTGTTGTTATTATTAAAAAATGAAGAGAGTGCTGTTTTAACTGAAATTTCATTTGATGAAGCCGGACAGCGAAAATATAAGATTCAACAAGTTGATGGTTTATCTGTATGGTTTACTCAACTTGAATTAAGTGAAAAGTATTTAGGTTATTGCTGGTTTATTAAACCTCGTACTATAGTTGATGTTCGTTCAGAGTTGCCTGAATATACAATGCCTAAAGCATGGTTTTTTAAAGTGATATGGCGCTTTAAAAAATATTATTATCAAATTATTCTCGCTACATTCGTTATTAATTTTCTAGCACTTGTTAGTTCATTATATGTCATGAATGTTTATGACAGAGTTATACCAAATAAATCTTATGAAACGCTTTGGGTTTTAAGTATAGGGGTTATTATTGCGATATTATTTGAATTTACAGCAAAAATGATCCGAGGGCGGTTAACTGATATTGCAGGCAAAAAAGCAGACTTAATTATCAGTTCTGCTTTATTTAGAAAAGTGACTAACCTTAAGTTGAAAGAACGTCCTCAATCATCAGGTTCTTATGTTAATAATTTGCGAGATTTTGAATCTGTTCGTGACTTTATGACGAGTGCGAGTTTATTAACATTAGTTGATATGCCTTTTTTAATTTTATTTATATCTGTAATTGCAGTTGTTGGTGGTAGTTTAGCTTTTGTACCACTGACGATAATTCCACTAGTTATTGTTGTCGGGTTTTTAGCTCAAATCCCTTTATCTAAATATATTAATGAATCGATGAAGGAATCATCTCAAAGGCAGGGATTAGCGGTAGAAGCTATTGAGGGAATAGAAACATTAAAAACGAATAATGCCATGAATTGGGCGCAAAAGCGTTGGGACTATTACACCGCAAAAACAGCATCTTCATCAATGAAAGTTAAAAATATCAGTAATTTTGTCATTTATTTTTCAGTTATGATGCAACAATTGAATACGATATTTTTAGTAATTATAGGTACTTATTTAATTCATAGTGACGACCCTGCAAATAAAATTACGATGGGAGCATTAATCGCAACGGTTATTTTATCAGGCAGAGCCTTATCACCATTAGGACAAATTGCGGGCTTAGCTGTGCGCTTTCAACAGGCTTGGGTCGCCTTAAAAGGCGTAAATGACATTGTTGAACGACCTTCAGAGCGTGAACCGGAAAGAAAATACATTACGCTGAAACAAATTAATGGAAATATAAAATTCCATAATGTTTCATTTGCTTATAATCAAGATAATAGCAGTGTGGTCAAAAATTTATCATTTGAAATAAAACCTGGTGAAAAAGTTGGCATACTCGGACGTATTGGTAGTGGTAAATCAACGACCTTAAAATTAGCTACTGGGTTATATCCGGCGGAACAAGGAAGTATCACTCTGGATGATGTCGATATTCGCCAAATAGACCCTCATTATTTACGTAATCAGGTTTTGTTATTAGAGCAGGAGCCAAGGCTGTTTTTGGGTAGTTTAAGAGAGAATCTTGATTTAGCCCGTATGGATGGTTTTTCTAGTGATCAAGACTTAATCATGGCTTTAAAGCGATTTGGTTTAGATAAAGTCATTAGAAAACACCCGAGAGGGTTAGATATGCCCTTGGGAGAGAATGGGTTAGGTCTTTCCGGCGGGCAAAAACAAATTGTCGCCTTGGCTAGAATGACGATGAGAAATCCTAAAGTTGTCTTACTGGATGAACCAACAACGGGACTTGACCAATATTCAGAAATCCAGGCATTAAATGCTATTTCAGCATGGTGTCGCACAAGAACATTATTAGTCGTTACGCATCGGCCTCAGGTACTTAGTATCGTCAACCGAATAATTGTTGTAGATAACGGTAAAGTTGTGATGGATGGGCCTAGAGATGCGGTTTTACAGCAGTTAGCCAAAAATGAAAAAGAAAAACAAATAACTGTTCACTCAAATGCCCAAATAGATAAGTAAGATTGAGAACGTTGAAATGGAAGAATTAAATAAAAAACAAGTGACGCCTTCAAGTCATTCTAAAGAAGTCTTTTCTAATAAAGACTTAGCACTTTTAAATGACTTACATGCGGCGCTTCAGAATGAAAAACATCATAAAAGTTTTATGATGATCACAATGTTACTGATCTTTGTAGTTATTTTTGTTATTTGGGCATGGAATAGTAGTCTCGAAGAAGTGACTCGGGGGCAGGGCAGTATTATTCCGAGTAGCCGTGAACAGATAATTCAAACACTGGATGCTGGTATATTAAAAAGCATGGAAGTCAAGGAGGGGGATATTGTTGAAAAAGGGCAAGTTTTGTTAACGCTGGATGATACTCGCTCATCAGCCATTTTGAGGGAAAGTGAAGCAAAAGTTGATAATCTTGAAGCGATTCGAGCAAGACTGAAAGCGGAGGCCTATTCTACTGAACTTAAATTTCCAGAGGGGTTAGCTACTGATTTAGTGGCACGAGAAACAACAGTATACAATATACGTAAAGAGGCGCTCGAATCAGGGGTAAATAATTTACAAAAAAGCAAAGCCTTATTAGACAGAGAAATAGCAATAACAAAACCTATTGTTGCACAAGGCGCTATGTCTGCTGTGGAGTTATTGCGAATAGAACGTCAGTCAGCCGATATTCAGTCACAGATAAATGAAAAGAAAAATAAATATTTAACGGAAGCAAGTGCGGAATTAGTTAAAACAGAAGCAGAATTAGCTCAGGCAAGGGAAAATATGGCTGGGCGTGCGGATCCAGTAGAACGAGCATTAATACGGGCACCATTAAGAGGAATTGTTAAAAATATACGTATTAATACTGTTGGTGGAGTAATTTCAGCTGGTCAAGATATTATGGAAATTGTTCCATTGGAAGACCAATTATTAGTTGAAGCTTATATCAACCCAAGAGATGTTGCATATGTTCGTACAGGAATGCCGGCCTTAGTCAAACTGACCGCTTATGATTACGCTATTTATGGTGGATTGGAAGGTACTGTGACTTTAGTCAGTCCAGATACATTACATGATCAAAAGAGACCCAGTGATTTAAAACTTAATCAGGATGAAGCTTTTTATCGCGTATTAGTCACAACGCAGAACAGCCATCTTACTGATAAAAATGGAAAGGAATTACCCGTTATTCCCGGGATGATTGCTGGTGTGGATATTAAGACGGGTGAGAAAACGGTGTTTCAATATTTGATTAAGCCAATTACAAGAATGAAGCAGGCTATGCAAGAAAGATAACACTATTCTAATACATTACAGCCTTATTAATATAATAAGGCTGTAATAGAAATTATCTTATTAAGAAAATAAGGAAAGTAATAAGACAACAAAGGAAATTTTCATGTTTAAACGAGTCGGTATTAGTTTTAATATTGAAAATTTATAAACCTAGAAAGCAAAAAACCAGCCATAAGGCTGGTTTTTCTAAAGATGGTGCCCGAACTCGGAATCGAACCAAGGACACGGGGATTTTCAATCAGTTATTAGAAAAATATATTTGGCATCTGTCACTGATAATACTTTATCAGGTGACTTATATGCATGTAATTTCAGTTATTTCTACAAAAGGTGGAGAAGGTAAATCTACTCATTCTGCGAATCTTGCAGGAATATGTGCTGATGCAGGGTTAAAAACACTACTTATCGACGCGGATTATGCACAGCCAACCGCTTCTAGTTATTACTCTTTACTTTATGAGGCTCCTTGCGGTCTCTATGAATTACTAATGCAAACAGTGGATCTTAATCATCCAGAGCGATTAATTTCTCAACACTTGTATTCGTAATCTCGACCTTATTATCTCTAATGATCCTCATGAACAATTAAAAACGGCCATGATGCATGCTCCTGATGGTCGAATTCGTCTGCGTAATCTATTACAACACCCACTTTTTTACTGCTTATGATGTGATTATCATCGACTCACAAGGTGCTCGTTCTATTATGTTGGAATTGGTACTACTCGCAACTAACCATATTGCTGTTGCGATGGTTAAGCCTGTATTACCCGATGTTCGAGAGTTTTTGAGGGGAACGGTAACACTAATGGAAGAACTGTTACCGTATCAAGGTTTTGGTATTGAATTGCCACCGATAAAAATTCTGATTAATTGTATGGATTATACAGTCTTAGCAAGAAAAGTCCTTAAAGCACTAACTGAAATTATTCATAACAGCTCATACAGTCAAGAAAAAATCCCACCTATCTCATTACTGCAAACCCAAGTTTATGATCTCGATATTTACAAATTAGGTCATAGCAAAGGACAACCGGCACATCGTCTAGAGTATCAAACAGATCGCAAAAGTTTACCTGCTGCACAAACAATGCATAACTTAGCTTGTGAATTATTCCCTCAATGGGAAGCGCGTTTCGATTTGGTTTTAAAGCATCAACCAAAGGGGAATGCACTGTGAAATTTTATTGCGTAATACTGAATATGCCGAACTCCCTGTGTCGAGGTGATGATTTATTTAATTCATCACATATATTCAATGAAATGGGAGATAATAATGAGTAATCAAAAACAGAAATTACCTCCTCATTCTATTCATGCCGAGCAAGCTATATTAGGTGGACTCATTCTTGATAATGAACGTTGGGATGATATTTCATCGATCATTTCTGCGGACTATTTTTACTCTCGCCCTCATAAAATTATTTTCTCTGCAATACAGTCATTATTTCAACAAAATAAACCTGTTGATTTAATTACATTAACTGAATCAATGGAACAGCAATCTATTTTAAATCAATGTGGTGGTTTTGGTTATCTCGCGGAACTTTCTAAAAATACACCTAGTTCAGCCAACATTGTGGCGTATGCAGAACATGTCGCCAATTACAGCCAAAAGCGTCAATTGCTGGCATTAGGACATGAACTTGTCACTCAAGCGAGTGATGTGAGTAGTGATTTATCTGGATTGTTAGAACAAGCAGAACAACGTATTTTTAATATTACTGAGCAACAACGTTTAGATGGCAATGTGGATCTCCCTTCATCAATTGAAACCTTTCTCAATGAACTAGAGCAACGTTGTAGCAATGAAAATCTGATCACGGGAACACCTACGGGATTTGAGGAATTAAATGATATGACCTGTGGTTTCCAGCCTAGCGATCTAATTTTATTGGCTGGTCGTCCATCAATGGGGAAAACTGCATTAGGTCTTACTTTCTGTGAAAGTGCATTGAATGAATGTGTTGATAAAACTGTACAAATTTATAGTTTAGAAATGCCAACCACGCAGTTATTAATGCGCTTTACATCCATGTTAGGGCGAATACCTTTACAACATTTGCGTAACGGCAATATGCAAGATGAAGATTGGGCGCGAACCAGCAGAGCAATGAATGTATTGCTTGAACAATGGAAAGGGCGATTAATTATTGATGATTCAAGTTATATGACACCAACAATATTGCGCTCTAGAGTTAGAAAAAATATTCGTAAATATGGTTATCCCTCTCTTATTTTAATTGATTATTTACAGCTTATGCGGTGCCCAAATCAAGAAAATCGCACTCAAGAAATCGCCGAAATTTCTCGTTCCCTTAAAGCATTAGCCAAAGAAATGGGATGCCCTGTTGTTGCCCTTTCTCAACTTAATCGCTCATTAGAAAGTCGAGTAGATAAACGCCCTAACAATGGTGATTTACGGGATTCAGGCGCATTAGAGCAAGATGCTGATTTGATCATGTTTATTTATCGAGATGAAATTTATCACCCTGATAGTACAGAAAAAGGGAACGCTGAAATTATTTTAGGGAAGCAACGTAATGGCCCTATCGGTACGGTAAAAGTGCAATATCAGGCAAATATCACACGTTTTGAAGATAGATTGAGTGGGCATTATGCAAGCTGAAAAAGTAATTTCTTTAGATGAAAAAATGCTTCAACGAGGTAGAACACCTAAACAGTTAGCATCAAAAAGTGTATTAACGATAAGTGAAATGCCGATGGTGTTGACCTTAGAGCAACTTCGACCTAATCCCGATAATCCACGCACTTCACGTAATCCTAAATATGATGATATTAAGGCTTCAATTCGTGCTCGTGGTTTAGATTCTGTTCCTAAAGTCACCAAAGATCCTGATTGTACTGACGATATTTATATTTTTAGTGATGGGGGCAATACACGTTATGCCATTTTAACAGAACTCTATGCTGAAACTGGGGATGAACGTTTTCATTCACTTCAATGTATTGTGAAACCGTGGCCAGGTCGATTGCAATGTATGATTGGGCACCTTGCTGAAAATGATATTCGAGGTGAATTATCATTTATTGATAAGGCATTTGGCATAAAGAAAACACACACAATTTACGAGGAACAGTTAGGTCGTGAAGTAAGTCAACGGGAGCTATCTGATCTTCTCAAGAATACGGGATACCCGGTTCATCACTCCAATATCAGTCGAATGTTTGCAACAATTGAGTATCTTTATCCTTGGATCCCCAATTTACTGAATTCAGGGATGGGAAGACCACAAATTACGCAGTTAATAGCATTACGGACATTGGCTGAAAAAGCATGGAAAACCTTTACTCAAAAAACAAAGATATCACCAGAGCAAAGCTTTAATGATGTTTTTGGGCAAGTTTGTCACTCTTTTGATAACGCGGAATATTACTCAATAGAACTTCTAAAAGATGATTTGATTAACTCATTATTAGAGGTTATTCCTGAACCTACTATTACTTATGAGAATTGGTTGATTGAGCTATCGCCTAAAACTCAGAACTCCTCTTCGGAGATTATAACCTCGTCAATTAAGGATGATGATCTCCAAGAAAACTCGCCTATTAAGCAACCTGAAAAATCGAAAGCTAAAAAACGAAAGATAAAACAAGAGTCTCAATCTCAAGTTATGTCAGTTGTAAACGAATTAGAGTCTGTCACAGATGTCTGGCATATCTCTGCATTACACGATGATATTGAACATCTTCAAGATATTACCTTTCGTTTAGCGTTTGAACTTGCTGAAGTGATGGGTGTTGAATCTACCATTCAAGAAAATAAGTCAGCCTTAAGTGCAGGATTTTCGCTTTCACACAATGCTCAAAATGGACTTTTTACTGCTTTAAGTGGTGATGAATCGAACGCAACTTTAGCGCCATTTATGGACGCATTAATAGGAAATGAGAACTCACTTGGTGAGCCGTTGTTTGATGATGCTTATACGATGAAATTTCTGCGATTGATTAGGATTATTCGACGATTACGCGAATTACAACGAAAAAATTCTGCTGAGATAAATGAATGAGCCAACCAATAGTATCAAGGCTGATTGTGTTGTTATGTTTTGTTGTTTGGGCGATCAATATTGTGATGATTTATGGAGGAATAACGCAATGAATGCACTATTAACGGAAATCGTGATGAAACTAAAAGCAGGAAAAATTCGTCACATTGAATCAATAGGATTAACACTGGATGAGATCCAAGCGCTTGATAAATTGACAGTAGAAGATCTCTATTATCTTGTGAATACTCCAGTGCCATTTTTGACGTTAAATATCAATCATTGCAATCTTAACACAATGTTGAAGCAAGCTCGTCAAGAGCAAAAACGGATCAAATATATTAATCGAGCATTAGCATTACAGGGTTCTATTGAGTTAATGCAGCACTTTTTTGGGCTTACTGCGATTGAGGTAAGTTCTCGACGTCGATTGGTAGGCATTGTTGCTAAACAAGGGCGCAACATCAATCCAACAGAAGAACAAGAACTATTGGTCTGGCAACAATGGAAAATAGCAGAAATCCAGAATATTGATTCATTAGAGGCTTTAGAAGTGATGATGGATATTGCTGAGCAACAAAAAATTCCACTTGCGGTCGTCTGGTCATTAACTAAAGAGTGGAGTGCTATTTAATGGCAACTATGCCGGTCGATAATATTATTCAACAAACACTAACAAAGATGCAGGATCGGATTGAGCAAAAGGCGCAATCTGGTGATATGAGTAATGAGCAAAGTGGATTGCTGTTTTTAGGTAATGTACATGATGCTATTCCTCGTCGGCTATTTTTAGATAGCCGATTATCGCCATTAGATAAAATGGCTTGGGTCATGATCAGACTTTATGCTCAACAAAATGAGGGTACTATTTTTCCAACCTATGACGAGCTACAAAGCCAACTTGCATTGCCTCATTCTGATAAAGCATCCCGAGAGACAATCAGTCGAGTCTTGTTGATGTTACGGTTAACTGGTTGGCTAAGTTTATGCAAAAGAGTCAGAGATAAATCAGGACGCATTCGAGGTAATATTTATGCACAACATGATGAACCATTAGGTGTGTTTGAGTGTGAATATTTTGATCCCAGTTGGCTTGATACCGTTGCTCAAGCATGTAGCCATAGCAATAAAACAGTACGCTTAACAGCAATTGCCGTTTTACAAAGTATCAAAACCGAGAAACGAATGCGTCACCGACATGCTCGTGTCGCTCTTATTGAAGCGCGTTTATCATCACCACAAACACCACAACAAATGGTGACGAGAAAACAGAAAAAAACAACCTCTTCTAAAATCGAACTCAGTTCAAAAACCCCTAGTTCGGAAACCGAACTCAGCAATGAAAACATCACTCAAATACCGAGTTCGATTTCCGAACTAAGCCGTAAATCAAGGGATTGCGACCCAGTTCGAAAATCGAACCGTTACGTACGTAGTTTTACACAGAGTGTAAAAGATACGTATACAGCAACAAACTCAGAGCTGTTTTGGTCAACTCAAGTCACTGAACGACTCAATCCAGAGGACAAAATGATGCTAGAGAGACAACTCAAGGCATTACCTGATGGATTAGGGCAACGACTCCTAGATGATTTAGCCGATAAAATGAAAAAAACAACAGTCAGAAATCCCACTGCGTACCTGTTAGCCAACCTCAAACGTGCTCGAGAAGGACGATTTAATTTGGGCAACAGCGCTACCGATAAGCCATTGGAACAAATACAGCCAAAGCCTCCTGAAACCGTGTTAGTGGCAGAAAAAAGAGTGATTAAACGCGCAAGAAGAGAATATGTGTCAGGAGTTATGGCAGAGCTTAGGGAGGCCTATTTTAGGTAAGGAGAGGAGTGTTGACAGTGTCAACATGTGGGAAAAAGAAGTGGTGATGATAAACAATATTTTAAGGAAAACGGTTTAATTTATTATATAAAAACAAATTTATTGTTTTTATATATTTTAAAACCTTCTTATTTTTAGTTTTTTTTATTATTGTTTTCGATGTGGAATTTATATGTAATGAATGAGTTTGTTGTCGGTATCTTTATGTTTTTATTGGTTTATGCTTGTTATTTATAGAATTATCTTTTGCCAAAATGAAAATTATTATCTGTCCACTTCCTATTAATTAATAAGAACGCTGAATTAAAAAAATTAAATGTTCATATTGAGGAGGTTGTTTTGTTATACAAAACAACATCTAAAAAGAAAAACGAAAATGTTGACTATGGTGCTATCAAAGCCCAAAAGAACGAATTGCTTTAGTGTTTTCAGTAGGATAAGAAGAAAACAGAACAAGATGGTCAAATTTTAGTGAAAAAATTTAATTTATTTTAATAAGAAGGGTTTTCTGATGGAAGAGTTTTTTTGTAAAGCCTACCACTTTGACTTTATTTAACATTACTTCTTTATGAAATTGTTTGAAATATAATAAAATATTACATTAAACTCTTTCATCAGATAATAGGGAATATTTTTATATTATTTTTAAGTTGAAAATATTCAAGACCATATATCTAATTCAAATGGAATTAGATATATATTTAAATTTATAACATATTTAATTTTATAGAAGAGATTATTAAATCTACTTTGGAACTTTCATTAAGTGAGAAGAAACGTATTTTTAATAGCCTCATTAGGTTTTCAATTGAGGTGTCTATATCTTTAATTTTATTCGAGTTGTATTCAAATGAGTTTAATTTTATTCTTTCTATTACATTTTTTTTAACATAAACTTCTAATTCACTTCCGCTATTAATGGCGTAATTTATTTTTTCAATGTAGATGCTATTATCATTCCCTTTTATTTCGTTATCATATATTTTTAATAGCAGAGCATACTCAATCCAAGTCCAATAGTTGTAGTCATTTTCAAAATCAACATCACATAATAAATTTAATAAATTTTTATATTTTTCATTTTCTTTGAAATATAGTTTATAAGTTATTTTACAATATTTTCTAAATAACTTTTCTTTGTTTTTTTTTCACTCCGTGATAATAAGTTCACATAATTATCATCTTCATTTAGTTTCTTTATTAAACTATTTAAATTCATATTATTCTCTCTTTATTCAACAACAATTTTTACCTTTGTTCCATCAGGATAGGGAGATAATGCATGAGATATAGATGAACCAGCCCCTCTATTATCGCTAATACTAATATACCTTACACTGGCTCCTTCCCCCCCTTCTTTAAACATAGCCATAGGAAACTCATCTCTATCAAATCCTGTTTTAGTTGGATAGTCTTGAAGGGATTGACGCCTTCTTTTAGCTGCACCAGTTCTATCAATTGTAAAAATATTATTCCCACTTTTAGTTATGACATCAGATGCGTGGCCAAAAGCTTCTTTATATTCTGATTTTGTTAATGTTAAAACTATATCGTGAGTTTTTTTATCACCAATAGTTACTTTACATCCTAATAGCCCCAGAGGATCAACCCACCCCGTTGGACAATGCACATACCCATACGGATTAAAGCCTCCTAATAATCCTATGGGGTCTGGTGAAATATATTGCCCTGTGTCCTTATCATAGTAGCGAAAGCGATTGTAATACAAGCCACTTTCTTTATCTTCATATTGTCCGGCAAAACGAAAATGACATTCGGTATATTCCGGGTCGTTATCGGCATAATCATCATGAGATTGCCAAAAACACCATTTGCCCCCAGGTATTTAACCTTCCAGCCCAGCTGACAATCCCTTTTTCACTAAAGATTTCTCGTGGCGTGCCTTGATGGTCAGTGACGACATAATGCAGTTTTCCACGTTGATAACGGGCAGTGGGAGTAATTTTACCGGGTTGATAGAGCCACTGGATTTGAGCGTCATAAGCGGGTGTGCCATCGGCATAAATCGGAGTTTCCTGCACCATCTGGTCGCCAGACCACAGGTAATCAACACGCTGAATACGTTTATTTTTAAACGGTGAATTGGGCGGTGAAATAGGGCGATTATCGACTACCTTACTTTTACTGAGGCGTCGCCCAAAAGCATCGTAAGTGTAGCGCCAGCATTCCCCTTCTGGATTAAAACAGGCGATAAGTTGGTTAAGCGTATTCCATTGGTAATACCACGTTTTTGCTCGAAAACCGTGTTGATGAACCACTTTTTGCGTTAATCGACCATTAATGTCGTAGTGATAGTCTTGATAACCTTTGGCGGTGATACGGCGAGTGACACGGCCTTTTTGTTGCTGCTGCGCCAGTTGTAAAAACGCACCATGCGCATCAGATGGAATAAACTGATGCTCTGTGATATTGAGATTGTTATCGTACTGAAACTTCTCGCTTTGGCGTTCAAACTGGTTGCTGTATTGGGTTTCAATAATTTGGTCGTTGGCGTTATAGCGGTATTGTGTGCGGTTCCAACGCGCATCCTCAATATTGACCAGATTAAAGGCTTTATCGTATTGATAGCCTCGATGAACATCGGTCGAAATAGGTGGTTGAAGCGGATTATCGTGTAATGACTGTAAAAAGGACTCCGTTCCTCGTCCTGCACGTTGATGGGCTAATAATCCGGTGGCGGTGTAATGGCTAGAGTTGGCAAAACCCGCTTGGCTTTGGCGTAAAAACTCTTGCCCCAGTGCGTTATAACTAAATTGTAAGGGTGCATGTTGATTGACTTGCAGTGAGGTCAGTTCATGAAGTTGACCAAAAACATAATGGAGTTCACGCTCACCAAAGCGGGTTTGGGTGAGAATATCGTGCTCCTCATCCCATTGATGCGTAATCTCTTGTCCATTAATACGCTCGCAACATAAATGTCCTTGGTCGTTATACTCAAATTCCACCACCGAATCAGGATTGGTGGCACTAATAAGTTGCAAACGTTCATTGTATTGATACGTGGTTGTAGAAAGGCATTTATGCTCAATATCATCAGCAAGCCAAATGCTTTGTTCGGTGACTAATCCTGTCTCATCATAATGATAACGGAGTTCATGATTATCAGGATAACGAGTCGCAATACGTCGCCCTAAGCGGTCATAGCGATATTGAATTTCACGTCCAGCAAAATCCACTTCACGAATGATTTGACCGGCTTTATCACGCTCATAAGAATAGACATCACCGGTGGCGTTGATGACTTTTTTGAGTCGAGTGAGTGAGTCATATTCAAAGCGAATTTCCGTCCCATCAGGGCGTATTGTAGCGAGTAATAAATCAAAGGGGCCATAGCGATAGCGCGTGGTTTTGCCTTCGCCATCGGTGACAGCAACAACTCGGCGTTCGCTGTCATATTCAATATGTTGATGGATATCATCAGGCAATAAAATATCGCTGAGACTGCCGTTAACACCATCATGCTCTTTACTGTATTGATAGCGAGTGGTGTGGTTTAGTGCATTGGTGACTTGCAGTAATCGACCTAGCTCATCACTTTGGTATTCCGAGCTATGTTGATAAGGGTTGGTGCTTTTTATTAATTGATTCGCTTGGTTATATTCATAGTGCCACTGCGCACCATTCGGCTGAATAGCTTTAAGTAGTTCACCATGTTGACTGTATTCATAGGCTTGTTGGCGACCTTGTGGATCGGTAACTGTGGTTAAATTACCTTTATCGTCGTAGGTGAGTTGCCATTTATCACCAAAGGGGGAGACATATTCTATCAACTGACCTTGAGTATTATATTGATACTCAATGGATCGCTCATCAGGAAAGGTAATTTGCGCAATATTGCCATCATAATGATAGAGATAAGACGTCGTTTGCCCTAATGCATTGGTTTCACTTATTTTTTGATTATTATGCCACTGTGTTTTGGTTTCACGCCCTAATGCATCAATCGCATGTGTAACGAGACCGGCATCATTATAATAATAGTAAGCTTGCTCACCTTCATTGTTGAAATAGGTGGTCATCTTATGAATATCATCATAAATAAAACCACCACACCAATAGCCGGAGGGTGAGCTGTTTTTTATCGCTCTGCCGTATTTGTCATATTCGAGGTAATAATCCGTTTGATCTGTATCATGCCAACGAGACATAAAACCTTCGGCAGTATATTCATGCCATAAGTGATTTTGCTGGTAGGCATTACATTCACTTAAATAACCTTGTTTATCATACTGACAAGTCACTAAAGGCTGAGAGATAACCTTATTAGCTAAGGTGATATGGTTTAATTGATGAGAATGGTAATTCAAATAAAGCGCAGTAATACCATTACGCGATACAGAGATTAATTGGTGTTGTTCGTTGTAAATAAAATCAATGCGTTGATGATTATTATCTGTAATGGCAGAGAGACGTCGATAAGAACCATCGATATGGTTGAAATGATGCGTCAACTGGGTGCGATTATCGAATAAACCAATGTTAGCTTCTATCTCACCAGAGAGTAGAACATGGGGATAATAAACATTACGGATATTGAGGTGATTATCCGTATAAGGATAGGTGATTTGTGCCCCTTCCTCATTGTGATAAATAATATTCTCTGATTGAATTTCTAAGAATATCGACCAGTTATCTGTCCATTTGGGGCCAAATAATCCAGAGGAGGAGCCTGTGGAACGATAGGTTCGTTGTAATGAAATGGGTAAAAGCCCTGAAAGGGAGAGCACATCCCAAACTTGAATAAAATCGCCTGTGGCAACGTTCACAGGATCGGATTCACAGACCGCTTTATTATTGCAGGATTTATTGGGTTTTATATTGGCACTGTTTTCGCCTTGCGGTTTTGTTATTACCGTGACTTCTTTCGGCGGAGGTGGATCTTTTCTAATGAGTCGAGGTAATGCTTTAATGCCATTTTGCAATAAGGTCGCTGCCGCTTTAGTGAGAAAAACGTATTCACCCACTTCTTCTATTAAGGCGCCTGATTCTTGTGCTTGGTTGTCGTACTTTAGCCGTTCAAATTGGGGTAAGTTTTCCTCTTTGCGCATTTCATGAGCAAGTGACGTCATTGTCTCTGCGTATTGTTGTTTTCCTTCTTCTGACATAAACCATGTTGCTGGACCATAGGCTTGCGATTCCATTTGATAGGAGGCACTGACGGCATTGGCTTTGGCAACGGTTTCAACCAAACCAATTAAACCATTTAAAAAGCCTTTTCCTGCACCTATGGTGGTATCTGGTAAGTTTTCTCCACCAATTAATTCTGCTTCATGATATGTATCGTCCATCAAGCGCTTCAGTTCTTGATAGGTCATCTCCTCTGGACGTTTTTTTTTAGGCGGTGCTTCAGCAGAAATCTCGGTAGCTTCATTGGCTTTTTGTCGGGCTTTTTCTTCAGAATAGAGGCGACCTGGTACATTATTATTGTTCATCAAGACGTCAGAGCCATGAAAAGCCGCCGATTGTCCACAAAAACGCACGGTTGGTGAGCCACTAGTAATAACGCAGTTCCCACGCCCTAAACTGGTGCCCGAAATAATGCCAGAGCCCGTATTTCCTTGTGTTCCTTTAATCACACTTCCCACGGTTAATGTCGGTACACCATTCACGCGTACCGTGGAAACATAGGTTTTTTCTGCACTGAGTTGCTGAAAGCTGTCAAAAGGAACAACAACATTGCCGACTTGGCAAACATCAGGACCTGTGGCGATAACGCAGTAATCGGCATTTTTATTCCCGACGATTTTTTTTGTCATGAGTAATATCCTTATTACAACTTATAAGCTTGAAGTTGCAGCGTGCTTTCCATCGTCGAGATCAATTGGCGATAACGCCATGTGAGGTATAGCTTTTGTTCATCAAGCGACACACATATTGTGTCTAGCGCTAATAACTCATAGGGCGTTTTTGAATGAGAAAAATGAGGAATGGCGACAAAACCAATATTAGGCAAAGCAAGATCTACACGAGGCGTTTGTGCAAAGAAACCACTCAGTGAGAGGCGTTCATTGCCTACAAAAAAGCCTTGTTGATGTTGGTCAACGGGCGTACTCATAAAGAAATCAGACTTAAAATCATCAGGATAATAAGGTTTTATGTGATTGAGCCATTTGTCTTTATAGGTACCCGCAAATTGTGATCGTTGTTGCCACCAACGACTATATTGCCCATAGCCTGCAACCTCCCACGGTTTATTCAGCTGAAATACTTGCTCTGAAAAGGGATAGTGAATTTGAGGCGCTGGGTATTGAAGCGCTTTATCAAGATAGCGACTTTCATACCAACCTAAACCAACAGGGTTTTTCTCATAAGCTTTTTGATGGCTATTCTTGCCACCATAAGTATTTTCATAAATAAGCGGTAAGGCAGAAATGGGCTGTGGAGAGCTTAATTGCCAATCATGGTGATGCTCCCAATAACGAGGGCCACTGATAGTCAACTTCTTGTGTATTTGACCTATTGAGAACTCGGTTTCCCACTGAGCCAAAGGCGTTTCATCTAATGTTCGAGCAGTACCCACAAGATAAATTTCAGCATTGGGCTTATAAGACACAAGATCTGTTTCGTGCAATAAACTGCTATTTTCAGGCGTTGTTCGGTAAACATCCGCCATAATGAGCGACTTTTGCTCATCCGCAATGTCACACATGCCCGTGAGAGGATCAAAATCACAAGTAACTTTTACCGCAATAGTTTGCCAATGCTCATCTTTATACCCCAGTTTTTCAAAGGAAAAATGAGGAAAAGGAGTCTGGTTAATAATGTGAGCTAACATCCAAAACCCCTAGTTGATATCGACATCTTTGCCTGTGATCTGCACCGGACCTGAGGCTTCAAAACTAAATTCCGTCCCATTAATGGTGATATGGCCTGCACTATCCATTCTTAACACGCTGGCACCGCAACGCAGTTCAAGGGCATCGCCTGCATCGATGGCTAATGTATTACCCACACTGATTTTTTTATGTTGACCGACGGTTTCGGTGTTATTTTCCTTGATGGTCTCTGTGCGATTACCTTTTACCTGCATCTCTTGATTTTTATCTATGATCTCAGCGTGGCTATTAAGTACATGTGTGGTGCGATTGTTGAGCACCACCGTATTCATATCCTTCTGTGCATGAATAAAAATCTCTTGCTTGCCACCGGCATCTTCAAAGCGCAGTTCGTTAAAACCATCGCCTTTATGAGTTTTAGTTTTGATTGTTGTGCGAGTCATATTTTCAGGAAATTTCAGTGGGGGGGCGTTGCGACCGTTATAGGTGCACCCTGTGATAATCGGTCTATCAATATCGCCATTTAAATAAGAGACAATCACCTCTTGCCCGATACGCGGTACAGCAGAAAAACCATAGCCATTGCCACTCCAACCCATTGCCACACGCACCCAGCACGAGGCACTGTGATCGGGCTTGCCATAGCGATCCCAATGAAAATAGACTTTTACTGCACCCACTTCGTTGACGTAAATTTCTTCACCCGGAGGGCCTACCACCGTGGCAACTTCATCGCCATCCGCCGTCGGTTTGTAATGATGCGGTGGTCGCCATTCTTGTGTGCCGGGAATAAATTCGACGCTATTAGAAAGCTGTGTACCTTCGCCACCGCTGTTATCCGCTAACGGCTGCACGCCATGATGCGAAACTTGAATAACTTGCCAGTTATCATTCATCATTAAACTAGGGTGATTGCTCAGCGAGAAAATCTTGCCCGGCATTAAGGCAAAACAGTTGGTGCTGGCACGTCCAACACGACTGTCGTTGCGCAGTTGTTCAAAACGAATGGCAGTTAAAGGGGCACCTTGTGCATCTTCTTGAAAGCGTCCCATAGCTTTCGAACACGCTATGTTGACCGCCTTTTTCTAGTTTGGCTTGATGCGCTAATGGGTAAGAAGGGCGAATAAAATTATTATCTTTTTGAATGGTTTCATCCACACAGAGATATTCACCGTATTGCCATGTGGTCGCTGTGCTATCTGTAATATCGCTTTCAGCTTGCGGGTTATAGGTAAGGTGAATGCCCGCCGTCATGCCCATATGTTCATCGCTATAAAACAGTTGGTTCTCTTCAAACCAAAAGTTAATCCCTTCTTCAAAGGCTAAACGGCACCAAAATGCATAGGCAGATTCCCGTTTTTGTGTGGTATAGGGGCGTTTTTGGTGTAAATCATCGCGATAGAATTTACTGTCTGCTTTGATATGGGCTTCTTCCAACAGCGTTTTTAAAATCTCAGGCACTTTTTTATGCTGGAAAATACGGCTGTCTTGATTCAGGGTCATCACCCACATTTCAGGGCGAATATCAAAGTGATACCACGTTTTTACACCGTCGGTATTGCCTTGCACGGCACCGGCTAAGATCCCACGTACAGTACGTACTTCTTTGCCATTACGCTTAACGGTTAACGAGGACGCCACACCCAATAGCGATTGAAAATCGATAAAAGGCAAAGTCGTGACTGCGCTAATTGACAGCGAAAACAAACGTGATAACCCTTCGTTTAAATTAAATTCTGTAACTTGAAAGGTGCTTTCCGGTAAGCCAGCAATTTGGCAGGTGAAAACCAAACCAGAAGGCGATACCGCGCCTAATAGCGAATCTAACAGTTGCGCATAGGCTTTATTTTTAGCCAGCCCTTCAGAGAAGGTAAGCCCCGGTACATCGTCGTTATTTATTCCACCGGCAAAACCGCCGCCGGGAATAAGCGATGAGGCTTGAGAGGCCATTGATGAGGCTTGAGAAAGCCCTTGTTGTGCCGTTTGAGCTGTAGCGAGCGTTTGCTGAGTAGAGGCCGAAAGTGTCGATGTTGCTTTAGCAATAGCTAGATCCTGCGCTTTATTGAGTGCCTTCTTTTTTAATCCACCAAGCTGAGAGGTGAGATTATTTTTTTTATCTTTCGCAAACATCATTCGCTCCAATATCCACTGAGCAAGCTACCGCTTGTTTTATCCATTAAGAAAATACAAAGAAACACCCACACACCTTGGTGTGTAGGTGAAAAGAAGGATTAACCTTCGAGAGGGGCGCGCCAGTCGTCAGAGCCAGATGTGCCTGCAACGGTGTGTTCCCAGTCAATTTTGCGGTAAGACAGGGAGACTTCGATCAGTTGTGTGAAGTCAGATTTGGCCGGATCTTGGCAGTGTGGCATTTGGCAATCGATGTTAACGATAGTCGCATCAGTTAATGTGGTGGTGAAGAAATGCTCTTGTTTCCCTTCAACCGAAGTGCGATACCATTTTAAGGTGGTTTTCGGCAGCATTTCGCCTGAGGCTAATGCGTTATACAGCAGAGGAACCGCTTTATTTAATGCCACCGTAAAACGGAAAGGTTTATGGGCACGTTGACCTGAAGGTTGACCCGATTGTGGATCAGTCGGCACGGTAACTACGTGAGAGAATGCTTGCACCAGCATTTCATCTTCGTGGCCTTGAACATAAATATTACCGACGGATTCTGCGGTAAATGCACCCGCAGTGATGTTACCTTGGGTTTTCCCTTCGATAGAGATATAGCATGGAGTTGGCATGGCAAGTCCTTAATTTACAGAGAGTAATCGTTTCTCAACAAAATCATTTTGTTGAAGTCCTTTCGATAAAAATCAGCCAGTGCGCACTGCGATTTGATAAGAGTAGCTTAAGTAATTTTGAAGGGAAGTAAAGAAAGGGGGAGAGAGAAAGGGCGTTGTATCCTCGTAGGATAAGTGACTTAGCGTAAAATAATTGTTCACAGGATATTTACTGCTTTCGTTTCTTATAATAAGTGTATTTACTTATACAATTTACTTTCGTAAATGTCCGAAATCTCGCTAAAGCCAGTCCGTTCTAATGTACATGGATTTTTAATATGTAACAAAATGTGTATTTTGTTTCAAATTGTAACAGCGTTGATTTGTAAGGAAAAATTAAGTCAAATTACCTGTTTTTATTAATTAACAGTATTTTTATAAAGGTACACGAAAAATGAGTATCTTTATAACCACTATTGGAAGTGATAAGTGTTCTTAGATCTATTTAATTTTATTTATGGAGTTATTTCTCATTTTTAGAGGGGTAAATAACCATTAAATAATGGAAATAGTATGTTGATAATGTTATCTAATTTATTATTCGTTAAATTTTTTATTAGTTGAATGCTCATAAAAAACGCAAAGATTACATATAATGGTTTTAAAGATGAATGGTCAGTCATAAAATGTGTGGTTGAGAATGCAATTATTGAAAATTATTAGAACGTATATTTTCTTATGAGTTTTTTGAAAAAACACTTCCCCATTGCTCCCTAACCAACAATCCATCAAAGTCGGACTCTTTATAACAGAGAGTCCTTATGAACAAATCCATATCCTTTATAATCTGTTTCACTACCTTATTTGTAACGGCTTGTACTCCCAAAGAAAAACGTCAACAACCTGAAACTGAACCTAGCTCCATCATTCTCAATAAAAACATTCAAATAGCACCGCCCGATCTCTATGCAACGACACCAAGAGTTGTGCGTTATGATCGTTATTTATTAATAAATACATCCCCAACGTTGGCTCAACGTGACCCGCTAGAGCAAGTGATTGATATTTATATTCCAACTTCTCAACAATCCTCTATTAGTGATGCAATGCGTTATATTTTACAGCCATCGGGATATTCTTTATGTAAGACAACGCCTTCTAATCAAGTGCTCTATAACCAAAAACTCCCCGTTGTACATCATCAATTAGGGCCTATGCGTTTAAAGCAGACACTGCAAGTATTGGCAGGTGCTGCATGGCAACTTGAGATTGATGCTGTTCAACGAATTGTTTGTCATTCATTGCGTGCAGGTTACCAATTACCGCCAGAAATACCCATAAATTCAACATCATCAGGGAATAGGGTGTTGAAATGAAAATGCAGTCTATATTGTACTCTCAATTTTTAGTTTTATTGGGGATTAGCGTGTTGACAGTGTCAACAGAAGGAATGGCGACTCAAAATCAGCATCAAGTTTTAAAAACAGAGCAACAAGCATTAGAACAATCACTTATCACTGAAAATGCTCAAGAATGGAAATTAACAGAGAAAGAATGGCAACGTTATGAAATGCTAAAAAAGGGTAAACGGGGGCTGTTTTCACCGAACTTAGATCCTTTAACTTTATTAGGCATTGAAGCGCGTACTTATGAAGAGCGACGTTATTTTGCTGAATTAGTGGTGAGACAAGAATTTCAGCGCGTTGAAGCGGAATTGGCTTTTCAGCGAGAAGTTAATCAAGCGTGGCTTCGACTTTATCCTGAAATCTTACCGATTCAACATGAAATAAGAGAAAATCGTCAGGCTTTATTTGTGAAAGAAAATTGCCCTGTTTGTGATGTAAAGCTCACTCAACTTATCAAACAAAATCAACCTATTGATATCTATTTAGTGGGAAGTACGGGGAAAGATGATGTGATTCGACATTGGGCTAAAAAACATCATATTCCTATCGAAAAGATAAGAAATCGGCATATCACATTAAACCATGATAATGGGATATGGCTAAAGCATGGCAATGGAATGATGCCAGTCGTTTTACAACAAGGAGTGCAGGGATGGCAAAGAGCCGATTAGTCTTTCTATTTATTTCCGTTGGAATATCTCCTAGTTTTGCAGAAGTAATACCGTCACTCAATACGAAACAAACCGAATTAATCGTTGTTGCTGATCTGGGTGGGCAATCGACCGAGAACTATTTTCAAGCAATATCATCATCAGATGGTGAATATAAAGTTTCATCTCCTTCCGATGTGTTGACACTGTCAACACCCAGCCTAGTTAGTTTATTGCCTGTGAGCACACCAGAATTAACACCAAGCTATCAACCTAATCGAACTCTAAATTTAAGCGGAATGTCACCGCTGTTTTTAATTGGTGACGATGATTTTTCTCGACGTTGGTTAACAGAGAAAAGGGAACAACTGATTGAGCTTAATGCAGTGGGCTACGTGATCAATATTGATACTGAAACGGCATGGAATGAGCTAAATGAATTAGCACAAGGATTGACATTATTGCCCGTTTCAGGAAGTGATTTAGCCTTAAGATTAGCACTTACACACTATCCTGTGTTAATCACTGATAAGGGATTAGAACAATGAGCGATCGCTATGTCATTGAAGCCTTATTACGTCCTGCGGTTGAGTTTAATACCGCTATCGTGACAGCGTGTGCAAGTTATCTTTGTATTACTGCACCTTGGGCAGTGGCTTTGTCACCATCTGTCAGTTATGTCACGGCATCAGGATTTGCTATTTTATCAATAAGGCGAGTTATTCAGGGGAGTCGCATTTTACGTTATCGCCGTAATATTCGTCGTTTAAAACGTTATGCGATGTCGAGTAAAAATATTCCTATAAGCCATCATCAACTCTTCTTAGGAAAAGGATTCTTATGGGAACAAAAACATACACAACGATTACTCGATACGTTACGCCCTGAGGTTGCTAAATATATTCGCCCACCTAAGCTGTATCGTGTGGTACGTCAATTTGAACAACGCTATGAGTATCATTTTCCTTCACTATGTTCATTATTATCATCTGATTCGATATTTAATCCTGTTCGCCCATTACCATCCGTGGGCGGAAACCCTGCTATACATGGGATTGAGTTAAAAGAGATGAACGTTTCTATGAGCTTAAGTGAACGAGTAGGGCATATGTTGGTGCTAGGTACTACGCGAGTGGGTAAAACACGTTTTGCTGAGTTACTGATCACACAAGATATTCAGCGAGGTAATGTCACCATTGTTTTCGATCCTAAAGGTGACGCTGATTTATTAAAACGAATGTATGCCGAAGCGCATCGAGCTGGGCGAGATAATGAGTTTTATGTTTTTCACCTTGGATGGCCAGATATCAGTGCTCGTTATAATGCCGTTGGACGTTTTAGTCGGATTTCAGAAGTCGCCTCGCGTATTGCAGGTCAATTAAGCCATGAAGGAAGCAGTGCGGCATTTAAAGAATTTGCATGGCGTTTTGTGAACATTATTGCCAGAGCATTGGTTGCATTAGGACAACGACCCAGCTTTAGTATCATTCAACGCTATGTGAATAATATCGAATTATTATTTGAAATCTATGCTGAGTATTGGCTAACAAAGCATAAGCCTGAGTTATGGCAACTCATCAAAAATCTCACCAAAATATTAGATGAACGTGATATTCCACGATATATGGAAGGACGTTCCTTGCGTGTTGTTGCAATTGAACAAGTGCTAAATGGTAATGAAGGAAAAGCGATATTCGACCCGATATTAGAGAGCTTACGCTCTTCTGTTCGTTATGACAGAAAGTATTATGACAAGATAGTGGCAAGTTTATTGCCATTATTAGAAAAGCTGACTTCAGGAAAAATCGCTGAATTAATTTCCCCTGATTACGCAGATATCTCTGATCCTCGCCCTATTTTTGATTGGCTACAGGTGATACGCAAAAAAGGCATTGTGTATGTGGGATTAGATGCCTTATCTGATCCAGAAATCGCTACGGCAGTAGGTAATGCCATGTTTGCTGATTTAGTGAGTGTTGCTGGACATATTTATAAGTTTGGCATTAATGTTGGTTTACCGAATGCAGATGAAAAAAAGGTATCAATTAGTCTACATTGTGATGAATTTAATGAATTGATGGGGGATGAGTTTATTCCGTTGATCAACAAAGGTGGTGGTGCTGGAATTGAAGTAACAGCCTATACGCAGACTTTACCTGATATTGAGGCGCGAGTGGGGAGTGTGGCAAAAGCTGCACAGGTTGTGGGTAATTTTAATAGTGTGGTGATGTTGCGAGTGCGACATACTGAAACCGCAGAGCTATTGACGAAACAATTACCTGAAGTTGAGATATATACCAAAATGTTGATTTCAGGAGTAACCGATATTTCTAATGCTGATATGGGGGGGATTTTACTTCGAATACACAGGATAGGGTCAGCACCGTTAGAACACCTTTAATCACGCCAGCAAATATTATCAATCTACCTAAAGGACAAGCTTTTGCATTATTAAATGGAGGGCAACTTTGGAAATTAAGAATGCCATTACCTTCAGATAAAGCGGATCCGTTAATGCCTGAGAGTATGAATCAAATTGTGGATTATATGCGACAACATTATAGAACTAGTGATACCTGGTGGTCTGATAGCATTTTCGCCAATCAGTAAATTTGAAAAATGATATGTCGCAGATAAATACATCATCAACATCATCGCTAACATCACCAAAAAGACGTGGTTTTTTTACCACATTATTGTGGGATTTGCATTGGCAGATTATTGGTGTTTTGTTGGCTTCACTTTTGTTTAGTTTGATATTGGAATATATCGGTATTTTCTTCTTTTGGGCGGAAGAGGGAGCACAGCATAGTTACCAAATCATGCTGATTGAACGAACTTATTTTGCTGAGAGTTTTACACAAAGTATATTTTTATCCTCACCAGTAATAACAATAATTTATTGGATCACTGATTTTTCGCAATGGATGCAGGATAGTTTGCTGAAGATACCATTATCCTCCATAAGAATGGGTAATGGTGTTACTGATGGGATTAATGTAGGAGCAATAAAAGCGATTCAAGCAGGAGAACAATATCTACTCGCGACATTCTTTGTTTTACAAATTGTGATGATGCGAGTCACTATTCTCGTGCTATCAATTCCATTGTTTATTTTGGTAATAATAGTCAGCGTTGTTGATGGTTTGGTCAGACGTGATTTACGTCGATATGGTGCAGCTTATGAATCGAGTTTTCTTTATCATCATGCAAAACGAATAATCAAGCCTGCAATTTATATTCCCTGTGTATTATATTTATCCCTGCCATTTGCAGTTTATCCGAATATCTTGTTGTTACCTTCTACCTTGTTGATAGGGATGGCTATTTCTGTGACAGTGGGGAGCTTTAAGAAGTATTTGTAGGGATTATTCCTTTTTATTAATTAAAATGCGATGGAAAGAATATGGTAACGAAAAAAAGAATATCGGTGATACCAGAACTTTCTTTTTTCCAAACACCGCAAATTATTCAGATTCGAGAAGATGGAAGTATAGTTAGCACTGCTTATAGTCGTAGTGGAAAAGAAGTGACTTTTATTACTCCAAAAGGAAAAAGGATCAGAGCATCACAGAATGAAGTTTTTAATACTTTATTGAAATCTATAAAATAAATATTTATTGGATGCAGAAAGAGAGCGTTTAGGCTCTCTTTTTGTATATATATATGGCGTAAATAGTATGTTTTTATTACAAAATTAGTTTCTGATTACTCAATTTTTTATAGAGATGACCATTTTTGTAACAGTAGAGGGTTTTAATAAGTATTTATAAAGGGCGCGATAAATAGTAGTAACGAAATTTGAAAGGAAGAATGCTTTGTTAATTTTTCACATAAGATTAAAAAGTAAAAGGAGAACCTAAGTTCTCCTTTTGATATTTCTCTACGACAACAATGAGTGTTGAAGGATTAGCCGCTGCCTAATCGACTGATACTTGCTCTTTACAAGCTGACCTCAGTCAGGTGCTTACGCGGGTCTCATCTGGATTTTAAGAGCGGGGAGACTCAAGCACACTCTATAGCGCCTTTATACCCTTTTATCTTGATATTATCAAGTTTTTTTGTTTTGTCGTCTTATTGAACTGAATAGGCAAATAGCATGTATAATAGCGTTTGGATACTGTTGTGCAATGATATCTCTAGCTGTAGTTAATGTTGTTCCTGTAGCCATCAGATCATCGACAAGTAATATTCTTATTTTTTCAGTATTGGATGATGATTGTGTACTTAAAACAAATGGTGGGAATATATTCCTAAATTCAGTAGGGATACTTTTTAGTGAAAATCCTCCTTTAAGTCCAACTTCTTTTGCTTGTAATTTAATTTTGAAACTAAGACTTTTAGTCTCCTCTATATTAACATCCGCTCTATCGAGAAGTTGAAAAGCATTATCGACTGTTATTTTTCTTAAAATATCAGTTAAATGTGTGGCATTAAATTTTTTTGCTAAACGTTTTGCGATAATATGGCTAATATTATGGGCTGAAGGCATTGATATTATTAATTGATAGCCTTTAGGTTCTAATTCCATAAATTTATTGCAAATAACTTTGAAGCTATCATTGAGTTTTTTTATGCTAGAAATGTTTGTATATAAATCATCCTTTTTTTTCAAAGCATAAATCAAAGGACAGTTATCTCCCAGTTGACGTTGTTTTCTATTACGTCTTCTTTTACCTGAAAGGAATTGTCTTTTAAAAATAGCATAAATTTTTAAGCCATTGGTATAATCAATAGTTGGATTCCCTTCAGGCTGGGTTATTAGCCATTCAGGGCAATCATGATCGACAATAACACATAGCTCTTTAATTATTAATCCCATAAATATATATACCATTTTTAGAAGAGAAGAAAAGTATAACAGAGAGAAAATAGCAGAGCTATATTCAAATAAGGCAATGTATTATTTAGAGTAATATTTTTATATAAAGAATTTAAATTTAATTAATTAAGTTAAATGGAAATAAATTTATATATTTTAAAATATAATAATTATTAAAATTGAAATCTCTTCCCCATAATGAATTTATTCGTTATGGGAGAGGGATTCAACAACTCACACAGTGTGGCGTTAGTTCTCTATAAAATTTCCACTTTCCCATTTCTGCTTTTCTACTGCTTAGCCAGTTTTTTCCTGCCACTCTGCTTTCTTTTATACGACAGTATCTAAGAAGGTTTACTTATGCGAATTGTTCAAATGCGAACATGGTGTTTATTGGGACTATTAATAACACCATTAGCCTATGCCTCTGAATCAGATGAACTTGTTTTAGCTATAAAACAACTCGATTACCTTGATGCGAGATTAGCCTCCGCTCATGTAGAAGTCCTTAAGCGAGAACAACCCACGCGTTTCTACTTGGATTATCAACAAATCAAACAGGATATTGAGGTAATACGCCAAGGACTTAAACACTATCTCAATCCTTCGCGTGCCCAGCCAAGTGCTTTAATTTCTTTCTCAGCGCAATATCAGCAAGAGCATCATCCATGAGTGAAGCACAAATTAATGCATTCAATATTGCGAGTGGCAATGTTGCACCGACATCACTACATCCTTTATTTGCTGGGGTTTTGATTGAATTACTCTTGTTATGGTCTGGATGGGGATTACTGCATGTTTATCAAGGATATGCTTCGGAACGTATTACAGAGCAAGGTTTGATACGTTTTGTCATTCGCACTGTATTGCTGATTGTTATCAGCCTTTTTTTATTTGCTCAATAGTGTTGATTCTTTTTATTTTATATAAGGATATCTCGATGTATCAAAAGGGATTGTTTTCTCTACGTTTATTCTATTGCTTTCTTATTCGTAGTGTTTCGCTTTTATTATTAGGTAGCTCTATGGCTTGGGCTGATTTGCCTACGGTGGAAGGCCCTAAAAGCAGTGCAGATAAAACCTTTTATGGGCAAATTTCGGGCTACCTTAATGATGGCATTGTGCTTGGTGGTTTAATTCTTTCCGCTGTGGCGATGTTAGCGGTTGGCAATGCCATTATTGCCACTTTTGCTGAAGTGCGTGACGGTAAAGCAACGTGGGCAAAGTTTGGCATGCTCTGTGTTGTCGGTGTGATTTTAATTGTTGTCGTGATTTGGTTAGCCTCAAAAGCAGCAACCGTGTTGCTCTAAGGAAATATATGCCAACAATTGAGTTTATGCCTGATAGATTAAATGCCGAGCCTGTTGTTTTTCGCGGTTTTAC
Organism: Proteus vulgaris; assembly: GCA_901472505.1. NCBI lineage: Bacteria > Pseudomonadati > Pseudomonadota > Gammaproteobacteria > Enterobacterales > Morganellaceae > Proteus > Proteus vulgaris. The sequence continues at coordinate 2,726,291 of LR590468.1, forward strand.
AACGCCAGAGTTAGGAATAACAGCGCTGTTGAGTGTTTTGGGTGGCTTGATTATTGCTATTCCCATCATGCCTTTTTTAGGTTGGATAGCTTTGCCGACCGTATCTTTATTAATGCCATTAATCACGATTATTTTAGGGGGAAGGTTACTAGCGCGTTTTAAACGAGGTAAGCCTGAAAACTACCTTTATCGCCGCATAGAGTGGTTTTTAAGTTTGTATGGTATGGGGGCGAGCCGATTAATTTGTCGCAACCAAGTGCTATCACTACGGCGTTTACGTTCAGTGACTTTTTATTGTAAGGAGTCATATGAGTCGATTTAAGAATGCACTTAATGCGCGTGATCATCATGTTTTAACATTAAGAGTAATATGTGGCGTTCTCTGTTTTATTGTCGCATTTGCCTTATTTGGCTGGCTCACATCACCTAGGCATTTAACTATTCATAATCCGCCTGATTTACGTTCAGGGAGCTCTCGAGCTTGGTGGGAAATCCCTCCGCCAACCGTCTATGCTTTTAGCTTTTATATCTTCCAACAACTCAATAGTTGGACGAAAAATGGCGATGTGGATTATCCCTATCGGATCAATTCATTATCGGCATATTTAACGCCAAATTGTGAACTGCTGTTACAGCAAGATGCGAAACAACGTAAAGATCTGGGGGAATCTCGTGATCGCGTTCGTGGCGTATCTGAAATTCCAGAACGAGGCTATAAGGAAGAGAGTGTCACGATTGTTGATCGCGATAATTGGCGTGTTCGACTTGATTTAGTCACTGATGAGTATGTAAATGCAGAACCGGTTAAACGCTCATTAGTTCGTTATCCCTTAAAGGTTGTTCGTTGGGATAAGAACCCTGAAATCAATCCCTTTGGTCTAGCACTAGATTGTTTTTTCGATATTCCCCAGCGTTTGGAAGTTGTTCCCACTATCAAGGATGAAAAGAAAGGAGTGCTTCATTAATGCGCTTGAAACAACACGTATTTTTTCTGCTCTGTTTTATTGTCTTACCCGTTCAAGCTGTTGAATTAATGAAATGGGAACGTATTCCTCTAAAAGTTACTTTGCATGTAAATGAAGAGCGTATTGTGTTTATTGAACGCAATGTGCGAGTCGGTTTTCCACCTGAATTAAAAGGAAAACTGAGAATACAAAGCGCTGGCGGTGTCGTTTATTTACTGGCGAAAGCGCCATTTTCTTATACTCGTTTAGTGCTTCAAGATGTTGAAAGTGGAGAGATGATTTTATTAGATATCAATGCCAAACAAGGAAAAGAAGCCTTAGAGCCTGTGAAGTTGGCATACCCACAAGAGGAAACGTTAGCCAAACAGCAAAATACGGTCACGAATAAACGCCAAAGAATGCCTCCGATCCCTATTGCGTTAACCCGTTTCGCTTCACAAAGTTTGTATGCACCTCTTCGCACGCTTGAGCCATTGATAGGTGTGCACTCTCTTGCCATGCCATCACCCGAAAAACTGACCTCATTACTGCCAAGTGAAAGTATTGAGATAAAACCATTAGGGGCATGGGGATTGCAAAGCTACAGCGTAGTGGCGCTCAGTTTACGTAATCAGCGAGCGCAAGAGGTATTGCTTAACCCTAAAGATCTACAAGGTGATTTTTATAGCGCAACTTTTCAACATAGTTGGTTAGGTGCAAAGGGAACACCTGAAGATACCACGGTTGTTTACTTGGTGGCAAAAGGGCGTTTAGAGAATGCTTTTCTTCCTGAATTAACCATAAAGGAAGATTAAGTTATGCAAATAAGCTCAAATATCTTGTTGAAGATAATTGTTCCTGTCGTGTTATTGGTCGTGATTATGGTCAGCGTAAAGTCTTGCGATCACACTCAATCAGCACAAGAGACAACTAACCATTCCTCTATAATAGATTTAACACAAGAAGAATTGCGCATTCTGGGCATTGAAGGTGACACTGCGCAGGATACTTTGCGTACTTTACTTGGGCGAATGAAAGCCATACAGATCAATCAGGAGAAATTAGAGAGACAAAGTAAGGCGTTATTGACTGAAAATACGCAGTTAAAAAACAGAAGTGACAATGTAGAAAATCGTATTAATGAAGCGGTAACGAAAGCACAAGAGGAAGGTAATTTAGCCCAGCAAACGCTTTATCATGAACAGCAACGATTGGCTGATTTATTGGATATTTTAATTAATGAACAACAAAACATTAAGGCAAAGGAGACTGAATTACCCGTTGGTTTAGCGCTTGAGCAAACTGATCAACAAACAACACTCTGGATTGATCCCTTAGAGGGGATAGCTTATGAAAATAATGCAAAGCCGATAAATGGCACAAGTACATTTCAGTATCCTACAGCATTCCGTCAATTAGATGATAATGAAATCAGCCGACAAAAAGCAAAGCTCGATCTTACGGCGAAAAAAAAACAACATATTCCAGCTACAGAACATCCTGTTTATACCTTACCTGAAAATGCCACGCTGATGGGAAGCCAAGCTATGACGGCATTACTCGGTCGAGTACCGATAGAGGGCAAAGTCACCGATCCTTACCCGTTTAAAATCCTTATTGGTAAAGAAAATCTCACTGCAAATGGCATTGAATTACCTGATGTTGAAGGTGCTGTGGTTTCAGGCACAGCAACAGGCGATTGGGTATTATCTTGCGTTCGTGGTGATATTCATTCCATTACCTTTGTGTTTAAAGATGGCTCAATTCGTACTGTGCCTAAATCGGCAACATCAACAGATGGACGCCATGATAAATCGCAAGGGGGAAGTATCGGTTGGCTCTCTGATGAACAGGGCGTACCTTGCCTCTCAGGTTCTCGTAAAAGTAATGCCTCCACTTATCTACCGACTTTATTTGCACTTTCTGCCAGTAGTGCTGCATCGTCGATGATGGCGGAAAGCCAAACCACAAAAGCAAGTGACGGTTTATCAGTGATGAATTCATTAACGGGGAATGCAGGAAAGGCGGTATTAGGTAAAGCGTTATCGGGAGGAACTAACGAAATTGCAGAGTGGGTCAAAGCACGATATGGGCAAATGTTTGATGCGATTTATGTGCCTCCTGGTGCACGAGTTGCGGTGCATATTACTCGTGCTATTCCTATCGATTATGAAACGCAAGGACGTAAAGTTAAATACGATTTCGATATAAGCCAGCAGAATGAATTGGACTAAGGATGATTAATGAAAGGAACTCATTTATCGTTAATAATGATATTACTATTAACGGGCTGCAGTACTTCTAAAGAGGAGATTTTACCCAAAGGTAACAATACTATGCGTGATATTTGGCAAAGCAAAGTGGGTGAAATAAAGACAGAAAAAAGGCAAGAAAGAGCCATTCAGCGAGGCTTACTAGGATCAGATAATCCGCCTAATCATCTTATCAATAAGAGTGAGATCCAACAGGCTAAAAAGCATATCCAGCATCACTTCCCTCGTTTACCTAATCCCGATATGGTGATCTATATTTATCCACATTTTGTGGGTTCTGAGCCTACGCCTATTCCCAGCTATAGCACGGTTTTTCCTTTTTATAGCAAAGTGCAATATGCCTTACCCAATGAACGATTGGAGGCTTATTGATGAAAAAAAGTGGCAAATTAACACAACAAACCGTGAAATCACTTTACCCTAATCATGCTTCATTTATTGATTTTCTCCCTTGGGTTGAATATTTACCCAATAGTCAATGTTTATTGTTGGATGATGGTGTCTCTGTGGGGGCGGTTTTTGAAGTGATCCCTGTGGGTACTGAGGGTAGAACAGAAGTAAGATTAGAAGAAATTCGTGATATTGTGGAAGATGCTTTTCAAGATAGTTTTGAAGAGCGCGATAGTCATCCTTGGGTGATCCAGTTTTTTTGCCAAGATGAAGCCGAACCTTCGGAATATCTCGACAAATTACGACATTACATTAAACCATGGGCGCAAGGTTCTGTTTTTACGACAGCATATTTACAGGTCATTGAACGGCATATGCGAGGGCTTGCAGTACCCCAAGGCTTGTTTGTTGATAAGGCAGTAACAGGGGCACCATGGCGCGGTCAGCAACGGCGCACCCGTATGGTGATTTATCATTATGTTAACCCGAATGCAATAGAGCCTTTCTCACCTGAAGAACAACTCAATCAAGTCTGTGAGCGTTTATGCTCTGCGCTATTAGGCGCGGGGATTACTACGGTTAGGCAAAAGGGTGAAGATATTCATGCATGGTTGTTACGCTGGTTTAATCCTGAGCCTGATTGGGTTGATAAAGAGACGCTCTATCGCACGGCGACCCATGTTGACACTGTCAACAGTGCGCTCCCGATATTCAATGATTTTAGCGAAACATTGATGTTTACACCGCCTAAAGCGGATGTGGAAAATGGCGTTTGGTGGTTTGATAATCGCCCTCATAAAGCCATTAATATTGATAGACTTCGTCGAGCGCCTACCGTAGGGCATTTAACAGGCGAAACGCGTAAAGGGGATAATATCAATGCGTTGATGGATTTGTTACCACAAGGCACAGTGATATCAATGACATTAGTGGTACAACCGCAGGATGAACTGGAAGAGCGTTTTAACCATCTTGCGAAAAATGCAATAGGAGAAAACAGTGCATCAGGCCGAGTGCGGGCTGATGCTCAAACAGCAAAGAGTTATCTTGGTGAACGTCATAAACTTTACCGTGCGAGTATGACGTTTTATTTATCAGGTTCGACACTAAAAGATCTCAACAGTCATCAACGCCATTTAACTGCCGTATTGCTAAATGCAGGGCTACAGCCGATAAAGCCTGACTATGATATTGCGCCATTAAATGCTTATCTTCGTGCTTTGCCTATGTGCTTTAATCCCGAATTAGATAAAAAGCATTGGTATACCCGACTGACTTTTGTTCAACATATCGCCAATATGTTACCTGTTTTTGGTCGTGATACGGGAACTGGTCATGCAGGATTCACCTTTTTTAATCGCGGTGGCGCACCGCTGACTTTTGATCCTTTAAATAGTGCAGATCGTTCTAAAAATGCCCATTTGGTACTCTTCGGTCCTACGGGTTCAGGCAAGTCCGCAACACTCAATAGTCTATTTACTCAACTTATGGCGGTTCATCGACCTCGCTTATTTATTGCAGAAGCCGGAAATTCATTTGGGTTGTTTGCTGATTATTGTGCTGAGTTAGGCTTAAGTGTGAATAAACTTAGCATTAAACCAGGTTGTGGGATTTCATTAGCGCCTTTTGCGGACGCTTATAAGCTTATTGAAACGACAGTAAAGCCTGTCAATGAAGATGAGCTTAGTGAGGTTATTGATACAGATGAAACCGACGAAATAGATGAGCGAGATATTTTAGGTGAACTCGAAATTGTTGCGCGATTAATGATAACCGGTGGTGAAGCCAAAGAGGAAGCAAAGTTAGAGCGAGCAGATAGAGGCATGATGCGAGAAGCCATTTTAGTGAGTGCTAACAATGCTTGGAATGAAGGTAGGCAGATGATCACAGCTGATTTGCAGAATACATTTTATGCCTTTGCAAAGGATAAAGATCGTCCTGATATTCGACGAGCCAGAGCCCAAAATATGGGGGAATCGCTCAGTGTATTTATGCAAGGCTTTTTAGGTGAGTTATTTAACCGAGAAGGGCAACATTGGTCAGAAGCTGATGTAACATTAATTGATCTTGGTACATTAGCCAGAGAAGGCTATGAAGCCCCTTTAGCTGTTGCTTATACCTCATTAGTCAACACCATTAATAATATTGCAGAACGTGATCAGTTTTTAGAACGCGAAATTGTCTTTGCCACGGATGAAGCCCATATGATCACCACTAACCCATTACTTGCCCCTTATGTGATTAAGGTCGTCAAGATGTGGCGTAAATTGGGTGCATGGTTATGGCTAGCGACTCAAAATTTAGAGGATTTTCCGTCTACGTCAAAGAAGATGTTGAATATGATTGAGTGGTGGTTGTGTTTAGTGATGCCACCTGAAGAAGTTGAAGAAATCGCCCGATTTAAAAAACTTACACAAGAACAAAAAGCCATGTTGTTATCAGCAACCAAAACCCCCCGTTGTTATACAGAAGGCGTTGTCCTTGCTAGTCGTATAGAAGCCTTATTTCGTGCCGTTCCTCCAAGTTTATACCTTGCATTAGGTATGACTGAAAAAGAAGAAAAAGCAGAGCGAAAAGCATTGATGATAGAGCATGGCATTAGTGAACTAGAGGCAGCTAAGCGGATAGCTGAGAGGTTGGATGCGGTGAGGGAGGAAATGAAAGAGTAAAAAAATATTAATATAGATATAATATTTAATAATTTTCAAATGGTGGTATTAAATAGCATTCTACCTATTTTAAATAGATAGAATGCTATAAGGAGTATCTCTTTATTTGCAAAGTATTTGAGGCCTAATTCCATAATCTTGGCAAGTAGATATAAACGTACTTAACAACCATATTAACTGAATATGGTATGGTTTGAGTTTATATGACGATTCTTTTTTGAATTTGTTAAATTCATTTTGAAGATTGGATTTCTTTAAAAATGGAGTTGCTATGATGATTTTTCTAATAGCATCAGGAGAGCTATTTATTTTTTCTAGTCCATTTCTTATTTCATTCCAGCCTTTTCCATTTTTTGTTCTTTTTATTTCTGTATTTTCATAATTATTCTTCCATTTTTCATCGTATTTTTTTTTATAAGATGATTCTGGTTCATGTAGTCTACCAATATTTTTTAACGCTTGAGATATTACTTCATGAAATGCACTTGCTCCTAGTGTTTCTTCCTTTATAAATTTTTCATGAATAAATATTAGAGAGGGCTGATGTGAATTTGTATCTATTATTATATGGTCAGCCCATTCATCTCCCATATCATCGCAAATAACGATAGATTTTTCTTTGTCAAAATATTTTTCTATTTGATAAAAAAGAGATTTTTCAGGAAACTCTGTTAAAAAATTTGGGTAACCTTTCTCGCTAGGTTTTTCTTTTTCACTAACAACTGAATCAAAATTATAATCGCTGCATAAAAAATTAGTGAGTTGTTCCAGATTGTTCAGTAATTTTTTATCTTCAAAGCAATTCGTATACCAATAACTGTAATTAGGATTGGTAAAAACACAAGATAATAATCTATTTTTATTTATATAGTTTGTTAATGGTATTTCATTATTGCTTTTTACATTTCTTATTTTTATCTTGTTTAATATTTTTGATTGTAATGATATTGATTTTAAATTTATTCTTAAAGTTATTCTTTTTTTATTTTGTTTGTTTTTAATCCATTGGTTGTTTTCTATTTCCATACATTCTTTTAATTTTTTAAATAATACCTCTTTTTTTTCTTTTGATAGTTTTCTTCTATTGAAGTATATTTCTTCTTCAGGGTGTTCATTGTAACTATCTGCTTCCAAATTAGATATGTTTATAAGTATTGAAGATACTTTGATGTTTAACTTTATTATTTCTTCTAATTTTATTGGAGTGGCAAAGTTTGATATGAATGAACTCTTAGTATTTTTTGTATATCATTTATTAAACTACCAGACCAGTTTATTATTTCTTTTATATTACATTTTTTATCTCTCAAAGTTATTCTTGATGTGTTAGGAGTTAATGTGTAGATTTCATTTTTTACTTTCATTCTGAAATTTCGTGGAATAGATCTTCCCGTTGTTATATTAGAAATAATACCATTCAACTGTAATGCTTCATATGAACGAGAGCGGATTATTGCATTAGACAGAGACATATTGTTCATGGATATTTTTTCATAATCAGGATCCTCATCCCCTTTAAAGTGACATATTTGGCTATAATCGTATTCTTTAATATAGTGTGATAAGCTCTTTTCTGGTGATTCTGCATTTTTTTTGTAAACAACTAGTGAGTTTTTGATTTCGATTAGTAGACAATACCCATATTTTATGTCTATCAAGTTTGTACTAATTAAAAATGATGGTTCTTCATGTGTTTTAAATAAAACAAAGGAATATTTAACATTAATATTTTCACTTGTTGTTTCATCAAAACGTACTTCTTTTATAATAAAGTTACCTTCTTTTTTTATGGTTTTAAAATATTTCTCGATAGAAATTTTAGTGGGTTCTTTTTTTAATTCAAAAACTTGAGCATTCTTTGTTATGGATAAATTGTTAATATTCATGCATATTTAGCCTTATAAATTAAAATTATTAAGAGAGTTTCCAATATGAAATAATTACAAATTGGTAATATTTTTTAAATAATTTAATATACTATGTTTATAAATATTATATTCCACCATTTCAAATGGCAAGGTTATTAAATTTGTTTTTTTGCTTTAATTGGTTTTTTTGTTTGGTTGTTGTTTTTTTATTTTATTATTTAATATAATGAAAATGCAGATAAGATAAATATGGAATAAGTTATTTTTTGTGTTTTAAAAAATATTTTTAATTGAAAAATACTAATTAGACTATTCGCTTTATAATGATTTGAACTATTTTTTATAGTAATATTTTATATAGAAAAATATTTTTCTACCCCAATTAACACTTCTTCACTGCATTTCCTGCCAATTCAAAGCACCCTATACCTTTTCTTTTTACAGGGTGCTTTATGAAACCACCAAAATTATTAATTCTATTATTAGTGCTTTCAACTCAATCAGTTGCATCAACCACAATTTACACCGACAGCAACACGCATTTACTTAATAAAAAAGATAGTCAAATCATCTATTTGGATGCACCTAATATTATTCAAAAACAATTATTTAATGATTTATCGCCTGATCCCAAGCAAGCTGAACAGCAAGTGAGAAGTATTATTCAGTCAGCAGGTTGGCAACAAAAACAGCAACAAATCACGCAAGCTTATCAGGGTGTTATTCACGCTTATGCATTAAAACTCGCGAAATATCCTGCGGTTGTGTTTGATGATCGCTATGTGGTTTATGGCACAACAGATGTTGTTCTGGCTGAAAAGCATTTTACTGAATTTTTTGGAACATCAATAATGGGGCAATTAAAGCGGTTTAGTGCGTTTGCACTTTGTCTCTCTTTGCAACCCATATCAGCAAATGCGATTAATTCGGCTCAAATTATTACGAGTGCATTATCACCACACTGTTTGGAATACAAAATTGTGGGGATCTGTTACTGGCTCTTCTGCACACCATTTGGATGCTCAGTAAAAACATCGATAAAAGTGAGTCACTATATTCCTAATGCAGTTGTTTCTAGTTACGACCAAACAGGGAGCAATCCATGGGTAGAAATGTCGTCATTAGGAGCAGGAATATCTGGCTTTGCTGAAGGTGGCGGGGCAAATAAACAAAAACGAGCGAGAAATAAAAATAACCTATATTTTAAAAATGTGGATGTGATAGGGCATCCTGCATTAGCGTCTCCTATATTTGGGCAATTTATGGGGAAAATAGATTATGCCTGCTCTAGCCCGATTAGGGCTTTTATGCCTTATTTCCTCAGTACACTCGATGGATTGATGTGGCGTTCTGGCTTGCCTGGATCTCTTTATCCTGAAGCGCTAATTCCAAATATGCGTGAAATTGGTTCGATAATTAAAGGCAATATGTGGGGCAATATTTATCCTCGTAGTGGTTTTGTGACACAAGCAAATGACTACAAAGCCTCGGCAGTTGTGGCTCAACGTGCTATTGATATTGTGACACGAACAGGACAGCTTCATGTTTATCAATCGTTAATAAGCCATTCTTATCATGGATATTGGGCGCCAGAGTCTGTTACTGAAAATACAGGCACTCGCAATCATAAATGGCAAAGACTTTCTCCTTCAATTTCCTCTTCTTGTTCTACTTTTCCTGATGATGCTCAACCTATTGCTAGTGACGGCGGTTATGCATGGGCGCTTTGGCAACCTTATAAATGTTGTAAACGACGAGGACAAATTTTTCTGTATAGCTTTAATTTTCAATAACAAGGAATGTGTATGAAAGATAAAAGCTGGCTTTATAGCCGTGTTGTGGTGGGTTATTTTGCCTTGAGTTTTCCTGCTATCGCTACTTTTGAAGTTGATAGCCATGTTGTTAGCACTGATTCAAGTAAAGGCATGAAAGGAGCAATCAGTGATTATTTATTTTATACCATAGGCGGTGGAACGGTGATTTCACAACCGCCGAGTCACAGTAATATGCAAAAACTCAGTATTGGTCTGGGTTGGAATAGTGATTTAATGTGCGGTAATTTTGATATCAACACCACAGTTAAGAATCAGTTAAACGGTGCCACGCGTGGCTTTAAAGATATGATGAGTAATGTCATTAATAGCGCCACAGGTGCGGTTGCCAGCTTACCAGCCATGATTATTCAGCGTGCTAATCCTGGTCTTTATGAGTTGCTGACTAATGGTGTATTGCAAGCCAGTGTCTCATTCGATAAAGCCCAACTTAATTGCCAAAAAATGTCGCAGAAAATGGCGGATTATGCCTATTCAAATCAATGGACGCAGTCTGCTATTGGAGAAGAGTTTAAACGAGTTGTCGCAACCACATCAGATGCAGTCAGTGCCGATAATCAATTGAAAACCTCAACAGGAAAAGAGGGGGTTAGATGGATTGGTGGTAAAAAACGAGGCGGTATCGGTCAACCTGCGATTAAGCCTACTTATGATCTGGCAAAAGCCGGTTTTAATATTCTGAATAAACAACCCATCACAAGCCATCATTCGGTTAATGAGTCTGCTTGCAAAGGCTCTCTCTGCCGACGTTATAAAACTAGTGACGAAGCTGCGAAAGCGGTTGTGAGTGTATTGGGGGATAGGGCGATCCGTACTTGTTCTGAAACAAAAGAATGCCACAGTGGAGGCGAAGAAAATAAATCAGGTACGTCAGCGGTAGGTGTTGGTTTTTCACCGATGCTTGAAGAAACGACACAAGAGAATATGGCTCTATTAATTAAACTTGTGAATGGGCATTTAAAGCCAAACTCGACAAATTTAGCACAATTAAAAACAGGCGATTTAGCGGTATCAAGAGGCGTTATTCAAGCGCTAAAAGAGGATCCTGATAATGTGGCATTAGTACAACGTTTGGCTGGTGAACTAGCGATGTCAGATACCGTTGCAACGGCATTCGGTATGCGAAGAATGCTGATTGCAGGGCAATCAGAACCTCATGTCGCTGAGCATAAAATAGCATTAGAAGAAACAGATCGTCGCCTTGCTTTCCTCGATAGAGAAATTCTGGCATTAAAAAATGAAATGGAAATTCGTAAAGCTATCAGCAATAACACGTTGTTAATGGTGTTGAGCCGACAAGAAAGCCGTGATGCTGAAAATGGTGTTCATCAACCCATTTGTATCAGCGATAACAGCACCCATTGTCGTGTTTTACTGATTGTTGTAAATGAGCATGTTATGGATGACATCACTTTTGAGTTTCTTATTGAGCAGTATTTTTATTATAAATTATTACGTCCTACGACAATGAGAAGTTATCGTAAGGTTCTTCGTACATTTGAAGAATTTACCTCGTTAAATCCTGCTCAGATTGATCAATTAACTGTTCTGCAATGGCGAGATCTTGTTTTAGGTGACAATAAGCGCTCAAGTAGAACATGGAACAATAAAGTGACTCATATGAGAGCATTGTTTAATTTTGGAATAGAACAAGAATTATTACCCCATAAAAAGAATCCTTTTAATGGTACGGTAGTTCGTGCAGGAGCCAAAAAGAAAAAAGTTCTGACTAAATCACAGATGGATGATATGTACCGTCGAATGACACACTATCTAGAACTTGAAGAAAAGCAAGGTTATGGCTACGTGTGTGATGGGCGAAAAAATGCATTATATCCAGCGTGGTTTTGGATGACGGCAATGAATGTGTTTCGTTACACCGCCATTCGTCAAGGGCAACTTCTGCATATTAGGTTGGGAGATATTAATCTTGAAGAGACGTGGATCCATCTATGTGAGGAGGGGGCCAAAAATCATCGTAAACATCGGGTACCAATTGTTTCTGCATTATACCCATCACTAGAAAATTTAGTGAAAGAAGCACAAAAGGTAGGTGTAGAACTGACAGATCAAGTATTCAATGTTGGATGGTTTGATTTAATGAAAAGAAAGAAACATCCCAAGACGATGGGAGAATACCCGTTACGTTCATTTTTCAAGCGCTTATCAGCGGAATGTAATTTCATGGTATCACCTCACCGTTTTCGACATACCGTCGCAACGCATATGATGCAATCACCAGAACGTAATCTTTATGTTGTGAAAAGGCTATTAGGACATGCCAGCATTACATCGACATTAGAATACATTGATGAAAGTGTTGATAATTTGCGAGATATACTTGAAGCGGAATTGATGTGATGAAAATAACAGGAGGAGTATCAAGATTTGACAGTGATTAGGAAAGAAAGTAAAAGTTACAAATAAAAAAAACAGCCTTGGTATGAACAAGACTGTTTAATTTAAGAGTTCCAACATAAAGTGACAGTGTCAAATTATATTTTCAGCTCTTGATTGCCCTCTCAGTTAGTTAACTAACTGACGAACAAATGAAAGATGGTGCCCGAACTCGGAATCGAACCAAGGACACGGGGATTTTCAATCCCCTGCTCTACCGACTGAGCTATTCGGGCAACGGGGCGTATTAAACCTGATATCGCTTTGCTCGTCAACGTTATTTATCACAAAACCGTTTGATTGCTGTTTTTTTAAACTTATTGGTTAATAAAACACTACTTACTATGGAAAAAGAGTAAAAATAAATCATCATGTATTTTGCGATAATCAAAATACATGATGATAAAGCAATTTATAAAGTTTCAATCAGAGGCTCAATAACAACAAAGCTTACCCAATAATGTTGGATAAGCCTTGTTGTTAAGTTAAGTTACAATTAGCGATAGTTGCGTTGAGCTGTGCTGACCTTCTCAAGATAACGACGAGATTGGTCGGCAGGGTGCTTATTACGTAATGTGGTATACACTTGCGCGGGTTCTAAATCGTTAATCATTGCAGCCGCTTTTTTCTTATCATTATGAAATATTCGTAACACACTACCAGCACCACCGTTGTAAGCCTGTATAACGGCGTAACGGCGAGAAACAGGATCTTTGATATCTCCAAGGTAACTGTTTTGCAGTATTGAGATATAAGCCGCTCCTGCATCAATATTATTAGCAGGATCAAACAAGTAACCACGGCTTGGTTGCCCTGACTTGCCTTGCATCCGGAAAACATCACGCCCTGCTGTTGCTGGCATAATCTGCATTAAACCAAGTGCATCAGAACTACTCACCGCATATGGGTTGAAACTTGATTCAATTTGCATAATTGCCAAAATCAGTGAAGGTTCAACACCATATTTAGCTGCTGCTTGTTGAACTAATGGTAAATACTTATGAGCACGTTTATCAAGATGATTAGGAACAAGATTAAGGGTGACATACCAAATCGTATTCATACCAGATTGACGTTTTTGTAATTTATTGGCGATCAGATAATCTGCAAATTTATTGGCTCGCCATTCCCAACGTATTGGTTGCCCTGTGTTATCGAGTACTTGTCCTAATAAAAAAGGTTCTGTGCTGTGAGGGATATTATTGACGTCAGAATAGAGGTCGATAGAGCCTGGATCTTCGCCCATCAATAACGTTGTGACTATTGCCTTATGCAATTGAAATTGAGGTGCATCATCACCTAAAGTTTCTATCGTGATCGTACCAGCTTCAAAATTAATATGGCTACGTGTTTTATAAGCATCAGTATATTTTACGTAGTCTTTAGGGCCTGCGATTAATACTTCCTTCATACCCCAAATCATTTCGATATTATTGGCAAATTGCCCCATAAGAATATCGAACGCATTGGTATCCTTTGCGTAATCAGGCTCAAATGTTTTCGGTGGTTTGCTACTACAAGAAATGAGTAGAAGGGCGATAATCAGCAAGAGAAGGATTTTTTTCATGGTCAATTGCATCGCTATGGTGAATAAAATACCAGAGCCTAAAAGGCTCTGGAAATATGAATATTATTTTTCAGGTGGAGTATAGCCGTCAATATGAACATCATGGCCTTCGAATAAAAATCGCACCATTTCTTGTTCTAAGAGTTTGCGATCATCAGGATTCATGGTGTTAAGTTTTTTTTCATTGATAAGCATGGTCTGTTTTGCCATCCATTGAGCCCATGCTTCTTTAGAGATCTCATTGAAAATGCGCTTTCCAATTTCTCCTGGGTACAACTGAAAATCAAGTCCATCAGCTTCTTTGTTTAGGAAAGTACAAAAAATAGTTCTGCTCATAATAAATCCTCAATATCGCAGGGATTAGCTTAGGCTAATTGTCTAAGTAAATTCTCTACAGGTGCTGCCAACCCTACGGTTGCAGGAGTCTGTAAGTTATACCAAAGTCCTTTTTGCGCCTCCATCATAGAAGTAAACGTTGAGAGTTTTACGCAAATTGGCACAATATCTAAATGAAAGTGGCTAAAGGTATGTCGAAATGAAATCAATTGTTCTGATTTATTATTCTCAAGTCCATGCTCAGTTATCCACTGTTCTAAAAGTGCTTTTGTTTCAAACTGAGGGAAGGAAAATAGCCCACCCCATATTCCTGCTGGAGGTCTTTTATCCAACCAAACAAGATTATCATACTGTAAAATAAGAAAATAAGTTGTTTTCTCAGGGATGACTTTTTTCGGTTTTTTCCCAGGATAATCCGCCCAATTGTTTTGAGCATAAGCAATACAACCCTTATTTAATGGGCATAACTCGCATTTAGGTTTACTTCTTGTACAAACCATTGCACCTAAATCCATCATCGCTTGATTGAAATACTCTACGCCTTCAATAGGGGTAACGTTTTCACTTATTTCCCACAATTTATTTTCAACTTCTTTTTTACCAGGCCAACCTTCGATTGCATAACAGCGTGCTAAAACCCGTTTCACATTACCATCAAGAATAGGAAAAGGTTGCTTTAGTGATAATGATAAAATAGCACCTGCTGTCGAACGTCCAACGCCAGGTAAAGCACAAACGTGCTCAAAGGTATCAGGAAACTGTCCTTGATGTTTATCTACAATGTGTTGTGCTGCTTTATGTAAGTTTCTGGCTCTTGCGTAATACCCAAGGCCGGTCCAAAGATGAAGTACTTCATCTAATGGTGCTTTAGCCAATGCAGTGACATCCGGAAAACGTGCAATAAAACGTTCAAAATAAGGAATAACTGTCGCCACTTGGGTTTGTTGCAACATAACCTCTGATAACCAAACGTGATAGGGCGTTTTTTCTTGCTGCCAAGGGAGCGCTTTACGCCCATATTTGTGATACCAATTGAGTACGGCTTGCGAAAATTGCAGTGCTTCCATCATGTTTTATTTTATTAACTCATGTTTTGATTAAGGTAAGATTGCACCACAGAGAGGATAAACTGTAAACACTCTTAATATTTATCTTATAGAGTGATGCTTCTATGTGTGACTCTTGCTAAACTTAGGGATCTTTGGATAATGTCGGTTAAGTTTATACCCTAGCGACATTATAACGATTTTAAGTAAATAATTGGCCTAACGACTGACAGTATTAGACATGATCAAGAATGTAATTTCTCCGGAATTCAATGAAGAAGGGCGTGCTTTACGGCGTGTTCGTAGTTTTGTTCGTAGGCAAGGCCGTTTAACTCCTCGTCAAGAACAAGCATTAGAAATACAGTGGCCTATTTTTGGCATTGAATATCAACCGGAACCCATCGACTTCAGTCAGGTTTTTGGACGCGAAGCACCTGTTATTTTGGAAATTGGCTTCGGTATGGGCGCATCGCTCGTGACTATGGCAAAAAATACACCAGAAAATAATTATTTCGGTATTGAAGTACACGCACCAGGTGTGGGTGCTTGTCTTGCGAGTGCTGAAGAAGAACAATTAAGTAATCTGAGAGTGATGTGTCACGACGCGATCGAAGTGCTCAATCATATGATCCCAGATAATAGCTTAAAAATGGTTCAGTTATTCTTCCCTGATCCATGGCACAAAGCGCGTCATAATAAACGTCGCATTGTTCAAGTGCCTTTTGCAGAATTAATTTTAAAAAAAATTAACGTTAGATGGTGTTTTTCATATGGCAACAGATTGGGAACCATATGCAGAACATATGCTTGAAGTGATGACAAGTGTTGAAGGTTATCAGAATTTGTCAGAAACTCAGGATTATGTACCACGACCAGAAACACGCCCCGTGACTAAGTTTGAAAAACGCGGTCATCGTTTGGGGCATGGTGTATGGGATCTTATGTTTAAGAGGGTAAAATAATGGCTAAACAACGTAGTCGCCGTTTACGCAAAAAAAATGCGTATCGATGAATTTCAGGAATTAGGTTTTTCAGTTAAATGGACTTTCCCAGAAAATACCCCAATTGAGGAAGTGGATCGCTTTGTTGATGAACTGATCCTCAAAGTTATTGAGCCAAACGGGCTGGCATTTGATGCAAGTGGTTACCTGAGCTGGGAAGGCCTAATTTGCTTACAACAAATTGGTAAATGTACAGAAGAACATCGCCAATTAGTCGAAAACTTCCTAAAAGAGAATAAAATGCAAGATGTACAGACCTCTGAGCTATTTGATGTTTGGTGGGACTGATAGAAAGTTATACATTTAGCAAATAATAACAAGGGCATCCAAAAGGATGCCCTTGTCTGTCTGGGGAAGGGACTGTGATTACAACGTTATCTAACACATTACTGTCAGATATTTTGCAACAAATTCGTCCATTAATAGGACAAGGAAAAGTCGCGGATTATATTCCCGCGTTAGCTCAAGTGTCTTCAGAACAGTTGGCTATAGCTGTTTATACGGTGGATGGTGAGCTTTATCAATCGGGTATGGCTGACAAGCGTTTTTCTATTCAGTCTATTTCTAAAGTACTGAGTTTGACACTCGCTTTAACTCGTTATGAAGAAGATGAAATTTGGCAACGTGTAGGAAAAGAACCTTCAGGTTTGCCTTTTAATTCTTTAATACAGTTAGAGATGGAAAAAGGGATACCGCGAAACCCTTTTATTAATGCGGGTGCTATTGTTATCACCGATATGTTGCAGTCTCGATTAAGTGCACCAAAGCAAAGAATGCTAGAAGTGATTCGCTTTCTAACGGATGCTCCTGATATTTGTTATAACGCAGTTGTGGCTAAATCAGAGATG
Source organism: Proteus vulgaris (assembly GCA_901472505.1). NCBI lineage: Bacteria > Pseudomonadati > Pseudomonadota > Gammaproteobacteria > Enterobacterales > Morganellaceae > Proteus > Proteus vulgaris. The sequence continues at coordinate 2,743,462 of LR590468.1, forward strand.
GAACATCTCAGCAGAAATGCGTCAATCGCGTATTTAATGAAATCTTTTGATAATTTTGAAAATGATGTTATCACGGTACTGGAAACCTATTTTCATTATTGTTCAATAGAAATGAGCTGTACTGAATTAGTTCGATGTTTTAGTTATTTAGCCAATCAAGGTATAAGTGTTGGGAATAAAAATCAGATTATTACGCCAAGACAAACCCGCCAAATAAATGCGTTAATGTTAACCTGTGGTATGTATGATGGTGCCGGTGAATTTGCATTTCGTATTGGCATTCCAGGAAAGTCTGGTGTGGGTGGTGGTATTATTGCTGTTGTCCCTGATGCTTTTACTGTTGCTGTTTGGTCACCAGAGCTGGATAAATCAGGTAATTCATTAGCAGGTTGTGCAGCACTTGAATTATTAGCAAACAAAGTAGGGCGCTCGATTTTTTAGCCATGTTTTCAGGAGAGTTGTTATGAATTTAAGAAATATTGCTGTAGCACTGTTTTTTGTTGCTGGCTTTGCCAATGCATCCCCCCAGTTTTGATTGCGCTGTAATGCCAAAAGATGATTTACGTATTACTCCTGAGTTTGTTGAAGTTGCTGGCTCACAGGGTTTAATGGTCATTTATCCCGATGGCACATTATTCCAAAATGAAAAAAGCGCCACATTGACGCCACAACAACAAGCGTTAGCAAAGAAGTATCAAGCCACAGTTAGACGAGATGTACCTTGGTTAAGAACTGAAACAGGGGTAAAACTGCAAGATTCTCGCAAGGTGCTCGATAAAGTGGTAATTGAAGCTTTTGGTAAAGAAAGTAATATTCTCAATAGATTAAGTCGATTAGAGAAAGATCTTAATCAACAAATGGATAGAGTGGTCAGCATAGAACCGAATAACATTACATTCCATTCTCAAGCCATTAAAGATGTTGAAGCCAAAGGCCGTGAAATCGTAGAAAGTAGCCTAGGTGGTATGTTGCAAGACAGCATTAATGAGTTGGGGAAAAAACAGTTATTAGCTGCCGCGGGGGGTGACAGTAAAAAAGCCTTAGGTGGATTATTAGGAAACTTAGATAGTTTTCAAAAAATTATAGATCAGGAGTGGAAACAGCAAGAAGCTGCATTTACTCAATTTGGTCAGCAAGCTTGCAGCAAAATAACCCAGATGGAAAGCCAACGGGTGGAGCTTGTTAATTCTCTAAAAAAATAATGATACTCCTCATGCTTCAAGCGATATCTTGAATTATTTAGAGTATATAAATTGCTAGCTCACAACAATTGAAAACAATAATGAAAATCATTCTTATTCAATTGACTTATGAGATGAGCTGTTTAGAATGCCCTGTTTGAGTATTCCACTTAAACAGGGCAAAATTAATGAAGAAGATCCTTCCTTTAGTTATCGCATCTATCCTTTCTGTAACCAGTTTCTCTGCGTTAAGCAAAACGCCAATCGAATACCAACCTAACCAAGTTATTAGCCAGCACAATGACAAGATGGTGATTAAACACCTATTAGGTGAAACGTCGGTCACTAAGAACCCTTCAAAAGTGGTTCTATTTGATTTTGGTCTTTATGATTCTTTAGTTCAGTTAGGTTTAGCCGATAAAGTGGTTGGGCTACCGTTAGGTAATGCGCCTGCCTATATTAAAGGAAATATTGCAAGTAACGTGGCTAATGTTGGTGGCATGAAAGCGCCTGACTTAGAAAAATTAGCCGAAATTAAACCTGATTTAATTATTATTACAGGTCGCCAAGGTGCCTCATATGATGCTTTAGCGAAAATTGCACCAACCGTTAATTTAGGTACTAACAGTGCAAATTATCTCAATTCAGTTGAGTCAAATATTAAATTATTAGGTGAATTATTTGATAAACAGCAAGTGACTCAAGAGCAAATTGCTAAATTAAATACTGTTATTGAGCAAGCCCAGAAAAAAGCAGCAGGATCTGACAAAAAAGTTTTAGTACTATTACATAACGCTGGCAATTTAATGCCTAATAATCAAAGTGTTGTTTATGATGTTGTTAAAGCTAAAAGAGCTGAATTACCGCCTGTTGCTGAAGAAGAGAAAGGCAAGCGTCGTGTAGTTACATCAGAAATGATTGTTCAAGCTAACCCAGATGTTATTTTTATTATTGATCGCAGTGAGGCCATTGGTGCGGGTAAATTAGAAAAAACAGCGTTTGAAGATGGTGCTATAAAATCAACATCAGCCTATAAAAATAGTGGTATTGTTTATCTACAAGCTGATCTTTGGTATCTTTCTGGTGGTGGTTTAGACAGCTTAACTAAACAAATTGAAGCGGTAGAAAATGCACTTTAATTGGCTTAACCTTAAGATTTTTATGGTGTTTTAAGGTTTGCAATAAAGAAAAATGCCCAACTGTGAATAATCAGTATGGGCATTTTTTTAAGCTAGCTATTTGAAATCAGCAATATTAAAGAAATAACTCAAGCAATGAATTGAGGAACAGCTTGCCATGAGGTGTAATTTGCCAGTGAGTGTCTGATTCACTGATATAATCTAAAGCCAAAGCTTCATCTATTTGATGGCGAATAACTTCTTCGGAAAGTCCCGTATAATCGCTGAAATCTTGTCTTGGAAATGCTTCTAATAGACGAAAACGGTTCATAAAAAATTCAAATGGACGGTCATCATTATCAACAAAATGTTGCTGATCGAGATAACGGCCCTCCATAAAACCTTTAGGATGCTTGGTTTTTACTGTTCGCATTATGCGACCATCTTCAAAGCTTATTTTTCCATGAGCACCACAACCGATACCTAAATAATCCCCGAAACGCCAATAATTTAAGTTGTGCTCACATTGAAAGCCCGGTTTGCAATATGCTGATGTTTCATATTGTTGATAACCTGCGGCTGTCAATAATTTGTCACCTTCTGAGAAAATATCCCACAGCATATCGTCATCAGGTAATTTAGGCGGACGAGAGCCAAATTGTGTATTGGGTTCAATGGTTAATTGATACCAAGACAAATGTGGTGGGGATAACTCTATTGCTTGCTGTAAATCCGAAAGCGCTTGAGATAATGATTGGTCTGGTAATCCATGCATTAAATCTAAATTAAAGCTACGTAGCCCTAATTCTTTGGCTAAACGAGCCGCGTTTTTAGCTTCATCCGCATCATGAATGCGTCCCAAACGGATCAGTTTTTCATCACCAAAACTTTGCACACCAATAGAAATACGATTTACACCCGCACGTTGGAATCCGGCAAAGCGTTCAGCTTCTACGGTTCCTGGATTTGCTTCCATGGTAATTTCTGCAGTCGGGCTAACAGCAATACGCTCTTTAACACCATAGAGTAAATCAGCCATTGACTCAGCACTTAATAAGCTAGGTGTACCGCCTCCAATAAATATGGTTTGAACTTTACGGGAGCCAACGTGAATAAGATCGGCATCTAAGTCATTGAGTAAATGTTGCACATATTCCTGGTGCGGTACTTCACCCTTTAGTGTGTGTGAGTTGAAATCGCAATAAGGGCATTTTTGTACACACCAAGGAATATGGATATACAAACTTAATGGAGGCAACTTAAGCATTCTTAAGGGCATCCAACATTAATTTAAGTGCTTTACCACGATGCGAATGCTGATTTTTTTGCTCTTTTGTTAATTGTGCTGCAGTACAATTTAATTCAGGAACAAAGAAAATAGGATCGTAGCCAAATCCACCTTCGCCGTGCATATCGGTGCTTAATATACCGTGCCAAATACCGTGGAAAATCAGTGGCGTTGGATCGTTTTCATGGCGCATATAAACCAATACACAGTTAAATTGTGCTTGGCGTTTTTCAGTTGGTACATCTTTCATTGCATTAAGCAATTTATCCAGATTTTGCTGATCGCTTGCATCAATCCCTGCATAGCGTGCTGAGTAAATACCTGGAGCACCGCCTAAAGCATTTACTGAAATACCCGAGTCATCGGCAATGGCAGGTAGACCTGTTACTTTTGCCGCATGGCGCGCTTTAATAAGCGCATTTTCAACAAAGGTTAGGCCTGTTTCTTCAACAGAATCAACACCAAGCTCTGTTTGAGCAACAATATCTAAACCGAAATCAGAAAGCAAAGAGGCTAGCTCTTTGACCTTTCCCGGGTTTCCTGTCGCGAGCACCACTTTTTGCATGCATGTTATCCTTAGTAAAGTGTTACGCTAAGTAACCATTGTAAAACATCTACACGCAGATAATTCAAGGCGTAAAGCACAAGAATAACAATCATTGCAGAGAAATCTAATCCACCCATTGCCGGAATAATACGGCGAATTGGTGCCATTAACGGTTCTGTTAATTGAAATAAAAGATGATCAATCGGGTTACGGCCTTGACTTACCCAGCTAAGGATTGCACGGATAATAATCAACCAGAAAATCATTTTTCCCGCAGCTGTTAAGAGTTCAATAAAGGCAAACGGAAACATAAGTGAGAAAGGAATTGATGTTCCAGATAGGTAAGATGGAATAATAATACCTAATAGAATTAATACATATGCCAGTAAAACTGAGGCTGTATCAATAGGGCCAATAGAAGGAATAAAACTTCTTAATGGGCGAATAACGGGCTGTGTGATTTTGACGATAAACTGTGAAAAAGGATTATAAAAATCAGCTCTGACACATTGCATCCAAACACGTAATAGAAGCACGGATGTGTAGAGTTGAAGAAGAGTCAGAATGACGAAATTTAAAAAATTCATTAGTTGGCCCTGATGAAATTAAAATTGTTTTTCCATTTCTTGTGCGCGTTTAATCGCAGCTTGCATAGCAGAAGCGACGTTTTCAGGTAATTTACCTTCATAAAACTGCATAAGCGCAGCCGCTGTCGTTCCACCTTTTGATGTTACCTGCTCGCGTAAAGTTGAGAAAGGTAGCATATGTTGTTTTTCAGCTAAGGCAGTAGAGCCACTTGCCGCTTGTTGCACGATGGCTCTTGCTACATCAGGTGAAAAACCTAAACGTTCAGCTTCTTGTTGCATTGATTCCATAAACAAGAAGAAATAAGCGGGTGCACTACCAGCAACGGCGATAATATCATTGATGGCAGATTCTTGCTCTACCCAAACGGTTATGCCGACACTTTTCATTAACTCATCAGCAAATTGTTTGTCTTGAGATGAAAGCGAATGAGGTGCAAACATACCACTTAATCCTTTACCCACAAGCGCCGGTGTATTTGGCATAATGCGGACAAGCTGTAATGGTGTTGCAAAATAGTCATTATAACGGGCTGATGGAATGCCAGCCGCAATAGTAAGGACTAACTTTTTACGCATATCGATATTTTGTAAGAGCTTACAAACTTCTTCCATCATTTGAGGTTTTACAGCTAGTATAATGACATCCGCTTTTTGCACTGCGTTAATATTGTCATTAGTACTATGGATACCAAACTCTTTTACTAAAGGTTCTCTGCGAATAGCGGAAGGTGAACTGACGGTTATTTTTTTTGCGGGATATCCACCTTGAACCAATCCAGCAATAATGGCTTGAGCCATATTTCCAGCACCAATAAAAGCGATGTTACGATGTTCCATATAAACCTCTATTTTTACTTAGTCGCGTAATCTCTTGCACCAAAAATTGCTGTACCAATACGAACAAGTGTTGAACCACAAGCAATAGCCGCCTCCATATCATTTGTCATTCCCATAGATAATGTATCGATGTTGGGATATTGAGATTGTAACTGCTTAAAGGCGAGGTGCATTTTTTCTAGTACTTCCACTTGTTTATCATAATGACTTTCAGGTGCAGGAATGGCCATTAATCCACGTAACTTGATGCCTGAAAGAATAGAAATTTGTGCTGCTAGTCCATCAAGTTCAGTCAGATTAATACCTGATTTGCTGTTTTCATCACTGATATTGATTTGAATAAGTACATTCAATGGTGGCAATGAAGCAGGACGTTGATCACTTAATCTTTGAGCGATTTTTAGTCTATCAATGGTATGGCACCAATCAAAATGTTCAGCAACAAGGCGTGTTTTATTTGACTGTAAAGGGCCGATAAAGTGCCAAACTAAGGTGTTGTTATCAGAAAAATAATTAATTTTGTCGACACCTTCTTGGACATAATTTTCGCCAAATTCAGTTTGTCCACATGCGATTGCTTTTTCGATGTCACTCGCAGGTTTTGTTTTACTCACTGCAAGCAGTGTTATTTCTTCTGAAGAACGGCCGCATTTTTGCGCTGCGGTGTCAATGTGAGACCTGACATTGACGAGATTCTGTTTAATAGTATTCATGGCAACTCAGGAGATAATAAGATGAAAATGGAAAATTTAATTGCATATAGTGTAAAGCATAACGCCTCTGATCTGCATCTTTGTTGTGGCGATGTACCACGATTACGGATCAATGGTGTACTTTATCAACAAAATCAATGTAAACCTATCACTTCTGATATTCTATTAACGTGGTTACAACCTTATTTAAGTGATAGTCAAAAACAAATTTTTGAGGATGAAGGGCAAATTGATATAGCTGTAACATTGGTGAATGGGCAACGGCTTCGTGTGAATTTATTTTGCCAACAAAAAGGATTTTCTGCGGTATTAAGAATAATCGAAACACAAATTCCCTCCTTAGATAAACTTAGAGCACCTAAATCGATAGCAACGTTATTAGATAACTATTCACATGGGCTTATTTTAGTGACTGGTGCGACTGGCAGTGGTAAATCATCGACATTAGCCGCGATGATCAATTATTTAAATCAATATCAACGTCAGCATATTTTAACATTAGAAGATCCCATTGAGTTCATACATAGCAATAAGCAAAGTATTGTTCAGCAACGAGAGATTGGACGTGATGTTCAAAATACTGTAAGCGCAATAAAGAGTGCCTTACGTCAAGATCCAGATGTTATTATGTTAGGTGAGTTAAGAGATGCACAAAGTATTAAATTAGCCTTGACGGCTGCTGAAACAGGGCATTTAGTCCTCGCTACTTTGCATACTAAAGGCGCAAAACAAACACTTGAACGCGTCACTAACGTATTTGCGGGCAATGATCGTCAATGGGTTTCATCACAATTAGCATGTAGTTTAAGAGCAATTATTTCACAAGAACTGGTGCCGTCAACTGATGGTGGGCGAGTGGCATTATTCGAAATAATGCAAGTTACTCCGGGTATTTCACACCTTATTAGAGAAGGGAAATATCATCAAGTAACAACATTAATGCAAACGGGGAGTGAACATGGCATGCAAACCTTCATGTTAAGTCGCCAACAACGTCAACATGAAGGATTGATTCAACGAGATTAGTTAGTGAAGAGTAAGAGCGAACGTTTGGTGTTACTGGCACTTGTTAGCATTGCTGTTCAAACCAACTTTCAAGAATAATAACGGCAGATGTTGCATCCACACTGCCTTTATCCAAAGAACGGTAACCACCACGTTCAAAAAGGTGAGAGCGAGCTTCAACGGTACTAAGTCGTTCATCATGCAAAGCAATTTGCACCCCAAATCGACCATGTAAGCGATTAGCAAATTTTTTCGCTTGTGTTGTGACTAGTTGTTCTGTGCCATCCATATTAAGAGGTAGACCTACAATGACTAAATCAGGTTGCCACTCTTTTATAATTTTTTCGATTTGAGACCAATCAGGAATGCCGTCTTTGGCTTTAAATGAAGCTAAAGGCCTTGCGGTTCCAGTGATTTCTTGACCAATAGCAACGCCAATACTTTTAGTGCCGAAATCAAAGCCCATTACTGTTCTGTTTGACATTAGGCGTGACCTGCTATAGGTGAAATAGTGTGGATATTAATCCCAATTAATTCAGCAGCTTTATGCCAACGTTCAGCAATAGGAGTATCAAAAATAATTTGAGGCGATGCTTCAACTGTGAGCCAACTATTTTCTAAAATTTCTTTTTCTAATTGGCCTTGCTCCCAACTGGAATAACCTAAAGAGACCAATGTTTTTTCGGGCTGTCTTGCAGTGCCTAAGGTTTCTAATACATCTTTGGATGTTGTGATCATGGTGCTATCACTGATTTTTATACTGGAGCTAAAACCTGACACAGGAGTATGTAAGATAAAACCATGCTCTTCGGCAACGGGGCCTCCTGACATCACCGGTTTTTGTAAACTAATCGCTTCATCTCTATCCGTTGAAAAAATATCCAGTTGATCTAATACGCCTTCTACTGAGATATCTTCGATAGGTTTATTAATAATTAAGCCCATCGCACCGTTTTCATTATGTTCGCAAACATAGACGACCGAACGCTCAAATAACGGATCGTTCAATGAAGGCATAGCAATAAGAAAATGGTTAAGTAAATTCATAATAGTAATACTGTTCCCTGATCATTTTTAGTAAAAAACCTAGCCCTTTTATACATTGTGCTTCTTAATGTATACCACTTATTGATATGTAGGGGCTAGGCTCAGACTTTTAAACCCTTTGACGAGAGGGATTAAAAGTTAGTTTTTCTTGTTTAGGCGTACTTCAATCGCATCCATCAACATGCCAGTAACTGATACATCAGGATAAGCCGCTTCGATTTCACGCGCACAAGTTGGGCTAGTGACGTTAATCTCAGTTAAACGATCGCCAATAATATCTAAGCCAACAAAAATAAGCCCTTTTTGTTTCAGTATAGGGGCGACTTGACGCGCAATTGCCCAATCACTCTCTGTTAATGGACGAGCTTCACCACGACCACCAGCCGCTAAGTTACCACGAGTTTCCCCTTTTGCAGGAATACGCGCTAAGCAATAAGGAACAGGTTCGCCATCTACAACAAGAATACGTTTATCACCATCGACAATTTCAGGTAAGAAGTTTTGCGCCATGCAGAAACGATGACCATGCTCTGTGAGTGTTTCGATAATGACACCCACGTTAGGATCGTCTTTTTTCAAACGAAAAATAGATGCGCCACCCATACCATCTAATGGTTTGAAAATGACATCACCGTGTTTTTCATGAAAAGCTCGTAAATGCTTAGCTTCACGAGTCACTAAAGTGTCTGGTGTTAATGTTGGAAACCATGCTGTAAAGAGTTTTTCATTACAGTCACGCAAGCTTTGGGGTTTATTAACAATGAGTGTTCCCATATCTTCTGCGCGTTCTAAAATATAGGTTGCGTAAATAAACTCGGTATCAAAAGGCGGATCTTTACGCATTAAAATGGTATCAAGGTCACCTAAAGCAATATCTTGCTCTTGGCCAAATTCAAACCATTTTTCTGGGTTTTCTTCAACGCTGAGTATACGAGTGTGAGCGCGTGCTTCACCTTGATGTAGGTAAAGATCGTTCATTTCCATATAATGAATTTCCCAACCACGGCGCTGTGCTTCTAAGAGCATGGCAAAGCTGGTATCTTTTTTGATTTTGATGGATGAAATTGGGTCCATCACAATACCTAATTTAATCATTACTTCTCCTTTATCCCAGATCGCCGAACCGAACCTGTAAAGCGGTGATTGCGGTGAGTGCTGTTGTTTCAGTTCTTAATACACGAGGACCTAATAAAATATCAGTAAAATGGTGTTCTGCTGTCATGGCGATTTCTTCGGGAGAGAGTCCCCCTTCAGGGCCAATCAATAAGCGTACTTTTTTAACAGGTAAGGGTAAGGTATTAATGCTTTGGCTTGCTCTAGGGTGCAAATTGAGTTTTAAACTACCATCATTTTGAGCACACCATTTTTCTAATGACATCACTGGCATCAATTGTGGAAGCGTATTTCTACCACACTGCTCACATGCTGAGATAATAATTTTTTGCCATTGCTGATGTTTTTTCTCTAAACGACTAGGGTCTAGTTTAACACCACAGCGTTCTGAGATCAGTGGCGTAATCATATTTACCCCTAACTCCACTGATTTTTGAATAGTAAACTCCATTTTCTCGCCTCGTGATAGTACTTGCCCTAGATGGAGGTCGAGAGGGGATTCTTTATCATCAACAATCCCTTCATTTATTTGCACTGTGACTGACTTTTTTGTGCATTCAATGATTTCAGCTTCAAACACTTGATTTGAACCATCAAACAGTGCCAGTTTTTGTCCTATAGACATTCTTAACACACGACCAACATGATTAGATGCTTCTTCATCTAATGCTGTTTGAATGCCTGCTGTGAGTGGTTTTGGATGATAAATGCGAGGAATACGCATAACGTGAAACCCTTACGTAAAAGATGGTTAACCGTGATAAATAAAATATGTGATATGCATCATACGCATGACATTATGGCATGCAAGTTATCACTTTACTTTTGTTGTTATTATAGCGTGAATATTCTTGCGAGTTTTGTCGCAAAACTTCATATTTTTAAGGAGATTATGAAAAAAAACTCGGCATTAAACTTATGCTCTTATACAGTTAATTAACAAGGGTGTTGATATGTATAAGGAATTGATATTTATGCTATTTTTTTTGGGTGTTATAAGGGTTTCCTTATTTTCTTTTTTTAACTACTTTTTTATAGGGATTAAGTTTTTTGTATTTTATTCATTATTATCTTTATTGCCTAAGCATCGACGTTATCAGCTAGCTTTTAGCTACTTTGCCATTTTTCTTTATTGGATCTCAACTTATAATTCACTGAATTTATTAATAATATTATCGATATTAACTTTTTATTTATTAACACTGTCCTTCTTTGATTCGGACTACTTTTTATTGCCTAATAATTTAACATTTTGGTTATTATTTTTGGGGTTATCATGTAATTACACTACATACGGATTAGTATCCTTTCATCATGCTTTTTATGGTTTTTTAATAGGCACAGGGCTTTTTTACGGTGTTTATTTATGGGGATATTTTATTTATCAAAAATGTGTATTGGGTTTTGGTGATGTGAAATTGTTTGGTGCAATTGGTGCATGGTGTGGGTTTGAAAAATTACCTTATATTCTTTTAGGCGGTTCTTTTTTGGGGCTTTGTGTGTATTGCTCTGTATTAATAACAACAAAAGAATATTTAAACAAAGTCGCGTTTGGCTCTTGTCTATCTTTTTCGACATTAATAGTGCTTGGTTTCTATTTTTAGTTTGATGATAATTTTAAAATTACACTATTTAAAATGGGTAATATATTGGAGATAAAGAGAAAGCAGTGTGCGGAAATAAATCAGCACACTGAAAAGAAGATTATAGATTTTCTTTTATAAATTGTAGCCAATGTTTTGTATCACCCAAATACTTTTCAACCGGTATTAGATGATAACCTTGACTATCTTCAATAAATAACGTCGGAAAACCATGACCATTAACTTGGCTCATTAATTGTTGTGTTTGACTTAAATGTTGCTGAATTTGTGTTTTGCTAATTTCAGACAGTAAAGATGCAAACAGTTCAACATCAAAGCCTAGCTTTTTCACAATAAATAACAGTGTGTTTTTATCACTGATATTTAGACCATCAAGGTAATAGGCCTCTTGTAATGCTTTTAATAAATAAACGTCACGTTTTCCCATTATTTGAGCGACAAGAATAGCTGAAATAGGTAACAAAGAGTTTAGTACCATTTTTGTATTACCAAGAGCGTCACGGTATGCATGACTAAAAACTTGACCTGATAACTGGCTAATACGTTCATCAATTGGTGTGACGTGTTCTTTCCATGATTGACCACCAGTGACGGCTCTTGCTGGTGTAAACAAACCACCACCATGTAACTTGATAGCATCAGGAAATATATTGCTCACTACTTCAATTAAGGGAGCAATGCCATAACACCAACCACAAAGAGGATCATAAACATAGTGCAATATTTTAGTACTTTGAGTATTACCTGTACTGCTTGTTACTGAGGCCATTGCATCTCTCCTTTAAGTACTTTTGCACTGAGCTCTAGGCTTGATTTGTCTGCTAAATTCTGATGAGTTTTTTCCATCACTGCAATAAATTCATCTGAATTTTTTGTCTTTTCAAGATTTTTCTCAGCCTCAATTAGGTAATTCATCGTAAAATCAACTGCTTGTAGACTATATGTTGCTTCAGGTAAATAGTGACCTGGAATAACGGTTTTTGGTGAGAGAGATTTTATTTGCTGTAACGCACTAACCCAATGTTGGCGCTCTGCAACAGTTTGAGTATCCGCTAACCAGACATGAATATTTTCAGAAACTAAAACCCCCCCATCACTGCATTCAGTTTTGGAACATAAAGATATGTTCTATCTGGAGATTGACTATCTAATCCTTTGATAGAAATAGTCTCTCCTTCAATAGAAAAACTATCGCCTGTTACCACTTCAGGAATGATGATTTTTTTTAGGGGCGTTTTCTTTAAGTACTGGCCCCCCAGTAGGCAAGTTTTCCTGCTTGGGTTTCGTTGATAGCATTGATTGTGGGTGCAGTTGCAATCACTTTAGCATTTGGAAACGCATCAGTAATAACATCTAATCCAAAATAAAAATCAGGATCTGAATGGCTGATATAGATATAAGTGAGGTTTTTTCCAGAAGCTTTGATCTTATCAACTAAGGCTTGTGCATCATTTTTTTGAAATTGTGCATCAATTAAAACAGCATCTTTATCACCATAAATAATTTCAGAAGAAACAGGGAAAACACTCGATTCTCCAGGATTATAGATATCTAATGTTAATTCAGTGGCTAGTGCTGACGTTGCGAAGAAGGTGGTTGTTGCAAGTGTTAAAGGAAGTAATTTTTTCATCTTTTGTTTTCTCCATAATGTTGTTGCTGACTATAATATGTTGCATAAAACAAGAGAAAAACCCCATTTCAGGCAATTAATTGTTGCGTAAATCGAGCAAATAAAATGGATAAAATAAAAGCATCAGAAGTTTTTGTGACCATTGTAAAGCAAGGTAGCATGATAAAAGCTGCTGATTATCTAGGTATGTCTAGAGCCATGGTAACTCGTTATTTAAATGAAATGGAGGAATGGGCGGGTGTTCGTTTATTACATAGAACGACACGTAAACAGAGCTTAACATCTGTTGGTGAGATGGTTTATGAACAGAGCTTACAATTATTAGAAATGGCAGAACGTATCCCCGCCAATATTCCTAAGGAGCGCCATCAAATTAGTGGGCTTGTTCGTATTACCAGTTCACAATCGTTAGCAAATAGCATTTTATCTGTTGCAATATGTGAGTTTATGCAACGTTACCCTTTAATTGCCGTCGATTTACAAATTACTAATCAAACGGTGAATTTGGTGGAAGAGCGCATTGATATTGCTTTGCGTATTACTAATCATCTTGAGCCTAATTTAATTGCACGACCGCTGGCAACATGCCTTTCTGTAGTATGTGCTCATAAAGATTATTTAGTAAAAAAAGGAATACCGAAAACGCCGGATGATCTCGCTCAACATCAGTGTTTAACTTATCGTTTTTTTGGCCGTAGCTTATGGGAATTCAATTTAGAGGATAAACGTTATTCTGTGCCCGTTGGTGGTAATTTGAGTGCTAATGAATCCGTTGTGTTATTGCAGGCAACGTTAAAAGGTGCAGGTATATCATTACAACCTTATTATTCAGCAAAACCTTATCTTGAAAGTGGAGAGCTGGAACATATTTTAGCTAACTACCAAGCTCAACCTATGGGGATTTATGCTGTTTTAGCGAGTCGGCAAAATATGCCAGCAGCAGTACGTGTATTGCTCGATTTTCTTGTTGAGTGGTTTTCATCCTCTCCGCATTGGCTTGGTTTATCGGGTAAAAGCGAGATTTAAGCGTGTAGGGTAATCTGCTAATGTGTTTTTTCATTACATCAATAAAATAGGAAGCCAGTTGTGATGATGGACGATGAGAAGGGCAAATTAAGCTAATAGTAAAGGGGATCGTAAAACTTAAAGGCCGAAGACAAAGTGTTTTATCGAGATAATCAAGAGCAGTAATAGGATTAACAATTGAAATACCTATATTTTCGCTAACCATAGCACAGATAGACGCGGCACTTTGTGTTTCCATCACTAATCGTCGCGATATTCCTTCTTGAATAAAAACGGCATCAATGAGCTGTCGATAAGGATCATTAACAGACAAGCTGATAAATCGCTCGTTTTGAAAATCAGACGGGTGTAATAACGATTTTTGGCACAATGGGTGTGACTTAGGTAAAACGGCAACTTCATTGAGTGTTAACAGTGTTTCTTGTTGAGTTCCTGCTGGTGTTTGTGTGTGTTCTGTTAATCCTAAATCATAATGTTGAGCAGATAGCCATTCTTCTAATAAAGGTGATTCTTGAGGGACAATGGTTAAATTGACATCGGGATGTTGATCAATAAATTGCCGACAAATCGAAGGTAGCAATGATTGAGCAAATGCGGGTAAACAAGTGATATTTAATTCGGCTTGTCTAAAATGACGAATACTTTCAGCGACATTAATGATCCTATCTAAACCATAATAAGAGCGTTGTACCTCTTCAAAAAAACGTAATCCTTCTGTTGTGGGTTGGAGTCGACCTTTTATCCTGTCAAATAACTTAAATGATAATAGATGCTCAAGACGTGATAACTCTCGACTCACCGTAGGTTGCGAAGTTTTCAGTAATTCAGCTGCTTCAGTAAGATTTTGAGTTGTCATTACGGCATGAAAGATTTCAATATGTCGCCAGTTAAAAGGAGCTTTCATTGATTATTCCTATATCAAAAATGAATAGAGTATAGCTTATTTGATATTTTTATTCCTTTTCAAGTTAATTAATAATCATTTTATTCACCAGTGACTTTTATGAGTAAATATTATGACAACATCAATCACTATGGCTCACTATCAACTCGCACAAACATATGGAACGCCATTATGGGTTTATCAAGGCGATACAATTTCTGAACGTATTGCTCAACTAAAATCGTTTGATGTGGTTCGCTTTGCTCAAAAAGCGTGCTCCAATATTCATATCTTACGATTAATGAAAGCACAGGGTGTTAAAGTTGATTCTGTTTCATTAGGAGAGATTGAACGCGCTTTAGTTGCGGGTTATCAAGGTGGTAGAGAAAAAAGTGAGATTGTTTTTACTGCGGATTTACTGGATGAAAGAACCCTTGAACGTGTAGTGGAATTAGATATTCCTGTGAATGCGGGCTCAATTGATATGCTTCGTCAATTGGGGGAGCGCAATCAAGGGCATGCTGTTTGGATAAGAGTTAACCCTGGATTTGGTCATGGGCATAGTCAAAAAACCAATACGGGGGGGGAAAATAGTAAACATGGTATTTGGTTCGATGATGTTCCTGAAGCATTATCCGTGATCCAACAATACAACCTGACTCTAGTTGGTTTTCATATGCATATTGGTTCTGGTGTTGATTATCAACATCTCGCTAGTGTATGTGATGCTATGGTTGAGCAAGTACTTACCTCTAAAGTTGATATTAATGCTATTTCAGCAGGTGGGGGATTATCAACGCCATATCAAGAAGGTGATGCAACAGTCGATTTAACCCACTACTTTTCGTTGTGGGATAAAGCTCGTCAGCGTATTGCACAACATCTTGGTCATGATATTGAGCTTGAAATCGAACCAGGACGTTTCTTAGTGGCTGAGTCTGGTGTATTAATCTCTCAAGTGAGAGCGGTTAAATCGATGGGAAGTCGTTACTATGTGCTGGTGGATGCTGGATTCAATGATTTAATGCGCCCTGCTATGTATGGCAGTTATCATCAGATTTCAGTTTTAGATAATCATGGGCAAATAAAGCCAATGACAGAATTACGAGAAACGATTGTGGCAGGTCCTCTGTGCGAATCGGGGGATGTTTTTACCCAACAGGAAGGTGGCACAGTTACTCCTCGTTTATTACCTCAAGCCCAAGTAGGTGATTACGTAATTATCCATGATACAGGGGCTTATGGCGCTTCAATGTCATCTAATTATAATAGCCGTCCTCTTATTCCTGAAGTATTGATGACAAAAGGGGCTCCTCAATTAATTCGTCGTCGACAAACAATAGAGGAATTATTAGCGTTGGAGTTAGATCTCTAATTAATTTCAATAAGTTGAGCTTAATAAAAAACACCTCATGACTAAAAGTGATGAGGTGTTTGTGTTTTATAGGGAAAATATTTCCCTTAATATGCGTTTTTAAGCTGCCTTATCTGTTTTGACGTTGTCAGCTTTTGGCTTTTTTGCGGGTACCGCCAATGCATCAAAGTCAAATTCATCAACGTTGATACTCCGTAAGCGACTTTGCTCTGCTTTACGTAAGATATCGGCTTCTTCCTGAGTGACTCGTTTATCAGCCAGTGCTTTGTCAGCTAATTTATCTAATTGAGTAAAACTAAACTTCTTCTCATAGAGGCGGCAAATACGGTCGAAAATGGGTTCTGCTGCCAGGATATCAAGCAATGCTTCTTCCATTAAACCGTGTGGATTATGTTCACATGGTGTTAAGAATTGACCTCTACCAATACGGTCTCGAGTTTCAGAAGGCTGTTGAATAATTTGAGCCACTTTACTATCTAGTTTATCGGATGGGAGTTTTTGCGCTTTGCCAAGAGGAAAAATAATTGCGCGCATTGTACCTGCAATCATTCGGCTCGGGAAATTACGCAACAGTTCATCAATGGCATTTTCAGCTTGATATAAACACTCTTTCACACTCCAATGTACTAAAGGTAAATCTGCTGTATGGCGACCCTCATCTTCGTAGCGTTTAAGGACTGCTGAGGCGAGAAAAATATGACTTAATATATCACCTAAACGTGCTGAAATACGTTCACGACGTTTTAAACTTCCACCTAAAACGCCCATTGAAACATCAGACAATAGAGCCATATTGGCACTAAGGCGGTTAATCTGTTGATAATAACGACGTGTTTCATCATTGGTTGGCGAAGTACTTAATCGACCATTGGTAATACCTAACCAAATGCTTCGTAAGGTATTACTTGCAACATGGCCAATATGGCCAAATAAAGCTCGGTCAAAATCATGTAGATTGCTATCGCGTGCGGCGGCAATTTCATCCAACACATAAGGGTGACAACGAATAGCACCTTGACCATAAATGATCATGCTACGTGTTAAAATATTGGCACCTTCAACGGTGATCGCAATAGGTGAACCTTGATAAGAACGGGCAACAAAGTTTGAAGTTCCAAGACAGATCCCTTTACCACCAACAATATCCATTGCGTCAATAACGCCACGCTGTGCTCTATGAGTACAGTGATATTTAACGATAGCAGATAAAACAGCCGGCTTTTCACCTAGCATAATACCTGTGGTAATTAAGGTTGACGCTGCATCTAAAAGATAAGCGTTACCGGCCAGACGTGCCAATGGTTCTTCGATACCTTCCATTTTACCAATAGGTATTTTGAATTGACGACGGACACGAGAATAAGCACCGGTTGCCATCGCCACACTTTTTAATCCACCTGTAGAGTTTGATGGTAGAGTAATACCACGACCAACAGATAGACACTCCACCAGCATCCTCCAGCCTTGTCCTGCCATTTTTGGCCCACCAATAATGTAATCAATAGGGACAAAAACATCTTTACCGCGAGTAGGGCCATTCATAAACGGAACGTTTAATGGGAAATGGCGATGACCAATTTCAACCCCTTTTACATCGGTAGGAATTAACGCACAGGTAATGCCAGGATTTTCATCGTTACTTAAAAGATGTTCAGGATCACGCAATTTAAATGCTAGTCCTAGTACGGTTGCGATAGGCGCAAGTGTGATATAGCGTTTATTCCAAGTTAAACGAATACCTAATATTTGCTCTCCTTGCCATTCTCCCATACAAACGACACCGCTGTCTGGAATAGCACCAGCATCAGAGCCTGCTTCCGGACTGGTTAAGGCAAAGCAAGGAATTTCATCTCCTTTGGCTAAACCGGGTAAATAGCGTTTTTTCTGCTCATCAGTACCATAGTGTTGAAGTAGTTCACCAGGGCCTAAAGAGTTTGGCACACCAACCGTGATGGCTAAAATACCAGATACTCCAGCTAGTTTTTGCAATACACGAGATTGGGCATAGGCGGAAAATTCTAATCCGCCATACTCTTTTTTAATGATCATCGCAAAGAAACGATTGTCTTTAAGGTATTGCCAGATTTCAGGCGGTAAGTCAGCTAATTCATGAGTGATCTCAAAGTCGTTTGTCATACGACAAACTTCTTCTACTGGACCATCAAGGAACGCTTGCTCTTCAGCGGTGAGTTGTGGCTTAGGGTAATTATGGAGTTGTTTCCAATCAGGTGTGCCACGGAAAAGTTCACCTTCCCACCATGTTGTACCAGCATCGATGGCTTCTTGCTCTGTTTTAGACATAGAAGGCATGACTTTTTGGAATGCTTTAAGGGCAGGAGCTGAAATATAGGCTTTACGAATAGACGGGAGAGTAAAGGGCAATAAAATCAATGCAATGGGAAGGAGTAGCCAGTAACTCCAGATATTAGCAAGACCCATTACAAAAGTGTAAGCAATGAGAATAAGGCTACTTATCGCAATACCGAATTTGCGATAGCTAAGTACGCCGATAAGAATAATAAAAAGTGCAATACTGAGTAGTGTCATAATAAACTCCTGTATTTAGCAAGAGATCAGAGGTCAGACCTGTTGTTTGTTATTTAGATCTAATCCAGTCACCAACTTTTATCAATATATTTACATTCTAATTACAATATAGCTCACAAATTATTCGTAAATGAGAGAAGTTAGCATTTGTCAGCAATGAGTATCTTCTTTCATGACATCGGATCCGTTACACTGAGAAACAGAAAATATCGATTACCCTTTCTGGAGTAAAAATCCTATGTACCAAGATCTTATCCGTGGTGAGTTAACAGAAGCAGCAGAGACCCTTTCTCGTTTTCTTCAAGATGAAGCAAATATTGAAGCTATTCAAAAAGCGGCTGTATTATTAGCTGATTCTTTTAAAGCGGGTGGCAAAGTATTATCTTGCGGTAATGGTGGTTCTCATTGTGACGCAATGCATTTTGCCGAAGAGTTAACAGGTCGCTATCGTGAAAACCGTCCGGGTTATCCTGCCATTGCGATTTCTGATGTAAGCCATATTTCATGTGTGAGTAATGATTTTGGCTATGAATATGTATTTTCGCGTTATGTTGAAGCTGTAGGTAGAGAAGGAGATGTTCTCCTGGGTATTTCAACTTCAGGTAACTCAGGCAATATTATCAAGGCGATCAGTGCTGCGCGTGAAAAAGGCATGAAAGTCATTACGCTAACAGGCAAAGACGGTGGCAAAATGGACGGTACTGCGGATATAGAAATTCGCGTTCCTCATTTTGGTTATGCTGACCGTATTCAAGAAATCCATATCAAAGTTATCCATATTCTGATCCAATTAATTGAAAAAGAAATGGAAAAGTAAGTCGTTATTGATATTGCTATAAAATAAGCAATAAACATCGACCAGAAGGAGTGAGCGATGTGTGAATTATTAGGCATGAGTGCAAATGTACCGACAGATATTAATTTTAGTCTAAGTGGGTTAATTCCGAGAGGAGGCAAAACAGGGCCTCATAAAGATGGTTGGGGAATTACCTTTTATGAAGGACTTGGGTGTCGCACATTTAAAGATCCTCAAGCCAGTGCTATTTCACCTGTCGCTCGCTTTGTTCAAGAGTATCCGATTAAATCTGAGGCCGTCATAGCCCATATTCGTCAGGCGAATCGAGGAAATGTCTCTTTAGAAAACACCCATCCTTTTACCCGTGAATTATGGGGTAAAAACTGGACTTATGCACATAATGGTCAATTAAAAGGCTATCAATCCCTTGAAACTGGGCGTTTTAGAGCCATCGGTCAGACAGACAGTGAAAAAGCGTTTTGCTGGCTCTTAAATCAACTGGAAGAGCGTTATAAACGAACACCTGCTAATTGGCAGGCTGTGTTTCGTTTTATTGCTACTTTAGCCTCTCAATTAAGGCAAAAAGGGGTTTTTAATATGCTGTTATCCGACGGACGATTTGTTATGGCGTATTGTTCAACAAATTTGCATTGGATCACGCGAAAAGCACCTTTTGGAAAAGCAAAACTCCTTGATCAAGATGTAGAAATTGATTTTCAGCAGCATACACAATCAGATGATGTTGTTTCTGTTATTTCAACATTACCACTTACTGGAAATGAGTCTTGGCAACGTATTCCTGTGGGGGAGTTTGTACTATTTGATCGTGGTGTGCGTATCCTGTAACCATTTACTTGCACTATTTTGTGATAAATTAAGAGGAGTTTGATTAGGCACAATTGAGGCACTATTAACAAGGTAGCGTCCATCCTTAACAGTAACAGAAGGGATCTGTTTGTATTCTTCAACATATTGATAGGCAGGCATAAGTTGTTGCCAGAAGTCGATATCCGTTGAATAGTGATGCTTCTTCATATTTTCGCGAGTCATTTTGAATGGAAAAATATGAATATTGATCACGGATTGTCCACTTTTTAGCGCTAATTCAGCATACTGATAAATTTCATCCATTACTGAATCTGTCATTGCATAACACCCAACCGATTTACACGCTCCATGGATCATTAAAAAATCCCCTGTATATCCTTTTGATTTATCGTATTGATTAGGAAATCCTAGGTTGATCGCTCGGTAAAATCGACTATTCGGATTTAATTGTGAAAAATTAACCTGGTAAAAGCCTTCTGGACTTTTTAAATCACCTTGAAATTTTTTAGGGCCCAGTCCGCCAGAATAGCTACAAATGGGGTAAGTACGTACTTTTTCTAATTGCCCATCTAATTTTTCTGTATAAAGTTCAAGTAAGTTTTCTTCCTTGAAAATCTGAATATAGATAGGTCGTCCTGTATTTTTTTTTAACAGATTCCATTAGAAATCTTGAACTGTTTTCAGCGTTAACTAATAAGGACGTTAACATTATTGTTAAAAAACTGATTAGTTGTTTTGCGTGACTGGTCATGGTTTTATCAGAAAAATAGCTTAAAATTTGTTGATAAAGTAGATCGTAGATTGCTATGAAGCAATAAATTTGTAAATTAAAATCTGAGATGGTTTCTTTTATTTTACAAAATTATCTGTGTGAAATTTAAGCGATCGTCGAGAAAGATGATATTTTAATTCGGTTTATACGAGTTGTTAACGTTTCAGTCAAAATAATATTCCCATTTGCTTGAGCTAAATCACTCGAATAGTCAGACAGGTTTAGGCTGAGATGATAAAATTCAGGTCGGCAGAATAAGAGAAAATAGTAACAATTATCGGAGATAAATAACTTAAGGTTCAAAAACACCTTAAGATGTTTTTATTACAGAGTCGCTACATTTTCGGGGTGAATTTGTAGCTTAGGGTTTAACTGATAAACTTGTGCAAATCTTATGATTAAAATTAAAAAAGGACTCGACCTCCCAATTGCAGGAGCGCCTGCCCAAGTGATAGAAGACGGACCCGCGATTCGACGCGTAGCATTGCTAGGTGAAGAATATGTCGGTATGCGTCCTTCTATGATGGTTTCGGAAGGTGAGCATGTAAAAAAAGGGCAAATTCTTTTTGAAGATAAAAAGAATGCAGGTGTTGTTTTCACCAGTCCCGTTTGTGGTAAAGTCGTTGAAATTAATCGCGGCGAACGCCGTGTGTTCCAATCTATCGTTATCGAAATTGATGGTGACGAAGAAATCACCTTTAACCGCTATGATAGCGCTACACTGTCAGATTTAACCCGTGAACAAGTTGAAACTAACCTTGTTAACTCGGGAATGTGGACTGCGTTAAGGACCCGTCCTTATAGTCGTACTCCACACTTAGGTACAACACCTGCTGCCATTTTTGTCTCTGCAATGGATACTAATCCGCTTGCTGCTGATCCTATGGTTATTATTGAGCAAAATGAGAAGGCATTTAATGATGGTCTTATTATTTTAACTCGTTTAACCGAAGGAAAAGTGTATGTTTGTCATGGTGAAAAATCACCAGCAAAATTAAATGATGGACAAATTAGCTATAACCAATTTGTGGGTCCTCACCCAGCTGGGTTGGTCGGTACGCATATCCATTTCTTAGAACCTGTCAGTGCTAAGAAAATAGTTTGGCATTTAAATTACCAAGATGTGATTGCTATTGGTTACTTGTTTACAACAGGTTCTTTATATACTGAACGTGTTGTTGCTTTAGCGGGGCCTCAAGTGAAATCGCCTCGTTTAGTGCGCACATGTTTGGGGGCTGATCTCTATGAGCTAACCAAAGATCAATTAATTGATGGTGAAAACCGCATTATTTCCGGCTCTGTATTATGGGGATGGAAATCTGATGAGGCTCATCATTATTTAGGTCGTTTCCATAACCAAGTTTCTGTATTACGAGAAGGTCGTGATAAAGAATTGTTTGGTTGGGGTATGCCAGGTAGCGATAAATTTTCTATTACACGTACAACTATCGGTCACTTCTTAAAAAATAAACGCTTTGCATTTACAACAACAATGAATGGTGGCGAACGTTCAATGGTGCCAATTGGCAATTATGAACGTGTAATGCCGTTGGACATTATGGCAACGCATTTATTACGTGATTTAATTGTAGGTGATACTGACAGCTCTCAAGCATTAGGTTGCTTAGAATTGGATGAAGAAGATTTGGGATTATGTACTTATGTTTGCCCAAGCAAATATGAGTATGGCCCAGCACTGCGCCAAGTATTGACCAAAATTGAGCAGGAAGGGTAACTCATGGGGTTGAAAAATTTATTTGAAAAAGTAGAGCACCATTTTGAGCCCGGTGGTAAATTAGCAAAATGGTACGTACTTTATGAAGCGGTTACGACGGTATTCTATACGCCAGGTACTGTAACGCGTAATGGTGGGCATGTTCGTGACACCATTGACCTAAAACGTATGATGATCCTAGTGTGGTTATCTGTTTTTCCAGCGATGTTCTGGGGAATGTATAACGTCGGTCACCAAGCGATCCCTGCACTAAATCAGTTATATAGCGGTGTTGAATTACAGCAAATTATTGCTTCAGATTGGCATTATCGCCTTGCACAATACCTTGGCGCATCATTAACAACAGATGCGGGGTGGGGAAGTAAGATGCTACTTGGTGCGACTTACTTTTTACCTATTTATCTTGTTGTTTTTGCGGTGGGTGGATTTTGGGAAGTACTTTTTGCTTTCATTCGTGGACACGAAATTAACGAAGGTTTCTTCGTTACATCCATTTTGTTTGCTTTAATTGTACCGCCAACACTACCACTTTGGCAGGCTGCATTAGGTATTACATTTGGTGTGGTTATCGCGAAAGAAATTTTTGGTGGTACAGGCCGTAATTTCTTGAACCCAGCATTAGCGGGTCGTGCATTTCTGTTTTTTGCTTATCCAGCTCAAATTTCAGGTGATCTGGTTTGGACTGCAGCAGATGGTTTCTCGGGTGCAACACCATTATCACAATGGTCTGTATCAGGTGAAAGTGCATTAGTAAATACAGCCACTCAACAGCCTATCTCTTGGATGGATGCTTTCCTGGGATATATTCCAGGATCGATTGGTGAAGTTTCAACTCTGATGATTTTAATTGGTGGCGCAGTCATTCTTTTTGCTCGTATTGCTTCATGGCGTATTGTCGCTGGAGTAATGGTCGGCATGATTGTGATGTCATACCTGTTTAATTTTATTGGATCAGAGACCAATCCTCTCTTCGCAATGCCTTGGCACTGGCACTTAGTTTTAGGTGGTTTTGCTTTTGGTATGATGTTTATGGCAACAGATCCAGTATCTGCATCATTTACCGATAAAGGTAAATGGGCTTACGGTATTTTGATTGGCGTAATGGCTGTGCTTATTCGTGTCGTCAATCCTGCTTACCCAGAAGGAATGATGCTGGCAATCTTATTCGCAAACTTATTTGCACCACTGTTCGATTATGTGGTTGTTCAGGCGAATATTAAGCGGAGAAAAGCTCGTGGCTAAAGAGAAAAACAAAGATAGCGTCGCAAGAACGTTCCTCGTTGTATTTATTCTATGTCTTGTGTGTTCCGTGGTAGTAGCAGGAGCGGCTGTTGGACTGAAATCTAAACAAGAAGAACAAAAACTTCTTGATAAACAACGTAATATTCTTGATGTTGCGGGGCTACTCGTACCTAAAATGAGTGCGACAGATGTATTGAAAGTATATGACACTCGTATTAAAGCAAAAATTGTTAATTTCCAGACAGGTGAACTGACTGATAGTAAAGGCAATTTTGATTTAAACACAGAATTACGCAGTGATGAGACGTCAATCGCATTATCCCCAGAGGAAGATATTGCCAAAATTCGCCGTCGTGCTAACACAGCAGAGGTCTATTTTGTACTCGATGAACAAGGTAAAACGACGGAAGTTGTATTACCTGTTTATGGCTCTGGTTTATGGTCTGTAATGTATGCTTTTGTCGCCGTAGATATTGATGGAGTCACTTCAAAAGGTATCACCTATTATTCTCATGGTGAAACGCCGGGACTCGGTGGTGAAGTCGATAATCCACAATGGAAAGCACAATGGAAAGGTAAGCACTTAATCAATGAGCAAGGTGTGCCAGCCATAAAAATAGTGCGTGGTGGTGCATCTGACAGCCCTTATGGTATTGATGGACTTTCAGGTGCGACACTGACTTCGAATGGTATCCAGCATATGTTCGATTTCTGGTTAGGTGAAAAAGGTTTCGGCCCATTCCTGAAAAAAGTTCGTGAAGGAGAAATCAATGGCTGATACAAAAGAAATTAAACGAGTTTTACTTGGCCCATTGTTAGATAACAACCCAATTGCCTTACAAGTATTAGGTGTGTGTTCTGCATTGGCGGTGACAACAAAACTTGAAACTGCATTAGTGATGACAATTGCTGTAACGCTGGTTACTGCGTTCTCAAACTTTTTTATTTCACTCATTCGCAATTACATACCAAGTAGTGTTCGTATTATTGTTCAAATGGCGATTATTGCTTCATTAGTTATCGTTGTTGACCAAATACTGCAAGCTTATGCGTATGAAATCTCTAAACAACTTTCTGTTTTCGTTGGTCTTATCATTACTAACTGTATTGTAATGGGACGTGCTGAAGCGTATGCGATGAAATCACCGCCTATTGAAAGCTTTATGGATGGTATTGGTAATGGCTTAGGGTATGGCGTTATCTTGATCCTTG
Organism: Proteus vulgaris; assembly: GCA_901472505.1. Taxonomy (NCBI): domain Bacteria; kingdom Pseudomonadati; phylum Pseudomonadota; class Gammaproteobacteria; order Enterobacterales; family Morganellaceae; genus Proteus; species Proteus vulgaris. The sequence continues at coordinate 2,768,548 of LR590468.1, forward strand.
TCGGATTTTTACGTGAACTTTTCGGATCTGGTAAATTATTTGGTATTACCGTCATGGAATCTATCCAAAATGGTGGCTGGTATCAGCCAAATGGTTTATTCCTGTTAGCACCAAGTGCATTCTTTATCATTGGCTTGCTAATTTGGGGATTACGTACATTAAAACCTGCACAGGTTGAAGAGGACTAATCGCCATGGAACATTATATAAGCCTGTTTGTTCGTGCTGTTTTTATTGAGAATATGGCGCTCGCATTCTTCTTAGGGATGTGTACTTTCCTCGCTGTATCTAAAAACGTAAAAACAGCATTTGGATTAGGTATCGCTGTTACAGTTGTTCTAGGCCTTTCTGTACCTCTGAATAACTTAGTTTATAACTATGTGTTACGTGATAATGCTTTAATGGAAGGTGTAGATTTAAGTTTCTTAAACTTTATCACTTTCATTGGTGTGATAGCGGCACTAGTACAAATCCTAGAGATGATTTTAGACCGTTATTTCCCTGCACTTTATAATGCATTAGGGATCTTCTTGCCTCTTATTACCGTTAACTGCGCCATCTTCGGTGGTGTGTCATTTATGGCACAACGTGACTATAACTTTAGTGAGTCTATTGTTTATGGTTTCGGTTCTGGCGTTGGTTGGATGTTAGCCATCGTATTGTTGGCTTCTATCCGTGAGAAAATGAAGTACGCGGATGTACCGGCAGGTATGAAAGGATTAGGCGTTACTTTTGTCACCACAGGGTTGATGGCATTAGGTTTCATGTCCTTCTCTGGTGTTCAGCTATAAAGGGTGAGAAGAACTCATGGATATAATTATTCTAGGTGTCGTGATGTTTACCCTGATTGTATTGGTGTTAACGGCTTTGATTTTGTTTGCAAAATCAAAACTGGTCAATACAGGGGATATTTCAGTTGAGGTCAATGGAGACCCAGACAAAAGCTTTAATGCACCAGCAGGTGATAAATTACTAAACGTATTGTCAAACGAAGGTATTTTTATTTCATCCGCTTGTGGTGGCGGTGGCTCTTGTGGTCAGTGTCGCGTTAAAGTACTCGAAGGTGGTGGTGATATTCTGCCAACAGAACTTTCGCATATTAACAAGCGAGAAGCTAAAGAAGGTTGTCGTTTAGCCTGTCAGGTTAACGTAAAAAACAACCTGAAATTAGAATTACCTGAAGAAATCTTCGGTGTTAAGAAATGGGAATGTGAAGTTATCTCAAACGATAACAAAGCAACTTTCATTAAAGAATTAGTGTTAAAAATTCCTGAAGGTGAAGTTGTGCCTTTCCGTGCTGGTGGATTTATTCAGATTGAATGTCCTCCTCATACTGTACGTTATGAAGATTTTGATGTCCCTGAAGAGTATCGTGAAGACTGGGATAAATTTAATTTGTTCCGCTACGTTTCTGATGTAAAGGAAACAACAGTACGTGCTTATTCAATGGCAAACTACCCTGAAGAGCATGGCATCATCATGTTAAACGTGCGTATTGCAACACCACCACCACGTAATCCTGATGTGCCACCAGGTATTATGTCATCCTATATTTGGTCATTAAAACCAGGTGATAAGGTGACAATTTCAGGGCCATTTGGTGAGTTCTTTGCGAAAGAAACAGATGCTGAGATGATCTTTATTGGTGGGGGGGCCGGTATGGCACCAATGCGCTCACATATTTTTGATCAGCTAAAACGTTTACATACTAAACGTAAAATTAGCTTCTGGTATGGTGCTCGTTCTGTACGTGAAATGTTCTACACTGAAGATTTCGATATGCTTGCAAAAGAAAACGAAAACTTCACCTGGAATGTCGCACTTTCAGATGCCTTACCTGAAGATAACTGGACGGGATATACCGGATTTATTCACAATGTGTTGTTTGAGAATTACCTCAAAAATCACCCAGCACCAGAAGACTGTGAATTTTATATGTGTGGACCGCCAGTAATGAACGCAGCTGTTATTAAAATGCTCAAAGACTTAGGCGTTGAAGATGAGAACATTATGCTGGATGACTTTGGTGGTTGATCCTAACTTCCAATAAGCATAAATGAATGAAATGACAAGCGCCCACTTATGTGGGCGCTCATGATCAGAAGAGAGAGTTATGTTAAAAAGAAAGATGATAAATTGGATAGTGATGCTGTCTGCGTTAATTCTATTGTCTGCATGTGGTGAAAAACAGCAGGTATTAGAAGGCGAAACCATGGGAACTTATTACTCGATTAAATACGTCCCTGATAGTAATTCACCTCCACAAAACGTCTTACAAACAGAAATTGATCGTATACTTGAAGAGGTTAACGATCAAATGTCAACATATCGCCCTCATTCTGAATTAAGTCGTTTCAATCAAAGTCGTGAAATTAATACCCCATTCCCCGTTTCACCCGCTACTGCTAAAGTAGTGAGTGAAGCTATTCGTATTAATAAAATAACGGATGGTGCTTTAGATGTGACTGTTGGGCCTTTAGTGAATTTATGGGGTTTTGGCCCTGAAGGTCGATTTACTCACCAACCCTCTGAAGAGGAATTAGCAAAACGTAAACAGTGGATTGGTATTGATTACCTTGCAGTTGAAGGTAATACTCTGATCAAGAAGATCCCTGAACTTTATGTTGATCTCTCTTCTATTGCTAAAGGCTATGGTGTTGATGCTGTAGCTGAGTATTTAATGTCACAGAATATCACTAACTATATGGTTGATATTGGTGGTGAAGTAAGAACTCAAGGTGTGAATGGTAATGACAAACTTTGGCGTATAGCGATTGAGAAACCAGCTAATGATGGTACAAAACAGAGTGTACAGTTAATTATTGAACCTGGTGACAATTCAATTGCAACTTCAGGTGATTACCGTAACTATTTTGAGGAAAATGGTGTCCGTTTTTCTCATACTATTGACCCAACCACAGGTCATCCTATTAAACATAACCTTGTTTCTATTACTGTGATTGTACCCACTTGCATGAGTGCTGATGGTCTTTCTACTGGATTGAATGTTTTAGGACCTGAAAAAGGGTTAGACGTAGCAAATGAACTAAATATTCCTGTCTTTATGATAGTGAAAACTGAAAATGGGTTTGAAGAGCGCTATAGTAAAGCATTCGCCCCATTCTTAAAAAAATAGAATTTAAGGAGAGAAGGTTATGTTAAAAATATTTCTTTTTGCCTTCATCTTATTCTTAATTGCCTTCTTTGGAATGGCGTTAGGATATATTGTAAAGCGTAAGAGCCTTCAAGGTAGTTGCGGTGGTTTAGGAGCTATGGGGATAGAAAAAGAGTGCGATTGCCCTGAGCCATGTGATGCACGTAAAAAACGTATGGCAAAAGAGTCCGCACGAGAAGAGCTACTAAAAAAGAATCGAATTCTTTAACAATAAGAAATATTTTTCGATAAAAAAAGAGTGATGGATTTTAGTTGCCATCACTCTTTTTTATTTCATTCTAAAAAAATTTTAATAGAACTAAAGTAAGATCATAAAAAACAAAACTTTTTGTCAAAGGATCACTTCCATGGATAAGGGTTTTGTCCCTCCCACTCTAAAACTTCTTTTTTGGCTTCTTCGTAGGAATAGTCATAATGCTCTTGAAGTTTACCAATCAATTGCTCTCGAGTGCCTTCGATAACATCAAGTTCATCATGGGTGATTTTTCCCCATTTTTCTTTTACTTTTCCTTTGAATAAATTCCAATCACCCGAAATTTTATTGTTTAACATTTTATTCCTCCTTACTTATTTCCATCAGATAACATGATTAAGTGTAGAAGAGAATGAAGTGAAGATAAAAGTGAATGCCTAAATCGACTTATTTACTCTTTTCTAAATGCTTTCATTTTAGCTGGAGAATCGACCATAACTGCATCAGCGCCTAATTCAGTAGCCTGAATATAATCTTTTTCGGTGTTGATACCAAAAAGAACAATATGAGCATTGCCACCAGCACGAAAACATGACATTGCATCTTTATCCCAACTAAGAATTGAAGCCGAACGTGCCTCGCCTAAAGTATATTTTTCAACAACCTCTACTTTTCGATGTAATTCAAGTCCATACCAACGAGTAATATCTAAATTTTCAGGTAATAAACAAATGTGACTCATCGTTATATTTGCAAGGATATCACGAGTGATATCACGACTTTCAAAACGCTCTACATTGGTAGGTAGTGCTTCAAGAAAGGCTGTGTTAGTGGAATAAACTCGAGTTCTATCAAGTGCATTATGTTTACTGAGAACAGAGGCCAATGCTTCGCCTTGAACTGCGGGATCAGCATCTGGCGATTTTAAATCAAGATAAAATTGAGTAGTAGGAAATTGAGTTAGGATTTCATCTAAGGTGGGAATAGTAACCCCTTTGTTTCGATAAGGAAATTGCTGTGTTTCTCCAAATTTATAGCCTGCATCCCATTGTTTAAGTTGTTGTGCAGTAAATTCAGAAACAGCACCTTGTCCATTAGTTAAGCTTTTTAAATCACTAGGGCGGTAAAGTACAGGAACGTTATCTTTCGATAATTGAACCGTGATCCAAATTGCGTCAGCTTGATTAGAGAGTGCTGTTTTTATAGCAACTTCAGTATTTTCTGGTGCATCAGCGGTGCCACCACGATGTGCGATAATTTTAGGGGATGCCATAAGAATTACAGAATAAAAAAAGAGAGAAATAGCAATAAATAATTTGATTATGAAAAATAATTTCCTTGTTTTATATATAGTTACAAAACAATCATTAAAGTAAATGTAATTAATCAACAAGCAAAAACAATCTAGCATCACTTTGTGACAATTCTATAAATAAACAGACTAATTCAGACTTTTATGAGAAATACACCTACATCTAGGGATATGAGAACGAATAAAAATTGCAGTTAATATTTACTTACTGTATATTTAAACAGTAAATGAGGTGAGGTGATTGTATGCGTAAAATTATTCATGTTGATATGGATTGTTTTTATGCGGCGATTGAAATGCGTGATAATCCAGCACTAAAAGAGATCCCAATTGCGGTTGGTGGAAATGCTTCTAGCCGAGGCGTTATCTGCACCGCGAATTATCTCGCACGTCGCTTTGGTGTACGTAGTGCTATGTCAACGGCCACAGCATTGAAACTATGTCCTCATTTAAAAGTCTTGCCCGGCAGAATGGCACTCTATAAAGAAACCTCAGCAAAAATTCGCCATATATTTTCTCGTTATACTGATCTTATTGAGCCTCTTTCACTTGATGAAGCATATCTTGATGTTTCGGAAAGTAAGCACTGTCATGGCTCTGCAACGTTGATAGCCCAAGAAATTCGCCAACAGATTGTTGACGAACTTAATCTCACGGCATCAGCGGGTATTGCACCAATTAAATTTCTTGCCAAAATTGCATCTGATATCAATAAACCAAACGGACAATATGTTATTACACCAGAACAAGTCGATGATTTTATTCTAAAATTACCACTCAACAAAATACCCGGTGTAGGAAAGGTGACGTTTGCACGTTTACAAGACATGGGATTAGAAACCTGTGCAGATATTCGTCGTACGGATGTTATTTCTCTGGTTAAAGCACTTGGAAAGTTTGGTCAAAATTTATGGGAACGTAGTCATGGTATTGATGCTCGTCAAATAAACCCGGATAGACTGAGAAAATCGGTAGGTGTTGAGCGTACTTTTGCGACAGATATTAATTCATGGGATGACTGCTTAGTATTACTTGATGGGTTGTATAACGAATTAGAAAAACGTCTCACAAAAGTTAAACCTGATCTAAGGATAGCAAGGCAAGGCGTTAAGCTGAAATTTGATGATTTTCAATTAACGACACAAGAGCATACTCATCCTATCTTAGAAAAAGCCGATTTAATAAATATTGCCTATCAAGCATGGCATGAGCGCCGAAATGGGCGAGGTGTACGGTTAATCGGGTTTCATGTCACTTTGCAAGATCCACAAATAGAGCGACAGCTTCTTTTAGCGTTATAAGAATTTAAAAAAAACCATAGCCGATCAACAGATTGGCTATGGTTAGGGTATTTATTTGCTGCATAGTTAATTTATGTAGCATTACCAGCGATAATTCATCGTTGCTGTCATCGTTCTACCAATGCCATAAAAACATGCAGTATCACCTGCACAAGAGGCAACATAATGTTTATTCGCAATATTATTCATATTTAGTTGAATTTCAGCTCCTTTTAAAGATGGTGATAATTCTCCTAAAGAATAGCCTACCATTGCGTCATACAACGTTACCGCAGGTACACTGACTGTATTTTTAGTATCACCTTGAGATACACCCACATATCTCACACCAAAAGCCCGCTTTAGCACCATTAAGTAACCCAGAGATTACATCATATTGACCCCAAAATGAGGCCATGTGCTTAGGAACTCTTGGTAATTCTTTCCCTTGTGTTCCCGTAATAATGGTTTTTCTTACTTCGGTATCGGTATAAGCATAGCTACTAATTAATGAAATATTGTCAGTTAATTGGCTATTAATTTGAGCTTCAACACCCCGGCTTCTAATTTCACCCACGGGTTCAAAATAGGCTTTTTCGGCATTATAGTTAGTCACATTACGCTGTTGTAATTGATAAACAGAGAGCGTTGCTAATGTTTGTTGATTAGGGGTGAAATATTTAATTCCCGCTTCTAATTGGCGTCCTTCACTTGGATCAAATGGTGGTGCACCTGGTGCTCTACGCGTTTGTAAATTAGGTTCAAAAGAGGTGCTATAACTTATATAAGATGAAATACCATTATCAAAAGCATATAAAAGACCAGCACGACCCGTTAATTTATGATCATCTTGCTGATCATATGAGGTTGCTAAGAAGTCATGAGTTCGTACTTGCGCCCAGTCTTGGCGTAAACCTGCCAGTAATATCCAATTTTACCATTGGAGCTGATCTTGTAGATACACCCCAATCTGATCCCGTTTTTGTAACTGATCGGTTGCAGGCTTTTGTAAGGTCATATTAATTGGATAGCTATAATTAGGATCACGCCAATCAAGATCGTATTCCGAGCCCATCGCACGACGTAAATTATCTTGATCTTTACTCCATTGATAATCAATACCCACAATCACAGTATGATCGATTTTTGCGGTAGTGAAATCGACTTGTAAGCGAGTGTCTATTCCTAAAGTTTCTGTTTCACGTTGTTCTTGTTGAGCCCTGCGTTCAAGTACATAAGGATTGTCTTTTCTTAATGAACCGAAAACAAGGTATTTATATTTCTGATTAATATGATTATAACGAGCATTTTGTACGATTTTGAGTGAGTCACTAAATTCATGTTCGAATTCATAGCCTATACCATATTGTTGACGCCACGATTGGTGATAATCAGGGTTGTTTACGTCGAAATCAAAAGGAATAATGCCTTCAGGTGTTTTTTTCACAGTACCATAAGCAGGTAAAAAGTTACGATAACCAGCTTCAGGCTCTTGTTGAATAAAACTTAATAATGTTAAGCGTGTTTGTTCATTAGGTAAAAAAGTAATCACTGGAGCAAGGGCAAAACGCTCTTCTTTATAGTTTTTTATTTGAGTGTGTTGTGTTTTGGCAATACCATTTAGGCGATAAAGAATACGATTGTCATCACTTAAAGCACCTGAAAAGTCGAATGCAGTTTCAGCCAATTGATCATTGCCTGCTCGCACTTGAATATGGCGAATAGATGTTGCCGTGGGTCTTTTGCTAGTCATTGCAACAAGGCCACCAGGATTTACTTGACCATAAAGAACAGACGCTGGCCCTTTAACAACTTCAACGCGTTCTAATAACCATGGATCAAGTGCCCCCGTCGATGATGAAGCGCCCATTCCATAACTTAAACCATCTAGAAAACGTGGTGCATAACTGTACCCACGAATAAAAACTTCATCATTACGGTTAGAGCTACCTCTATATTCAGTGAAAACCCCAGGTGTATAACGTAAGGCTTGTGAAACAGAACTTACATCTTGAGCATCCATTTGATCACGAGTAATAACCGTAATGGATTGTGGTGTTTTTTCAATTTCAGTAGGTAATTTATTTGCTGAGAGTGTCTTTGTGGCGAGAAACCCCGAAACAGGGGCTTGTGGATCTTGTGATGGAGTTGCGGTGACAATTATCTTTTCAGACACATTTTGATTAACTGTCGCATGAATTTGAACCGAGAGTAAACTTAAAGGTAAGGCAAGAAAGGCATTAGTAATACAATTTTTGTTAGACACAATAGAACCTTTTGAATTTTTATTTTTTCATTTGAAATCCGGAAGGCATGAAAATATCACTCAATAAACATTAATACTAATGATAATAATTATCATTCTATGTATTTAATTTATTAAGCTTTGTTTTTTATTCCATGATGGAATAACTGTTAAATTTATTGGTTATATGAGGAATAAATTATGATATTTAAGGAAAATTGAGTGTGAGTAGGAAAATAAATTATTTTTTTGTGATGGTTTTAGCCACGAAAAACCCGCCAATTAAGCGGGTTTCATTATGATGTTTAAAGCAAGATTATTTAGCAGGGATCGCTTTTAAAATTGCTGTTAATAACTGCCAGTATTGACCGACACTTTTAATGTGAACGCGTTCGTCTGGGGAGTGAGCACCCCGGATTGTTGGCCCAATAGAAACCATATCCATATCTGGGTAAGGTTTTTTAAATAGACCACACTCAAGGCCCGCATGGATAACCATGATATTTGGTACTTTATCAAACAACTGTTGATAAGTATCGCGAACTAAATGCATTACTGGAGAGTCTGCATCGGGTTTCCAACCTGGGTAACCGCCTTTGGTTTCGATATCCGCTTTAGCCAGTTTTGCCAATGCTGTCAGCATGCTAACAACATAAGTTTTACCGCTATCAATCAGAGAACGAATTAAGCACAGGATCTCTACTTTATCGTCAACAATGCTAACAACACCTACGTTTAATGAAGTTTCAACAACACCTTCAACATCGTCACTCATACGAATAACACCATTTGGCATAGCATTAAGTAGGTTGATTAAGCGTTCTTGACAATCTGCTGTGAAAACTTTTTTATCTGTTGTTGTATCAATTAATTCAATTTTCAGATTTTTTTCAGCAATAGCTAATTCTGTTTTTAACAGAGCTTCAAATTTCGCTTTTACTGCGTCTAGCTGGCTTGCTTTATCCGCTGGAATTGCAAAAACAATGTTTGCTTCACGAGGAATAGCATTACGCAGTGTACCACCGTGGAAATCAATTAATTTCAGTGATAATTCTTCTGCGTGACCTGCTAAGAAACGTGCTAATAATTTATTTGCATTACCTAAACCTAAATGGATATCACCACCTGAGTGACCACCATTTAATCCTTTCAGTACTAGTTGCTTAACAACATGGCCTGCTGGAATTGCTTCATAAGAAAGGCTTACCGTGGTTTTAACATCAATACCACCCGCACAGCCCATGTAGATTTCACCTTCTTCTTCAGAGTCTGTGTTGATAAGAATATCAGCTTGTAACCAGCCTGGTTGTAAACCAAAAGCACCGTCCATGCCTGTTTCTTCTGTCATGGTTAACAGTACTTCTAATGGACCATGTTTTACGGTATCGTCAGCTAAAACAGCTAATGCGGATGCCATACCAACACCGTTATCAGCACCTAATGTTGTGCCTTTTGCTTTGATCCATTCACCGTCAATATAAGGTTGAATTGGATCTTTAGTGAAGTCATGAACTGTATCGTTGTTTTTTTTGTGGCACCATATCTAAGTGTGCTTGTAAAACAACGGTTTTACGATCTTCCATGCCTTTAGTCGCAGGCTTGCGAATTAAAATATTGCCGACAGCATCGCGCTCGGCAAAAAGACCTTTTTCACTTGCCCATGAAAGAATGTGGGAAGCTAAGGCTTCTTCATGATGTGATGGATGTGGAATCGAACAAATTTTTGCAAAAATATCCCATAATGGTTGTGGGGATAGAGTAGATAGTTCAGACACGATGGATCTCCTCTAACAGCATCTGTGTTATTAATAGCCTACCGCTTTTTTTAAGAGTTAGCTTTATTATTCTGAGCGTTATACGCCAATGTAATCGAGAATATCACTTTCTTCTGATGAATGCGTCATTCTATTCATCTCTCTATCTAAGAAATTAGATCTTTATTTGCATTCATTTTTTATATGGTTCATTTTTTAATCATAAAAAAGTAATACAGAAAAAAATGAGGATAATCTCACCTCTTTTCACGTTTTCTCTGGTTTTTAGGCGCTCAAATCACTATAATCTCGCGCAACCTTTTTTTCCGCAAAAAAAGCTTCTCTCGCATTCAAGTAGCTAGGATCACAATATTATGAGCGAAAAATATGTTGTAACGTGGGATATGTTGCAAATACATGCCCGTCAATTGGCGCAACGTTTATTACCAGTCGAACAGTGGACAGGCATTATTGCTGTCAGCCGTGGGGGATTAGTCCCTGCTGCATTACTTGCTCGTGAATTAGGTATCCGTCATGTGGATACAGTCTGCATTTCTAGCTATGACCATGATCATCAGCGTGACCTCAAAATCTTAAAAAAAGCAGAAGGTGATGGTGAAGGCTTTATCGTTGTTGACGATTTAGTTGATACAGGTGGTACGGCGAAAGTTATCCGCGATATGTATCCTAAAGCCCACTTTGTGACTATCTTTGCAAAACCCGAAGGGCGTCCATTAGTGGATGATTTCGTGGTTGATATCCCACAGAATACTTGGATTGAACAGCCTTGGGATATGGGCGTTGTCTTTATTCCGCCCGTTTGCGATCAAAAATAATTTGGTAGTATTTATTGAGCTGTTTTAATAAAAAATCCTCGCCTTGGCGGGGATTTTTTTTATGTTTTTATTCTTTCCTCGAATTAGGCCTTCGTGCGATTACCTTCGTGATACCCTCTGTTCATATTGATTTCATGCTATGATAAAGCCAGACTTCTTAGCCCCTTTATTCGATATCGACTGATTTGAAGAGTGATATGGTAAACAATACAAACCTTTCTGAAACGCTATTTAAACCCAGAGCAAAACATGCTGAAACCTCAACACTAATTCAGTACACTCATCCAAAATCGAATATCAATACGTCTACTGTGCTTAATGGCACAAGTCAGCAAAATTGGTATCGTACTATTCAGCGTTTACTTTGGATCTGGCGTGGTATTTCACCTATTGAAATAGAAGAAGTTTTAAGCCGAATTGCAATACATGATGCCCCTCGAAGTGATGATAAATTTATTGACACCGTTGTGGGGTATCGTAAAGGTGGCTGGTCATATGAATGGTCACATCAAGCTATGATTTGGCAACAAAAAGCATTACGAAAAGAATCTGGAGATGCGGCTGCTGATTGCTGGTTACGGGCTGCGCATTTATATAGTATTGCGGCGTATCCTTTTATTAATGGTGATTTTTTAGCCGATCAAGCCGTTACTTTATCGATGAAAGCCTTTGAGAATGCAACAAAATTTTCTTCTTTTGAGGTGAAAAAACTCACATTTAAATTAGAAGGAAAAGGGACGACTACTGGTTTTCTACATTTACCTAAAGACTGTAGAGGCCCTTACCCTACGGTGTTATTTTGCGGTGGGTTAGATGGTCTTCAAAGCGATTATGTCAGTTTCTTTAGGGAGTATTTATCACCTAAAGGTATTGCGATGTTAACGCTAGATATGCCTTCAATTGGTTATTCAATAAAACAGAAATTGACAGAAGATACTTGTCAGTTACAAGGCGAAGTTCTAAAACAACTTTCTGAAGTACCTTGGGTTGATCATACTCGTGTTGGTGTGATGGGGTTTCGTTTTGGCGGTAATATTGCTGTACGTCTAGCTTATATTTACCCAAAATTAATTAAAGGTGTTGTCGCCTTAGGGCCGTTAATCCATTCTTTCTTTACCCAGGCCGAATTACAAAAAAAAATTCCTGTAATGTATCTTGATGTATTAGCGAGTCGTTTAGGTTTATGGAATATTGATGAAAATAATCTTCGATTATCATTAAGCAGTTATTCACTGAAAAACCAAGGACTGATTGGACGACGAATTCCAGTTCCTATGATGGGCGTTTACTGGAAAGGCGATGAAATGAGTCCTAAAGAGGATTCACAGTTAATTGCACGTTCTTCTATGGATGGCGATATTCTAGCAATTAATGAAAAACCGCTTTATAAAGGGCTAGAGCTCGCGTTACAAAAAAGTGCTGACTGGATCTATGACAAATTAATATAATTAATCTTTAACAATAACTTGCTAATTATACTAGATTATATAACAGTAGAGTTTCTAAGGAGACTGAATTTATGACTTCATCTTTGAACCCTACCCGAGGTAAGTTATTAAAGCGTTTTGCTCAAATCGGCCCCTATATCCGAGAGCAACAATGCCAAGAGAGCCAGTTCTTTTTTGACTGTTTAGCTGTTTGTGTGAATAAGAAAGTCGTACCAGAAAAACGTGAGTTTTGGGGCTGGTGGATGAAATTAGAACGCAACAATGAACAGCTCATTTATCATTATCAAATTGGACTATTTGATAAAAATGGTGATTGGATCCATCAGAACATCAGTAAAAATGATGTTGCTGAATCAATCAATGAAACACTGATCCGTTTTCATCAATTTCTTAAAACAGCAGTGAGTGAATTAGAGATGACACTTATTCCTGATGAAAAAATGAACAAATTTCCGCTTCCGATTCAGCCCTAATTTTGTGTTAGGGCAACTTTTCATAGATTTTGCGTTATGTCGGTTGGCATAACGCTTCTCTCCTGATAAAACTGTGTATTATCTTTTTAAATAATCAACAAGAATGGTAAATGTTATGAGTAGCAGCCAAACACTGGTTGTTAAATTAGGGACAAGTGTACTTACTGGTGGTTCACGACGTCTGGATCAGTCTCATATTGTTGAGCTGGTTCGCCAATGCGCTAAACAACACGAAAAAGGTCATCGGATTATTATTGTTACTTCGGGGGCAATTGCAGCAGGGCGTGAATATTTGAATTATCCTGATTTACCTGCAACCATTGCTTCTAAGCAGTTGCTTGCCGCTGTAGGCCAAAGCGCATTAATTCAAGTATGGAAACAATTATTTGCTATCTATGGTATTCATATTGGTCAGATGTTGTTAACACGTGCAGATATTGAAGATAGAGAACGCTTCTTGAATGCGCGTGATACATTACATGCATTATTAGATAACCGCATTATTCCAGTTATTAATGAAAACGATGCCGTTGCTACCGCAGAAATTAAAGTAGGGGATAACGATAATTTATCTGCATTAGCCGCTATTTTAGGAAGCGCTGATAAGCTGTTATTACTGACTGATATTGAAGGATTATATACTGCTGATCCTCGTAGTAATCCTGAAGCTAAACTTATTCCCGAAGTTTTTGATATCAATGACGAATTACGTGAAATGGCGGGTGATAGTGTATCTGGTTTAGGTACAGGCGGAATGGCAACAAAATTACAAGCTGCCACTGTTGCTGGGCGTGCAGGTATTGATGTTGTCATAGCGGCAGGAATACAACCTGAGGTGATTGGTAAAGTTATCAATAATGAACCTGTTGGAACTTTATTTCATGGATTACAAAGCCCATTAGAAGCTCGTAAACGATGGATCTTTGGCGCACCAATAGCAGGTATTATTGTGGTTGATGAAGGGGCTGAAAAAGCAATTAAAGAAAAAGGCAGCTCCCTTTTACCGAAAGGCATTAAAGAAATAAAAGGCGATTTCTCTCGTGGGAGCGTTATTCGTATTCAAAGTTTACAGGGTAAAGATCTCGCTCATGGTGTTGCTCACTATAATAGTGATGCACTGCGCTTAATTGCAGGCCACCATTCACAAGAAATTAGTCAAATTTTAGGTTATGAGTATGGCAGTGTTGCTGTACATCGTGACGATATGATTGTTAGCTAAGGAGCCTTCGATGTTAGAACAAATGGGTAAATCAGCAAGAGAAGCATCTTGGCATTTAGCTCAATTATCGACAGAGCAAAAAAATCAGGCATTACTGGTTATGGCTGATTTATTAGAGCAACAAGAAGCTTCAATTCTTGCAGCCAATGAAAAAGATATGCAAGCAGCTCGTGAAGCCAATATTAATGCAGCTATGCTTGATCGTTTATTGTTGACTTCTGAACGTTTAAAAGCGATTGCTGATGATGTTCGACAAGTATGTCACTTAGAAGATCCTGTGGGACAAGTTATTGATGGGCGTATGTTAGATAGTGGCTTACGTTTAGAGCGTCGCCGTGTGCCATTAGGTGTTGTTGGTGTTATTTACGAAGCTCGTCCTAATGTTACAATTGATGTTGCTTCATTATGTTTGAAAACAGGTAATGCAGCCATTCTTCGTGGTGGAAAAGAGACACATCATACAAATCAAGCTGTGGTTGCCGTTATTCAACAAGCGCTTGAGAAGTGTGGTATTCCCGCGGGGGCTATTCAAGCCATCGATAAGCCAGATCGTGAACTTGTCGCGAAAATGCTAAAAATGGATGAGTATATTGATATGCTTATTCCTCGTGGTGGGGCAGGCCTACATAGGCTTTGCCGTGAACAATCGACAATTCCAGTTATCACTGGTGGTATTGGTGTTTGCCATACATTTGTTGATGACAGTGCCGATTTAGAAAAAGCATTAACAGTTATTGTGAATGCAAAAGTACAACGCCCAAGTGCATGTAATTCTTTAGAAACGCTTTTAGTACATGAAGATATCGCGGATCTATTTTTACCACAACTAAGTGACGCCATGGCAGCGCAAAAGGTGACTTTACACTCAAGTGAAAAAGCATTAGCTGGGTTAAAAAAAGGCGGAGCAACGATTGTTGATGTAAAAGATGCTGATTATTGTGATGAATGGTTATCACTTGATTTAAATGTAGAAGTGGTAAGTGGATTAACTGAAGCAATTAACCATATTCGCCGTTATGGAACTGCACATTCAGACGCAATTTTGACACAATCTATTGCTAATGCTGATCGCTTTGTTCGCCAAGTAGATTCTGCTGCTGTTTATGTTAATGCGAGTACACGCTTTACTGATGGTGGACAATTTGGCTTAGGTGCCGAGGTCGCTGTTAGCACACAAAAATTACATGCTCGAGGACCGATGGGATTAGATGCCCTAACGACCTATAAATGGATTGGCTATGGTGATAATACAATTCGCCGTTAATTATTGAAATTATTAAATAAGCCATACTTTTCTAAAGTGTGGCTTTATTTTTTTGTTACATCAGGTATGATGTTTTATACTTTACAGTATGTAAATTTTTAATTACACCCTAATGGGAATACCCTATGGAGATAGTGCATTTTATGGAAAGTACAATTTACCTTATCGGGCCTCGAGGTGCAGGGAAAACAACAGTAGGTAAAGCACTTTCTCTCTCTTTAAATTATAGATTTATTGATACGGATTATTGGATAACCCAAAAGTATCAACAAACTATATCCGCGATGGTGGCAGAAAAAGGTTGGGATTTTTTTCGTCAAATAGAATCAGAAGCACTTATTCAAGTTAGTCAACCTAACCAAGTTATTTCAACTGGTGGTGGCATGGTTTTGGCAGATAAAAATCGCGCTTATATGAAAAACTCAGGTGTCACAGTTTATTTACAGGCCTCGGTTGAAACGCTAGTTGAACGCTTATCTCAAGATCCTAATGAAGCACAAAGACCTAGCTTAACGGGGAAAACGTTAGTTTCAGAGATGCATGATGTTTTAATTAAGCGTGAGCCTTTATATATGCAGTGTGCAGATATCACTGTTGATGCTGGATTATCTATTAATGAAATTATTGCGGTAATTCTTGCAAAACTCATCAAATAATTAGGTAGTCGTCCGATATAAAGGATAAAACAAAAGACATCTATTTTATTTTCATCACATCCTATTTATAGTAAGGCTAATTATAGCAAAATGAGATATGGATATGATGTTAATAGCGTTTTTTAAAACACTATTTAAATTCTTCTTTAGAATAAAAATTGAAGGACTTGTTAATCAGTTTTCGCAATATGAAAAATGTATAATTACACCTAATCATACTTCTTTTATTGACGGTATATTATTACGTTTATTCCTACCTATTAATCCTGTATTTGCTGTTTATACTTCAGTGGCTTCTGCAAAAACGACAAAATGGTTAGGTCGTTATGCCGATATTGTACCTTTAGATCCTGCTAATCCAATGGCTGTACGGCATCTTGTGAAAGAAGTGGATAAAGGCCGTCCAGTGGTTATTTTCCCTGAAGGGAGAATTACCGTGACCAATGGTTTGATGAAAATCTATGAAGGTGCTGCTTTTATTGCTGCAAAATCAGGTGCTAAAGTGGTTCCTATCAGAATTGAAGGCGCTGAATTTAGCTATTTTTCACGAGTTCGTAAAAGTTTACGTATAAAGTCCAAATTTTTTCCTCGAATCACGATAAAGGTGTTGCCTGCAATTGATTTACCTATGCCAAAAGCAGAAAAATCATCAGAGCGTCGTCGGTTAGCAGGTGAAGCGATGCGCGATATTATGATGAATGCTATTATGCAAACGCGCCCAGCATTTACGCTATATGAGGCCTTCTTGCAAGCGATGTCTCAATATGGGCGATTTAGCCCGTTAATTTCAGATATCAATCTAAAAGAAGATTCTTACCAAGGATTATTGAAAAAAACGTTAGGGATCAGCCGGCTGATTGAACGTTACACAGTACCTAATGAGCGTATTGGCTTGTTATTGCCAAACACAACGGTAACAGCGGCTGCATTATTAGGTGCCACAATGCGCCAACGTGTTGTGGCTATGCTTAACTATACTGCGGGTAGCTTAGGCGTACAAAATGCAATGAAAGCAGCTTCAATCAAAACCATTTTTACATCACGCCAATTTTTAGAAAAAGGGAACTTATTACATATTCCTGAACAAACTCCGGAAGCGAATTGGATTTACCTTGAAGATCTCAAAGATAGTGTGACGCGTGAAGATAAACGCTGGATCCTCAAACATCTTATTACTCCACATAAAGCGATGTTACCGCAAAAATCGACGGATGCTGCGGTTATTTTATTTACGTCAGGATCTGAAGGTACGCCTAAAGGTGTTGTTCATAGTCATTCAAGTTTACTGGCTAACGTAGATCAAATTCGTGCTATTGCTGACTTTTCACCTAAAGATAAATTTATGTCAGCATTACCGTTATTCCATGCATTTGGCCTAACTGCTTGTCTATTAACGCCAATTTGCTTAGGCGCTCGTGTTTTTCTTTATCCAAGCCCATTACACTATCGCGTTGTGCCTGAATTAGTGTATGACCAAAATTGTACAGTGTTATTTGGTACATCAACCTTTTTAGGTAATTACGGCAAATTTGCTCATCCTTATGATTTTGCCAGAGTTAGGTATGTGGTTGCTGGTGCTGAAAAACTATCAGAATCAACTCGTATTTTATGGCAAGAAAAGTTCGGTATCCGCATTTTGGAAGGTTATGGTGTTACCGAATGTGCACCTGTTGTGTCAATCAACGTACCTATGAGTGCTAAAACACATACCGTAGGCCGTTTATTACCGGGCATGGAAGGCCGACTTATCCCAATGAATGGGATCGCGGAAGGGGGACGACTACAATTACGTGGCCCGAATGTCATGATGGGGTATTTACGTGTTGAATCACCAGAAAACCTAGAAGTCCCCGTAGCTACAAACGCGGAAGGTATTGATGAAGAAGGTTGGTATGACACTGGTGATATTGTTGCTATCGATAGTGAAGGTTATTGCACTATTAAAGGGCGCGTAAAACGCTTTGCTAAAATTGCTGGTGAGATGGTCTCTCTTGAAGGTGTCGAGCAACTTGCACGTAAAGCATCTAAAGGTGAGCACGCAGTCGTGGCTATCAGCGATAAACGTAGAGGAGAATCCTTGGTACTGTTTACAACAGATAAGCAATTGGATCGTAGCGCATTATCAACACTGGCTAAAGCAGAAGGTGTTGCGGAAATAGCCGTGCCGAAAGATATTCGTTTTGTTAAAGAAATTCCTGTTCTTGGGAGTGGGAAAACGGATTTTGTCTCATTGAAAAAACTTGCTGAACAGGAAAATAACTAATGTCAGAGAATATTAGCCAGCCTCCTTTAATGAGTAGGGGAATGAAAGCAGTATTGTTATCGCAATTTCTTTCTGCTTTTGCTGATAATGCACTACTGTTTGCCATTTTAGCTCAGTTTAAGTCAGCTCTTTACCCTGAATGGAGCCAGCCTGTTTTACAAATGGTCTTTGTGCTGGCTTTTATTCTTTTAGCCCCTTTTGTGGGGCAAGTTGCTGATCGTAATCCTAAGGGGAGGGTTATGCTCAGTGGTAATATCTTAAAATTTGTGGGGGCTTTTCTTATTTGTGTGGGCTCTGATCCCTTCTTAGGTTATGCCTTAGTCGGGATTGGTGCTGCAGTTTATTCTCCAGCCAAATATGGTATTTTAGGCGAATTAACCGATGGAGAGCGTTTAGTCAAAGCGAATGGTTTAATGGAAGCATCAACCATTGCTGCTATTTTATTGGGCTCAGTGATTGGTGGTTTTCTCTCTGATTGGAGTATTGTTTTTTGCATTAGGTGTCTGTGCAATGATGTACGCTTTGGCGGTTCTTGTTAACTTTGGTATCCCTAAATTATCTGCCGCGCAAATAGGTCGAGGTTGGAACATAAAAAAAATGTTCGCTCAATTTCTTGAGGCAACAGGTACTTTATGGGCAGATAAAGAAAGTCGTTTTTCATTAGTGGGAACCAGTATGTTTTGGGGCGCAGGCGTGACTTTGCGTTTTTTGCTCGTTCAATGGGTACCTATTGCATTAGGCATGACTGATAACACCACTCCAACAATATTAAATGCGATGGTGGCTATTGGTATTGTTGTTGGCGCTGGATTAGCCGCTAAATTTGTAACACTGAAAACAGTACGTCGCTGTATGCCTGCGGGTATTTTAATTGGCCTTGGGGTCGTTTACTTTTCATTGCAAACCTCAATTATTCCATCTTATTTAATCCTTATCGTTATTGGTATTTTTGGTGGCTTCTTTGTAGTTCCATTGAATGCACTATTACAAGATAAAGGAAAGCACAGCGTGGGAGCGGGTAATGCTATCGCAGTACAAAACTTAGGTGAAAATACAGCGATGCTATTAATGTTAGGCTTGTTCTCACTGGTTACCAGTATTGGAATATCTGTTGTTGCCATCGGAATTGGATTTGGTGCTATCTTTGCACTCGCAATAGGTGGTTTATGGTTATGGGATTGCACTAGAAAGAAATCTTAAACAGTAGGATTTAGAATAGAGGTTAGATGAACCTTAATGATAAATTACGATGAAATGACTCACTTAAGTATTGAAGTGGGTAACGCGCTAATTGAAAAGAAGAGCACGATAACAACGGCAGAATCTTGTACTGGTGGATGGATTGCAAAAGTCATCACAGATATTGCAGGAAGCTCTGATTATTATCACCGTGGCTTTGTGACCTACAGTAACGAAGCAAAGCATGAAATGATAGGTGTTGATGAACAAACCTTGATTAAATATGGCGCTGTTAGCGAAGAAGTCGTTCTAGAAATGGCGAAAGGCGCACTTGATGCTGCAAATGCCGATTTTGCTGTTTCTGTCAGTGGTATTGCAGGCCCTGGTGGAGGTAGTAAAGAAAAACCAGTGGGCTTAGTTTGGTTTGGCTTTGCGGTTAAAACAACAACCGGTGTTCAGGTAACAGCAAAACACTGTATATTCAGTGGTTCGCGAGAGCAAGTAAGAGCAGAATCTGTTATTTTTTCTTTAAAATCAATTCTTAAAGAAATTATAAATAATTAACTTGATACTGTATGATTATACAGTATAATGAGTTTCAACAAGCAAAATCATATACGTTTTAATGGTAGTGACCCATCTTTATGCTTCACTGCCCAGAGGGAGATAACATGGCTATTGATGAAAACAAACAAAAAGCATTGGCCGCAGCACTTGGTCAAATTGAAAAGCAATTTGGTAAAGGGTCTATCATGCGTTTGGGCGAAGATCGTTCCATGAACGTTGAAACCATCTCTACGGGATCTTTATCATTAGACGTTGCTTTAGGTGCTGGTGGTTTACCACGTGGTCGTATTGTTGAAATCTATGGCCCAGAATCTTCAGGTAAAACAACTTTAACATTACAAGTTATCGCTTCAGCTCAACGTGAAGGCAAAATTTGTGCTTTTATCGATGCTGAACATGCTTTAGATCCAATCTATGCCCAAAAATTGGGTGTAGATATTGATAACCTACTGTGTTCTCAGCCTGATACGGGTGAACAAGCCTTAGAAATTTGTGATGCATTATCTCGTTCTGGTGCTGTTGATGTTATCGTTGTTGACTCTGTAGCAGCATTAACACCAAAAGCTGAAATTGAAGGTGAAATCGGCGATTCTCACGTAGGTTTAGCCGCTCGTATGATGAGCCAAGCTATGCGTAAGTTAGCGGGTAACCTAAAAAATTCCAATACGTTACTTATTTTTATCAACCAAATCCGTATGAAAATTGGTGTTATGTTCGGTAACCCAGAAACCACAACTGGTGGTAATGCACTTAAATTCTACGCATCTGTTCGTTTAGATATTCGTCGCATTGGTTCTGTTAAAAACGGTGATGAAGTTGTGGGAAGTGAAACCCGCGTTAAAGTTGTAAAAAATAAGATTGCAGCGCCATTTAAACAAGCTGAATTCCAAATTATGTACGGCGAAGGTATTAATACTTTTGGTGAGCTTATCGATTTAGGTGTTAAACATAAATTGGTAGAAAAAGCAGGTGCATGGTACAGCTACAATGGCGAGAAGATTGGTCAAGGTAAAGCTAATGCAACAACTTATCTAAAAGAACATCCAGAGATGTACGATGAATTAAATACAAAATTACGTGAAATGTTATTAAATCATGCAGGTGAGTTTACAAGTGCGGCTGATTTTGCCAATGAAGGTAAGACTGAAGAGACAGAAGAATAATCTCTCGGCTCGTAATAGAATGACTAAAATTGATAGTGTATTTAGATAAATTACTATTATTGTAATGGTAAATAGCTAGTCAATTAATGTGATTTAACTCACTTAAAAAGGAAGCTCTAAAAAGGCTTCCTTTTTGTTATGTGTAGTTTTATTTATCCAAGTTATGGCTTATATTGGTTTTATTCTGTTTTCTATCCATTAAAACTAGCCTTTAACACTATTTTATTTAATATAACGATATTTTTTACTAATGATTTTTTATAGTTGTATGAAAGTTTATATAGTGAAATTTTGATGATATATTCTCAGTAATTATTAATATAAATAAGAATCATTACAATTTGCTCGCTGAGTAAGATTGTAAATAATTGACATAGAGAGATAAATACCTTCAAAATATTTGAATATAATAAGGATGATATTTAAGAGCTTATTGAGTGATATGATAGATCTCATACTGAGAAGTACTTTTTTTTTAGTCAGTTATCGTGAGTTTATTATATTTCTTAATGGATAATGCCAGTGTATTTATTCTTGATTGTTATAAGAAAAAGAGGTTATTCAAGAAAAAAACACATCTAGTTTGTGAGATGACAAAAAACAATAATAACAAATACTTTTTAATAATTACAAAATGAAAATACTTTAAACCTCTTACATTTCTTAGAATAATCTCACTTAAATAGAGAAAAGTCCCATTCTCATATAACAATCCCACTTTCAGAAAAAAACTAGACGATTTACAATGTCAACACGAATAAGTTTATCGGGGGTTTTACTTCTGACAGAAGAAATTCTATCTTATCCCTACTTATGTATTCGTTGGCTAAGTAGAGGTAACCATAAACCTCCTCTAACTAGATTTCTAATTTCTGTTTTTCCAGCTTGATTTCGGGATAATTATGAGCAAAAGCACCGCTGAGATCCGTCAGGCGTTTCTCGACTTTTTTCATACTAAAGGACATCAAATAGTACCTAGCAGTTCTTTGGTTCCAAATAACGATCCAACATTGCTGTTTACAAACGCAGGGATGAACCAATTCAAAGATGTGTTTCTTGGATTGGACAATAGACCTTATTCCCGAGCGACAACCGCGCAACGCTGTGTACGTGCTGGTGGTAAACATAACGATTTAGAAAATGTGGGTTATACTGCCCGTCACCATACTTTTTTTGAAATGCTAGGTAATTTTAGTTTTGGTGACTATTTCAAACATGACGCAATCCATTTTGCTTGGGAATTATTAACGGGCAAAGAGTGGTTTAACTTACCTAAAGAAAGGCTTTGGGTAACCGTATATGCTACAGATGATGAAGCTTATGATATTTGGAATAAAGAAATTGGTATTCCTGCAGAAAGAATAATTCGCATTGGCGATAATAAAGGTGCACCATTTGCCTCAGATAACTTCTGGCAAATGGGAGACACTGGTCCTTGTGGACCTTGCACCGAAATATTTTATGATCACGGTGACCACATTTGGGGGGGGCCTCCGGGATCACCAGAAGAAGACGGCGATCGCTATATTGAGATCTGGAACATTGTCTTCATGCAATTTAACCGTAAATCAGACGGTACAATGGATCCATTACCCAAACCATCTGTTGATACAGGTATGGGATTAGAGCGTATTACGGCTGTTTTACAGCATGTAAACTCTAACTATGATATTGATTTATTCCGTTCATTAATTGAATCAGTCGCGAAAGTGACTAATGCTTCTGATTTAAGTAATAAATCGTTACGCGTTATTGCTGACCATATTCGTTCTTGTTCCTTCCTTATCTGTGATGGTGTTATTCCTTCTAATGAAGGTCGTGGCTATGTGCTACGTCGTATTATTCGTCGAGCTGTGCGTCATGGGTATATGCTTGGCGCGAAAGATACCTTCTTCTATAAATTAGTTGCGCCATTAATTGAAGTGATGGCTGAGGCGGGTGAAGAATTAAAACGTCAACAAGTTACTGTTGAGAAAGTACTCAAAACAGAAGAAGAGCAGTTTGCTCGTACGTTAGAACGTGGTCTTCAACTATTAGATGAAGAGCTTGCTCAATTAACAGATGACGTTCTTCCGGGTGAAACAGCTTTCCGCCTTTATGATACTTACGGTTTCCCTCTTGATTTAACGGCTGATGTTTGCCGTGAAAGAAATATTAAAGTTGATGAAAAGGGCTTTGATCTTGCAATGGAGGAGCAACGTAAACGTGCTCGTGAATCCAGCGGTTTTGGTACTGACTATAATAGCCTTATCAAAGTTGATAGCCGCAGTGATTTCTCTGGCTATGATCATAACGAACAGCAAGGCACTGTTACGGCCATTTTTCGTAATGGACAATCAGTCACTGAATTAAAAGCAGGCGAAGAAGGTATAATCTTCTTAAATAAGACGGCATTTTATGCAGAGTCTGGTGGTCAGGTGGGTGATAAAGGTGTCTTGACGAGTAAAGATAGTCAATTTGAAGTCACAGATACGCAAAAATACGGTAAAGCAATTGGCCATATTGGTAAAGTTAACGTAGGGTCATTTATTGTTAACCATAAAATCAATGCTACCATTGATATTGCTCGCCGTGATGCCATTCGATTGAATCACTCTGCGACTCACTTATTACATGCAGCATTACGCCAAGTATTAGGTACGCATGTTACGCAAAAAGGTTCTTTAGTTAACGATAAATACCTGCGCTTTGACTTCTCTCATTTTGAAGCAGTTAAACCAGAGCAATTACGAGAAATCGAAGACATTGTGAATGCGCAAATCCGTCTTAACTCACCGATTGTCACTGAGCTAATGGATCTTGAGGACGCTAAAGAGAAAGGGGCGATGGCTCTGTTTGGTGAGAAATACGACGAACGTGTTCGTGTTTTAACCATGGGGGATTTCTCTACTGAACTTTGTGGCGGTACTCACGCTTCTAGGACGGGGGATATTGGTTTATTCCGTATTATCAGTGAGTCAGGAACGGCGGCTGGTATTCGTCGTATTGAGGCAATTACAGGTATTACAGCAATTGAGAGTGTTCATGAGCAATCAGATCTTATCTCTCTTGTTGCGCAAGTTCTAAAAAGTGACGGTACAAACTTGGTTGAAAGAATTAAGACAGTCCAAGAAAAGTACCGCTTATTAGAAAAAGAACTCCAACAACTAAAAGATCAGCAAGCAGCCCAAGAAAGTTCTTCTTTAGGTGGTCAAGCTAAAAACGTGAAAGGTATCAAACTTTTAGTTCGTGAGCTTAATGGTGTTGAGCCAAAAATGTTAAGAACCATGGTTGATGATTTAAAAAATCAATTGGGTTCAGCAATTATTGTGCTTTCTACTATTTCTGATGGTAAAGTGAGCTTAATTGTTGGGGTCACTAAAGATTTGACTGCTAAAGTTAAAGCGGGTGAGTTAATTAGTTTTGTAGCACAGCAAATCGGCGGTAAAGGTGGCGGTCGCCCTGATATGGCTCAAGCTGGTGGTACTGATATTGATGCTTTACCTGTGGCTTTAGCAAGTGTTGACGAGTGGGTTGAATCGCATCTGTAAGCGATAATAACCTGAAAAAAGGCGCTATCCCTGATTTATAGGGATAACGCCTTATAGAGATATTGATGATCCGTTAAATAATCAGTCACAAAATTTATATTTTGTTATGAAGTATGAGTTACTTGTGATAAATAATGATTATACGAATTGACAATGTATGATGGATAATGGCCGGGAAATTCTAGAGACCCGACTCTTGTAAATTTTCAAGGAGCAAAGAATGCTTATTCTAACTCGTCGAGTTGGTGAAACGCTTATGATAGGCGATGATGTGACCGTAACCGTTTTAGGGGTTAAAGGTAATCAGGTACGGATTGGCGTAAATGCACCCAAAGAAGTATCAGTCCATCGTGAAGAGATCTATCAACGAATTCAGGCCGAGAAAACTCAGCCTACTGATAACTACTAAATAAATTCCCACTTTTAGTTAGCTACAATTCATTCGTAAGCGTCCACACTTTTGCCGGGTCTGGGCGCTTTTCTCTTTATAAGACTTTTTATTCCTTTTTTGGTTCCTATCATCACTCTCCTTGAGTTGCATTTATTATTGCACTATCCGTTTATTCTGATTGACAGAATTGAAACTCTTTTTACCTCTAATCATTCGCTTCACAATTATTTGTTTTGCAAATAAATATATTTGCTATGAGTATAAAATACTTGAATGATTTTTCATCAGCGATATCATTGTGTTTAAGACTTTTTTAGCCAATCTTGCTGATAAACGCATCAGTTTGTTTGTGAAGTGTTCAAACAAACATATATTCGTAAAAAGTTGAGAAAAATTGTTTGACTTCTTAGGCTGAGAAAGTAATATGTGCGCCACACAGAGACGAGATGTTCAGTAAGAACTTCGTTGAGTGGTTCTAAATATGGTGAGATGGCCGAGAGGCTGAAGGCGCTCCCCTGCTAAGGGAGTATGCGGTCAAAAGCTGCATCGAGGGTTCGAATCCCTCTCTCACCGCCATTTAGATTGCATCCTTAGCTCAGCTGGATAGAGTACTCGGCTACGAACCGAGCGGTCGGAGGTTCGAATCCTCCAGGATGCACCAATTCCAACCCCATGATTAATGTATGGGGTTTTTATTTTGGTGCAAATGGTGAATAATTTGCATTAAAAGAGTAAAGTATTAAAACGGCGCATCCTTAGCTCAGCTGGATAGAGTACTCGGCTACGAACCGAGCGGTCGGAGGTTCGAATCCTCCAGGATGCACCATCTCATTACTCATTATTGCTAATAGCAATATGAGCAGCTAGAAAGATTACGACGACGCATCCTTAGCTCAGCTGGATAGAGTACTCGGCTACGAACCGAGCGGTCGGAGGTTCGAATCCTCCAGGATGCACCATCTTTTATTAGATATCATAGTTAAATCGCTTCTAGAATAATTCGTTAGACCTGCATCCTTAGCTCAGCTGGATAGAGTACTCGGCTACGAACCGAGCGGTCGGAGGTTCGAATCCTCCAGGATGCACCATCTTTAAAGCCTCGCTTTTGCGAGGCTTTTTGCTTTCCACGATTCATTCATTTCTCATTATGCTAAGATTTTGTTTAGCATCTACTAACAATGCTAACATCATCTAATCAGCGACAATTTAGTGACTTTACGATAAAGTAACACCTATCTATTTACTAACATTAATCAACGCGGGAGGTCACCTTTGATCCCGGACGTATCCAAAGCGCTTTCTTGGTTGGAAGCACACCCTAAAGTTTTATGTGGCATCCACCGTGGTATCGAGCGTGAAACCTTAAGGGTAACACCAGAAGGCAATTTAGCATCAACCGAGCATCCTATCTCATTAGGTAAGTCATTAACTCATAAATGGATCACAACAGATTTCGCTGAATCGCTGTTAGAGTTTATAACGCCTGTTGATGACAATATTTCACATACCCTGCACTTTTTAGCTGATTTACATCGCTATACGGCGCGTCACTTAGATAATGAACGCATGTGGCCTATGAGTATGCCTTGCTTTATTGAAGCAGAAGATAAGATTACGCTTGCTCAATTTGGCACATCCAATGTCGGGCGTTTTAAAACGCTATATCGTGAAGGGCTGAAAAATCGTTATGGCGCTTTAATGCAAACTATTTCAGGTGTGCATTATAATTTTTCATTGCCTATCGAATTTTGGCAAGCATGGGCGAATATCAAAGATGAAAACAGTGGTAAAGAGGCGATTTCAGATGGTTATTTGCGTTTGATCCGCAACTATTATCGCTTTGGTTGGATTATTCCATTTTTCTTTGGTGCATCGCCGGCAATTTGTGGATCTTTTTTAAAGGGAAGAGAAACAAACTTACCGTTTGAAAATACGCCAAAAGGTGCGAAGTATTTACCTTACGCAACGTCATTACGTTTAAGTGACTTGGGATATACCAACAAATCCCAAAGTGATTTGGATATTACCTTTAATCACCTCGAGACTTACGTCAAAGGGCTGAAAAAAGCGATTCATAAGCCATCTGATGAATTTGCAAAACTGGGTGTTAAGAATAAAGACGGCGAATACATTCAATTAAACACCAACGTACTACAGATTGAAAATGAGCTTTATGCACCTATTCGCCCTAAGCGTGTAGTCAAAGGTGATGAGTCTCCTTCTGATGCTTTATTACGAGGTGGCATTGAATATATTGAAGTTCGTTCACTCGATATTAATCCTTTTACACCAATTGGTGTCGATGAAACACAAATTCGTTTCCTTGATTTATTTTTGATTTGGTGTGTTTTAGCTGATGCACCAGAAATGAGCGCATCTGAATTAGCGTGTTGTCGTTCAAATTGGAATAACGTTATTCTAGAAGGACGTAAACCAGGTCAAGTTATTGGCATGGGGTGTGGAGAAAGAAGAGAGCCGTTAGCACAAGTGGGTAAAGCGTTATTTGCAGATTTAAAACGTGTAGCTAATGTTCTTGATTGCTGTTCTGGCACAAAATATATGGAAGTTTGTGTTAAGTTAGAAGAAATGTTTGATAATCCAGAATTAACCTTTTCTGGCAGACTGTTAGAGAAAATCAAAACACAAGGCATTGGTAGCTACGGTTTATCTTTAGCGGAAGAGTATTACCAAGAATTAATTAAAACACCTTATGAAACATTGACTGATGAAGCGTTCGAACATGAGAGAATTTCATCTATAAAACGTCAAGAAGAGTTAGAAAAGAGTGATACCATTTCTTTTGATGAGTATTTGAAGAACCATGCGGGGGCGAATGCCGATAACGTGGCTTCCTAAACTTAGATAGAAAAAAGCCACACTAAGATTTGTGTGGCTGAAAAATTCTATAGAGAAATAGGGATGATAACATTTTGCGCGTATTCATTACTAAGACCGGGCTACTTGCAGAAAGTTTCATTTTTTCTTAAAAATATTTAAATTTTTCTTAGGAGGTTTTTTATGCCTTTATTGGATAGTTTTACTGTTGATCATACTCGTATGTCTGCACCCGCTGTACGCGTTGCTAAAACAATGAAAACGCCATCAGGTGATACCATCACGGTATTTGACTTACGTTTTACTGTGCCAAATAAAAAAGCTATGCCTGAGAAAGGAATTCATACATTAGAGCATCTGTTCGCTGGCTTCATGCGTAACCATCTTAATGGTAATGGAGTCGAGATCATTGATATCTCGCCGATGGGGTGTCGTACAGGCTTCTATATGAGCTTAATTGGGCAACCAGAAGAACAGAGAGTTGCTGATGCATGGAAAGCAGCAATGGAAGATGTTTTGAAAGTAAAAGATCAAAATCATATCCCTGAGTTGAATGTATATCAATGCGGTACTTATGAAATGCACTCTCTGACTGAAGCACAAGACATTGCACGGGATATTTTATCTCACCATATTGGTATTAATCATAACGACGAATTAGCACTTCCTGAAGAGACTTTAAAAGAGCTACATATCTAGTCTTAGGCACCTTATAAAACTAGGGGACAATAGATCAAGAAATTCGCATCCTGATTTATTGTCTCTTTTTATTCTAATTTTTTCCTATTTTTCTTTTTTTTATCCCATTGTTTTATTTTCTTATCTTCTTATATTGTTATCACAATAATGGATTAAATTTATGCTTAATACACGGAGTACACTTTTATTATGGAAAATCATCCATTCCTATCACCCAAATTGGTTTTAGAATTTTTTGTTCGAGAATTTTATTTCTTTGGTAAAAGTACATTGCGTACTCATTTTCCACGCAAGTCTCTTTCTCTTACGTTAAAAAAAGATGAAACAGCATGCTTTATTTGTCAACGAGAAGAATATGGTTATTCTTATTCTCATGAGCCAGCACTTAATCTAGTGATGTGAGTAAAAAATCATGGTTTTTATTCTGATTATCAACAAGTAAGGCCTATTCAACTCAAGAGAGAACAAGCAATAGAACCTTCTTATATGGAACCCGCGAGAGAGTTTGATTTTCGTAATAGCAAATTACGATTTGAGTTAGGATAAATAGAAAAAAATAAAGCGCTTCAATAAGCGCTTTATTTTGCATTCATTAATGATGAGGAATAGCGAGATGGCGAATTAGGGCCTTTTTGATCACGTTGTCCTGGACTTCAAGTATTTCGAATTCATAATCACTGACTTTTATTTTATCGCCGACAACAGGTAAGTCACCAAGTTCTTCAATAATGACACCGTTAATAGTTCTGGCTTCATCTTCGGGCAAATGCCAGCCAAATGCTTTATTGATGTCTCGAATATTTGTTGTGCCATCAACGAGTAATGATCCATCTTTTTGAGATGTCACTTCT
Source organism: Proteus vulgaris (assembly GCA_901472505.1). Classification (NCBI taxonomy): domain Bacteria; kingdom Pseudomonadati; phylum Pseudomonadota; class Gammaproteobacteria; order Enterobacterales; family Morganellaceae; genus Proteus; species Proteus vulgaris. Next base: position 2,797,880 of record LR590468.1, read on the forward strand.
TCTGCTAATGACGGTGACATTGAAGTGGTAAAGTCACCACAATTTCTTCTAAAATATCTTCAACAGTGACCAAACCTTGAATTTCACCATATTCATCTACCACAATACCTGCTTTTTCATTATTAAGCTGAAAATTAACAAGCTGTAAATTTAACGGTGTGCTTTCAGGAATAAAATAGACTTTATCTGCCGCTTTCATCAAAAATTTGTTTAGTGAATTCTTTTTTCTCCGTCATTAAACGATAGGCTTCACGCACTCGTAACATTCCAATGGCATCATCAAGAGTATCGCGATAAAGCACAATTCGACCATGAGGGGAGTGAGTGAGTTGTCTTACGATTGATTTCCATTCGTCATTTACATCGATACCAATAATTTCATTTCTTGGAACCATAATATCGCCAATAGTTACTTTTTCTAAATCAAGAATAGAAAGCAACATATTTTGATTTCTTTGAGAAAGCTTTGATTTTGATTCATTTACAATGGTTCTTAGCTCTTCTTTTGAAACGGCATTACCTTGTATTACTGGCGACTTTATTCCTAAAATTCGCATGAATATTAATGTGATTTTATTAAAAAACCAAACAATCGGTAACATGATTTTTTGTAATGGTGAAAGAATGATGCTACTTGGGTAGGCAAACTGTTCTGGATACAACGCCGCGATTGATTTTGGTAGTACTTCCGCAAAAATAAGGATCACAAACGTTAATATCCCTGTTGCTATAGCAACACCAGCATCACCATATAAACGCATGCCCACAATAGTTGCTAATGCAGATGCAACAATATTAATCAGATTATTGCCAATCAATACCAGACTGATCAATCTATCAGGCCGTTGCAATAGTTTTTCAACACGTTTTGCAGAGCGATTTCCTTGTTTTGCTGCATGACGAAGACGATAACGATTAATCGTCATCATACTGGTTTCTGTTCCAGAAAAATAAGCTGAGGCAATAATCATCGCTATTAGTATGATAATGAGCGTAGTTGTCGACACATGCTCCAAAATTGAGATCCTTTTGCTACCTTAAAATAAAAATTAATTAAGCATTAACTCTTGTAATAAACGATTACCAAAAAAAAGCTAATGTCAAAATAATGGCGCCAATCAAGTTAAAGATAATGACTTTTTTCCCTCTCCACCCTTCGCGGAAATGTCCCCATAATAAAATGATGTAAACAAACCAAGCGATAATAGAAAAAATCGATTTATGGATATTTTCTTTACCAAAAATATTATCCATGTACACCAAACCTGTACACAATGTTAGTGTGAGTAACACGACACCAACTTGTGTGATATGAAACATTTTACGCTCAATCGTCATTAATGGTGGCATTTGAGGTGAGAATTTTAGTTTCTTATTTTTTAGCTGATAGTCGAGCCAGCTTAGTTGTAATGCATACAATGCTGCGATTAACAGTGTGGCATAGCTTAATAATGCGAGCCCTATATGGATAAAGAGTGATGTACTACTTTCAAGATGTGTAACAAACTCACCTGGCATCAGTGTCGCAATGACAAGATTGACTATTGCAAAACAATAAACAATAGGCAGTAAAAACCATGCTCGGCCACGCGAAGCCACAATCGTCATAATAACGCAGACCATCAGGCTAACAATAGCACCTAGGTTGGTGAGTGAAAGATCCTGCCCGCTGTGAGGACGGAAAATTAAAAATTTTAATGAAATAGCATGCGCAACAAGCGCAATGACCGCGAAGAGGAGGGCTAATCCTCGGTATCCATTCTGCTCTTTTCGTAACAGGCTAGGTAAAATGAGCACCAGACTGAGTAAATAAGCGCAGACAGCGACGATAGAGATTGATATAACGGGCATAGTTTCGCTTACATATATTGTTTGAATAACTTCCTAGTATAGCGCTAGGAGCATTCGGCTCCAACTATTGAAGTCATTAAGCTTAAATCTCTATGCAGAGATCCGCGAGTCATCGTGATATAATCGATGACATACATACTGATAAGCCCAACTTTAACACTGAGCTAAGATAATGTTTGAGAATTTAAGTGATAGATTATCGCGCACATTGCGCAATATAAGCGGTCGAGGAAGATTGACCGAAGAAAACATTAAAGAGACACTGCGTGAAGTACGTATGGCGTTATTAGAAGCCGACGTTGCCTTACCGGTGGTTCGTGATTTTATTGCGCGAGTGAAAGAAAGTGCAGTAGGACATGAAGTTAACAAAAGCCTGACACCTGGTCAGGAGTTTGTGAAGATTGTTCAAAATGAACTCGTCAATGCGATGGGAGAAGTCAATACTGACCTTGATCTTTCTGCTCAACCACCAGCTGTTGTTTTAATGGCGGGTCTGCAAGGTGCAGGTAAAACAACCAGTGTTGCAAAATTAGGTAAATTCTTAAAAGAGAAAAAGAAGAAAAAAGTTCTGGTTGTTTCTGCTGACGTTTATCGCCCTGCGGCGATTAAACAGCTTGAAACATTAGCTGAAACTGTTGGTGTTGATTTTTTCCCTTCTACCGTACAAGAAAACCCAGTCACGATTGCAAGTAATGCATTAAAACATGCACAGCTTCAATTTTATGATGTGTTACTGGTGGATACCGCAGGGCGTTTACACGTAGATGAAGGTATGATGGAAGAGATCCAGCTCCTTCATAAAGCCATTAATCCCGTTGAAACCCTGTTTGTTGTTGACGCCATGACGGGGCAAGATGCTGCAAATACGGCAAAAGCATTTAATGAAGCATTACCATTAACCGGGGTTGTCTTAACTAAAGTTGATGGTGATGCGCGTGGTGGTGCGGCGTTATCAATTCGTCATATTACGGGCAAACCAATTAAATTCCTCGGTGTTGGGGAAAAAACAGAAGCATTAGAACCTTTCCACCCAGATCGTATTGCCTCTCGTATTTTAGGCATGGGTGATGTTCTGTCATTGATTGAAGATATTGAAAGCAAAGTTGACAGAGCTCAAGCTGAAAAATTGGCGACGAAGCTTAAAAAAGGTGATGGTTTTGATTTAAATGATTTTTTAGATCAATTAAAGCAAATGAAGAACATGGGCGGCATGGCGAGTATGTTAAGCAAAATGCCGGGTATGTCTCAGGTGCCAGATGCAGTAAAATCACAAATGGATGATTCAATTTTAGTGAAAATGGAAGCGATTATTAACTCCATGACTAAAAAAGAACGCCAAAAACCCGAAATCATCAAAGGATCTCGAAAACGTCGTATTGCGATGGGATCAGGTACGCAGGTGCAAGACGTCAACCGTTTGTTAAAACAGTTTGATGACATGCAACGTATGATGAAAAAAATGAAAAAAGGTGGCATGGCTAAGATGATGCGTAGCATGAAAGGTATGATGCCACCAGGATTTCCAGGCCGATAAAATCAAAAAGCCTGAAAAAAAACGTGCTTTGGATTGCTTTTTTCGCCAAAGTGAGTAAACTTTTCGGGCTTTTTATATGACAACCGGACTCCGTTCCTCGATGGCGTCTGGTTGTTTTATTAACTAATGAGGATGTTATGGTAACAATTCGTTTAGCTCGTGGCGGCGCAAAAAAGCGTCCGTTTTACCAAGTAGTAGTAACCGATAGCCGCAATGCGCGTGATGGTCGTTTCATTGAACGCGTAGGCTTTTATAACCCACTGGCAACCGGTAATGCAGAAGAATTACGTTTAGACGTAGACCGTGTTGAACACTGGGTTGCTCAAGGCGCAACTGTTTCAGAACGTGTTGCTGGCCTGATCAAATCAGCGAAGAAAAGCGCTTAATCTGTCGCGGTGGTAACAATGAGCGAACAAAAAACCTTAAAAGAGCCTGTAGAACCTATTGTTATGGGTAAGTTGGGCTCACCTTACGGGATCCGTGGTTGGCTCAGAGTTTTTTCCTCCACCGAACATGCCGAAAACATTTTTGAATATCAACCGTGGTTTATTCAGCGTCATGGACAGTGGGAAACTATTGAAATTGAAAGTTGGAAACATCACAACCAAGATATTATTGTCAAGCTAAAAGGTATTGACGACAGAGATGCGGCTAATTTCCTGACGAATGTTGAAATTGTCGTGAATGCATCGCAACTGCCTGAACTTGAAGGTGAATATTACTGGAAAGATCTGATGGGTTGCCATGTTGAAACTGACAAAGGCTACGATTTAGGTGTCATTACTGACATGATGGAAACGGGCTCAAATGACGTCATGGTGATTAAAGCTAATCTGAAAGATGCATTCGGTGTTGGGGAACGGTTAGTTCCGTTTCTTGATGGGCAGGTTATCAAGAAAGTCGATCTCTCAGCGAAAAAAATTATCGTTGATTGGGATCCTGGTTTTTAGATTATCCGGTTAACGGTTCTCAACGGTGGGACACTAAAATGTGGATTGGGGTAATTAGCCTATTTCCAGAAATGTTCCGCTCTATAACCGAGTACGGGGTGACTGGTCGGGCAGTGAAGCATGGTCTGCTTAATGTAGAATGTTGGAATCCCCGAGATTTTACATACGACAGACACAATACCGTTGATGATCGTCCTTATGGCGGTGGTCCTGGTATGTTGATGATGGTACAGCCTCTAAGGGAAGCCATTCATCAAGCGAAAGCTGCGGCTGGTGATGGAGCAAAGGTGATTTATTTATCACCTCAGGGACGCAAACTCGATCAACAAGGAGTTTGTGAACTGGCAACAAATGAGAAGCTAATTCTAGTTTGTGGTCGGTATGAAGGTATAGATGAGCGTGTCATTCAAACAGAAATCGATGAAGAATGGTCTGTGGGTGATTACGTATTAAGTGGTGGGGAATTACCTGCCATGATAATGATAGATGCAGTAGCACGCTTTGTACCGGGTGTTCTCGGACATGCAGCCTCTGCGAAAGAGGATTCTTTTGCTGAAGGTTTACTGGATCATCCTCACTATACTCGCCCAGAGGTATTAGATGGTATGGAAGTTCCGGCAGTTCTACTATCGGGCAACCATGCACATATTAATCGCTGGCGTATGAAACAATCACTGGGTCGAACCTGGCTAAGAAGACCTGAGCTTCTGGAAAGCCTAGCTCTGACTGACGAGCAAAGAGTGCTGTTAACAGAGTTCCAACAGGAATATCTGGAAAGTACAGCAGAGTAAGTCTGACACAAGGTGTCATTAATATCAGTTTACCTAGGGTAAGAGAGTTATTATGAGCAATATTATTAAGCAAATCGAACAAGAACAAATGAAGCAAGATGTACCTTCATTTCGTCCAGGCGATAATGTAGAAGTTAAGGTATGGGTTGTTGAAGGTTCTAAAAAACGTCTGCAGGCATTCGAGGGCGTGGTTATCGCTATTCGTAACCGCGGTCTGCACTCTGCATTTACTGTTCGTAAAATTTCTAATGGCGAAGGTGTTGAGCGTGTATTCCAAACTCACTCTCCAGTCGTAGATAGCATCACTGTGAAACGTCGTGGTGCGGTTCGCCAAGCTAAATTGTACTACCTGCGTGAGCGTTCAGGTAAGGCTGCTCGTATCAAAGAGCGTCTTAACGCTAAATAATACGCTTTCGCACATCCGAAAGTTATTGTTAAAAGGTCAGCATTTGCTGACCTTTTTTTTTATCTCTTTTACTTCAATCTCCCTATCTTCTCTACTCTTCTTATGCTGAGATTCATTAAAAGATAAAGTGTAATTATATGTTTACGATATATTGTTTTGACTCAATATTTATCACATCATTTTTATTTTTTTAATGTCTATAACTGATTGTTATTTATTGATTATTTATAATTAAAATAGTATGTGTAAAGATTGAGTTACAATATTATCGTAATTATTGAAAATATGGATTGATTTCTTTACATTGCATGTTATCTTATCTTTCAGACACACAAAAATCACAATGACAGATATAAAAAGGTAACGATTATGATCATGCAAAAAGATGCACTCAATAATGTGAATATCAGCGAAGAGCTGGTTTTAATTACGCCCGAAGAGTTAAAACAAAAATACCCATTGAGTCGCAATGATCTGCATGCCATTGCTCAATCACGTCAAACAATCTCTGATATTGTTCAACATCGTGATCCTCGTTTACTTGTGGTATGCGGGCCTTGTTCGATTCATGACGTTGATGTTGCTATCGATTATGCAAAACGCCTAAAAGCATTAGCGTCCGAATTAAGTGATAGTTTGTACATTGTGATGCGTGTCTACTTTGAAAAACCTCGTACAACAGTGGGTTGGAAAGGCTTAATTAGTGATCCATTTATGGATGGTAGCTTTGAAATGGAAAAAGGATTACATATTGCGCGAAAATTGCTGACTGAATTAGTGCAACTAGGGCTACCTTTGGCAACAGAAGCATTAGATCCTAATAATCCACAATACTTAGGTGATTTATTTAGTTGGTCTGCAATTGGTGCAAGAACAACCGAGTCTCAAACTCACCGTGAAATGGCATCAGGACTTTCAATGCCAGTTGGTTTTAAAAACGGGACTGATGGTAATTTAGATACGGCAATTAATGCAATGAAAGCAGCTTCTATGCCACACCGCTTTATGGGAATTAATCAATCAGGGCAAGTGTGTTTATTACAAACGCAAGGTAACCCTGATGGGCATGTGATTTTACGGGGGGGGAAAACACCAAATTACCATGAAGAAGACGTGGCTCAATGTGAAGCTCATATGATAAAAGCAGGCTTAAAACCCTCATTAATGATTGATTGTAGCCACGGTAATTCGAATAAAGATTTCCGACGTCAAACCGCAGTGGTGGATTCAGTGATTGAACAGATCACGAAAGGTAATGAGTCTATCACCGGTATTATGTTAGAAAGTCATATTAATGAAGGTAATCAATCATCAGAACAGCCTCGTAATGAAATGAAATATGGTGTTTCAGTAACAGATGCTTGTATTAGCTGGGAGACAACAGAATCTGTATTAAGAAATTTACATGCGCAAATTTCACCTGTTTTAGCCCAGCGTGAAGCGTTGTTTAAAAAAGTAAGTTAAGCTAGATAACCATAAAGAAAAAGAGGCAAGCATCGATGGCTGAAGAATTACAATATTTGCGTGAGCAAATTGATCAGGTAGACAAATCATTGCTTTCTTTACTTGAGAAAAGAATGCAATTGGTAGCTGAAGTAGGAGAAGTTAAAAATCGCCATGGCTTACCGATTTATGCCCCTGATAGAGAAGCCTCTATGCTTGCTTCTCGGCGTAATGATGCACAGAAAATGGGAATATCTCCAGATTTGATTGAAGATGTGTTACGCCGAGTGATGCGTGAGTCTTATACGAAAGAGAATGACAAAGGTTTTAAAACGCTAAATCCTCAACTGGGTAAAATTGTTATTGTAGGGGGGAAGGGGAAAATGGGAAAACTATTTTCTCGTTTATTTACCCTTTCTGGTTATCAAGTGGAAAGTTTAGAAGCAAATGAATGGCAAACGAAATCACCCGCTATTTTTGAGAATGCGGGAATGGTCATGATTAGTGTGCCTATCCATTTAACTGTTGACGTGATCGAGTCGCTTCCACCTTTACCTGAAAATTGTTTACTTGTGGATCTCTCCTCCATTAAAAAAATACCTTTAGAAGCGATGTTAAAAGCACATAGTGGGCCTGTTTTAGGTCTTCATCCTATGTTTGGCCCTGACGTGCCTAGCTTAGCAAAACAGGTTGTGGCTTATTGTGAGGGTCGTAACCATCAAGAGTTTGAATGGTTGCTAGAGCAATTAATGGTATGGGGCGCTAGAATTGAGGCAATCGCACCAGAAGATCATGATAAAAAATATGAGCTTTATTCAAGCACTTCGGCATTTTACAACGTTTGCTTACGGTCAGCATTTAGCGAAAGAGAATGTTGATCTTGCGAGTTTGCTTAGACTGTCATCTCCTATTTATCGTTTAGAATTAGCAATGATAGGGCGACTATTTGCTCAAGACCCACAACTGTATGCAGATATTATTTTATCATCAAAAGAAAATATTGAATTAATTCGTAGATATCATCACTCATTAGGCCAAGCTATCGATTTATTAGATATTAATGCAAAGAATGAGTTTGTTCATTCATTTAATAACGTGAGTGATTGGTTCGGTGATTATGCTTCTCAATTTATGAAAGAGAGTGGTGTATTATTACAAAAAGCGAATGATAGCCGTATTTAGCTATATATAGTATTTATCTACCTATAAAAGGTATAAAGGAATAACAGTATAAAAGCCGAACAGTGATTGTTCGGCTTTTATTTTGCTAATTATTTATTGGGTTTGTTTAGTTTATTACCACTCATCATCGCAAGGTGGCCAAACGCAACGATTAGAGTCTGTTGTGTTAGTCTTACTTTGTGAATACGTATTTATTGATGTTTTATTTTTTATGTTCTTATTATGGATTTGAGCACTTACATAACTAGAAAATAAAAGTGAGAGTATCAAAATAGATAATTTTTTTCATAATAATTTTCTCTAAAATAATATAGTTATAAATTAGTAGTCTTTAGGATCTGGACATGGACTCACTGTACATCGTTGTAAATGTGATTGATGACTCACTGAATAAGTGTAATAGCCCTTTTCTGAATCAATCTTACTTTCATGGTTAGTGAAAAATAGACCTAAAATCAGCATGATAAAAATATTCATATTATTTTCCTGTTTTTCAATTATTAAAAATAAATAGATTTTTCCTACTTTTATTCAGGAAATAAGAGTGGCTGAATTTAAATATATATTTAAAAACAATAAGATAAATACCTTCTTTTATTAATACTCTAATGTCATTTATATTTATTGTTATTTAATTGTTATTGTTTGGTTTAATTAAATAACTATTAATGTTCAATATTTTCTTTTTATTGAATTTTTTTTGTTGATGAGATCTTAAAACTGAATGAAATTAAAATGTATTATTAAAACTATAACAGTGATCAAAAAAATAGATATAACAGTTATCGTAGATTATATTTCATAAGCTGTTTTTCTTGAAAGAAATGCTAAAAAACCAATTGTATTATTTTTATATTCCGATGTATTTTCCAAGGGGTAACTTATGGATTTTTTAATACAACTCGCCATTATATTAGTGTGTCTATTCTATGGAGCTAGGAAAGGGGGAATTGCATTAGGTCTATTAGGTGGTGTAGGTCTTGTTATTTTAGTTTTTATTTTTAATCTTCCTCCGGGAAAGCCACCTGTTGATGTAATGCTCGTTATTATTGCAGTTGTTTCTGCGTCAGCAACATTACAAGCATCTGGTGGATTGGATGTTATGCTACAAATAGCAGAAAAACTATTACGTAAAAATCCGAAATACATTTCTATCGTTGCCCCACTCGTTACTTGTACATTGACAATATTATGTGGCACAGGGCATGTTGTTTATACCATCTTACCTATTATCTATGATGTATCGATTAAAAATAATATTCGACCAGAAAGGCCAATGGCTGCAAGTACTATTGGTTCACAAATGGGAATTATTGCAAGCCCCGTGTCTGTTGCGGTTGTAACCTTAGTGGCAATGCTAGGTGACGTCACTTTTAATGGTAAACACCTTGAGTTTTTAGATTTATTAGCAATTACAATTCCTTCTACTTTTATTGGTATTTTAGCGATTGGTATTTTTAGTTGGTTTAGAGGTAAGGATTTAGATAAGGATCTACGCTTCCAAGAGTTTATTTCAGTTCCTGAAAACCATGATTATGTTTATGGTGATACAGCGACACTTTTAGATAAAAAGTTGCCGATGAAAAACTGGGTGGCAATGTGGATATTCTTAGGTGCAATTGCGGTTGTTGCGATATTAGGTGCCTTTTCTGAAATACGTCCTGTATTTAATGGTAAACCGTTATCTATGGTGCTCGTTATTCAGATGTTTATGTTATTAGCGGGCGCATCAATTATTATTATCTGTAAAACGAATCCGTCTCTTATTTCTAAAAATGAAGTTTTCCGCTCAGGGATGATAGCAATTGTTGCTGTATATGGTATTGCTTGGATGGCAGAAACCATGTTCTCTGCGCATATGAAAGAAATAGAAGCCGCATTAGGGCAATTAGTACGAGAATATCCTTGGGCTTATGCTGTTGTTTTATTATTAGTGTCTAAGTTTGTTAACTCACAAGCGGCGGCTTTAGCCGCAATTGTTCCCTTAGCATTGGGGATTGGTGTAGATCCTGCTTATATTATTGCATCTGCACCTGCTTGTTATGGTTACTATATTCTGCCAACTTACCCGAGTGACTTAGCCGCCATTCAATTTGACCGTTCTGGTACAACTCGAATAGGGCGTTTTGTTATTAACCATAGCTTTATTCTACCAGGGTTAATTGGTGTAACAGTTTCCTGTGTCTTTGGTTGGGTATTTGCAGCGATGTATGGCTTTTTATAATTAATTGAATTTATAATAAGAACAGAAAAGCCAGATAGTTATATTACTATCTGGCTTTTATCTTTGAGTGAGATTATTTGACTTCAACGGGAACAACATTCTCTGAAGGGTAACAGCCTAGAACTTTTAATGAACGCGTAGTTTGTGATAAATCGTGTAAGGCTTTTTGCATACTGATATCACGTAGATTAGCTTGAACATCAATATAAAACATCTCTTCCCAAGGCGTGCCATTAATAGGGCGAGATTCTAATTTCGTCATAATAATGTCGTATTTCTTTAAAATCATTAAAGCATCGACTAAAGCACCTGCTTGTTGTCCTGTTGCCATTAAGAACGTTGTTTTCGCAGGAACTTGCTCTGAGACATCGATAGCTTTTCGTGCAATAACAATAAAACGTGTAACGTTTATTTGCTGATTAGCTAAATTATTCGCTAAAGGTTTTAAACCATAAAGAGAACCACCCGCTTCACTACCAATGGCGGCTATGTGAGGTGATTGCGCCAATGCAACCTTTTCCATGGCTGCAGCAGTACTTTCGCAATATTCGATTTTCCAATTTGGATACTGATTTAAATAATGGCTACATTGTTGGAAAGGTTGAGGATGGCTATAAATAATTTGTAGTTCTTCTGTTGTACTATCAACGCTAGTTAAAAGTGCGTGATTAATAGGAATACGGATTTCACCTACGATAGACAGTGATGTTGTCTGCAGTAAATCGTAAACATCATTAATTGCACCGGAGCTAGTATTCTCAATAGGCAATAAACCGTAATCAGCTTGGCCTGTATCAACCAGTGTAAAAATATCATCAAATTTTTGGCAGGTACAATCAACAAAGGTATCGAAATGGCGGGCTGCATATTGACGAGCTGCAATATGTGAATAAGAGCCTTTGGGCCCTAAATAAGCAATTCTAGCTGATTCATTTGGTGTTGCATTGAGGTGCTGTTGTAGGATAGCTTGTTGTGTTAATACGGAGTCTTCAATGATCATTTGAAAAATACGGCTGATATAAAAACCATCTAACCCAACATTTTTTCCTTTCTCAATTAATAAATTAAGTAATTCACGTTCACGATCCTTATCTCTAATAGGGCGATGTGTATTCAATTTAAATTGAGCGACATCAGCAGATAATTGGCGTCTATTTGCTAACAACGTGAGTAATTCTGAATCTAACGTTGTGATTTTATCTCTGATTGCTAATAAATCGCGTTTTTCCATGTTTTAGCCCTATATCTTTGCGTCGTACCATTATAAATAAAAAAGCCTCCATTTTTGGAGGCTATTGTCGTTCTTATTTTTCTTTCTGAAATGACAATGCCTCTTAATGAAAGAGTAAAAAGAAAAAGAAGAAAGACAAAAACGAATGTGTCGTCATTATATTGTTTGGTAAATTATTTAACATATAGCTATCAAACATGATGATGTGAAAGGAGTCAAGAGAAATACAATAAAAAGCGCATCACAAGGATGCGCAGAGGCGTTTTGAGTCAGTGATTTATTCTAATTTTTAATCTAGCTTTACTATTTATATTTCATCGACAAGTAAATTTTCTTCTTTCAGGCTGTTATTAGCCCGACGAGATTCATTTTTATGCTGAACTTTGTTTAATTGACGCTCAAGTTTTGCTAATAAATCATTAATAGCAACATACATATCGGCATGTTGTGCATTAGCGACTAATTGTCCATTTGGTGTATGAATGCTGGCATCAACACTAAAACCTTTAGGATCTTTTGTCAGAATAATACGAGGATTGATTAAATTCACCTGCCATTTATTAAGTTTAGTTAGACGGCTTTCAATGTGTTCACGTAGTGCTGGGGTAATTTCCATTTGTTTGCTAGTAATATTTATAATCATATAGTTACCTCTTAATTACTCCGTCTTCGATAACTTCAGAATATCGTGATATACAATTAAAAACATGATCAAAATCACTTTTTGTTAGATGTATGTGTAACAAGTAATAGAAACGTGACAAATGATAAATAGCTGAAAAAGACCGCTTGTTAAGTTGTATTTATTCAGTCATATTAGAAAGGTTGGGCTGATAAAATGTAAAGACAATTTAGCTAACAAGAATAAAAAACAGCAGCGATAAGCTGCTGTTTTTGATGGTGATGTTTGAGTTAAGCTGGATTTGCTGCAATTAATGAAGCCACTTTTTCCGCTTCTTGTGTCAGACCTAATTCTTTATAGGCATTTTCCATGTAGACAAGCGCATCACGAGTGGCTTGTGTATCAGGATAATCACGCATCATTTGCTCTACTCTATTAATAACCGCGACATAAGCCCCTCGTTTAGTATAGAATTTCGCAACTGAAAGTTCATACTTCGCTAAACGGTTTTTAAGAAAGACAAGGCGCTTGGTTGCATCAGCGACGTAAAGGCTATCAGGGTAGTAACGTACTAATTGACTGAAGTCTTTAAATGCCACAATTGCATGTTGAGGATCACGGTCTGAACGATCAATACCAAAGAATCCTTGTAATGCACTATCATCTAATGCTTGAGCGGTTAAGCCTCGCATATAAAGAACATAGTCAATATTAGGATGGGTTGGGTTTAATCGCATAAAACGGTCGATTGCAGAAATCGCCATTGGCAACTCTGCTGATTTATAATAAGCATAAATCAGGTCGAGTTGAACTTGTTGAGAGTAAGGGCCAAAAGGATAGCGATTATCGAGAGACTCTAATTGTTTGATAGCCGCTCCATAATTGCCATCTAGCAATTTTTCCTGACTGGTTGAGTAAAGCTCAGAAGGCGACATATCGGCAGTAGTGTCTTTGTCTGAACTCGAACAGCCAGTAAGTAATAGGCTTACAGTGGCCGCTGCCACCAGGTATTTAATGCGTCTCATCACGTATTGATTATCCTCTGAATAGGTTTGGGGAGTCTCTCCGTGAAGCTCCCCTAAAATCGGTTACACTATAACTCATTTTAAATGAAACGGCTGTGCCGTCAAAACACTAACTTAATTAATAGAAAATTATTTATGTCTCAACAAATACGACTTAATGCTACAGTCGCAGATTCGCAGCTGGGTCAACGCTTAGATCAGGCTTTGGCCGAATTGTTCCCTGATTATTCAAGATCTCGTATAAAAGAGTGGATCTTAGACAATAGAGTGCAGGTTAACGATAAAATCATCAATAAGCCAAAAGAAAAAATGCTTGGCGGTGAAAAAATTGAAGTCGATGCCTTAATTGAAGAGGAAGTTCGCTGGGAGCCTCAGAATATTCCGTTAAATATCGTCTATGAAGATGATGATATTTTAGTTATCAATAAGCCAAGAGATCTCGTTGTACATCCCGGTGCTGGTAACCCAGATGGTACCGTATTAAATGCATTACTTTATCGCTATCCAGAAATTGCTAATGTACCTCGTGCAGGTATTGTCCATCGTTTAGATAAAGATACAACAGGTTTAATGGTTGTTGCAAAAACAGTTCCCGCTCAAACTCATTTAGTTGAAGCTTTGCAGCGTCGCGAAATTACGCGTGAATATGAAGCGGTTGCAACAGGAAGAATGACGGCGGGAGGATTAGTCAATGAACCAATTTCTCGACATCCGACTAAGCGTACACATATGGCGGTGCACCCAATGGGTAAACCTGCAGTAACACATTATCGTGTGATGGAGCATTTCCGTGCTCATACACGCTTACGTTTGCGCTTAGAAACTGGACGTACTCACCAAATTCGTGTTCATATGGCACATATTCATCATGCTTTAATTGGTGATCAACTTTATGCAGGAAGGCCACGCCCTTTAAAAGGTGCTTCAGAAGAACTGCGTGAAATGCTACGTTTGTTTGATAGACAAGCATTACATGCAACGATGTTACGCCTTTATCATCCTATCACAGGTATTGAAATGGAATGGCATGCACCATTACCTGATGATATGGTTAAGCTTATCGATGTATTAAAAGATGATGCTGAACAATTTAAAGATGAAATGGATTGGTAAATGACTTCATTGATTTTTCCTGATTGGCCACAACCTGACAATATTGGTGCTTGTAGTACGCTGAGGGAAGGGGGAATTAGTTTACCTCCTTACCATAGCTTTAATTTAGGTGCACATGTTGGTGATGAATTGTCTCGTGTTGAAGAAAACAGACACAGACTTTGTCAACAAGCCCAATTGCCGGAAATGCCACTATGGCTAGAACAAGTTCATGGTACACATGTTGTTACGCTAAATTCTGGGAAAAATAATGAAGTAGAAGGTGATGCCCTTTATACCTCTACAATGAAAAAAGTTTGTGCAATTATGACGGCAGATTGTCTACCTGTTCTTTTTACTACGGTCGATGGAACAGAAGTTGGTGCAGCACACGGTGGGTGGAGAGGGCTTTGCCATGGCGTATTGCAAAATACACTTGCGCACTTCAAAGCGCCTAAAAGTCAAATAATGGCATGGTTAGGACCCGCAATTGGTCCTAATGCTTTTGAAGTAGGGGCTGAGGTCCGTTTGGCTTTTATTGAAAAAAATATTGCCTTTGATCCTGCATTTATTCCCCATAATGATAAATACTTCGCTAATATTTATATGTTAGCGAGAATAATCTTACAGGAAAGTGGAGTGACACAGATTTATGGTGGTGATTTCTGTACTGTGACTGATAAATCACGCTTCTTCTCATATAGACGAGAGCAGATAACAGGTAGAATGGCATCATTAATCTGGATTAAATAAACTTCTACCAACGATTTTTCTCACTTATCTTAAATATTGATGAATATTTTTGCTCAAAATTTTTATTTTGAGCTTGAATATTGTCAAAATGACCTCATCTATTCTCCAGTTACGAATTTTAATTTAAATTTTACTTGGAGGTGTTATGCGTCTGGATAAATTAACCAATAAATTCCAGCAAGCTCTCGCAGACGCCCAGTCATTGGCACTTGGGAACGATAATCAATTTATAGAACCCATACATTTACTGAGTGCGTTATTTAATCAACAAGGTGGCTCAATTCGCCCTTTATTAACATCAACAGGTGTTAATGCATCACAATTTAATGAGCGAATTAACGACGCTTTGTCTCGATTACCTAAAGTCGAAGGTGCTGGTGGAGAGGTTCATCCCTCGAATGATTTAATTAAGCACCTTAATTTGTGCGATAAATTAGCACAGAAAAAAGGTGATGAATTCATTTCATCAGAGCTCTTTCTTTTAGCTGCAATGGAAACCGGTGGTCAAGTTGCTGACATGCTAAAAGCCGCCGGAGCGAATAAAGCGAGTCTTGAGATAGCGATTGAAAAAATACGTGGTGGAGAAACAGTGAACGATCAAAATGCAGAAGACCAACGTCAGGCATTGAAAAAATATACTGTGGATTTAACGGAAAGGGCAGAACAAGGTAAACTCGATCCTGTTATTGGTCGTGATGAAGAAATAAGAAGAACAATTCAAGTCTTACAGCGCCGTACTAAAAATAACCCTGTTCTTATCGGTGAGCCAGGTGTAGGTAAAACGGCAATTGTTGAAGGTTTGGCTCAACGTATTGTTAATGGCGAAGTCCCTGAAGGTTTAAAAAATAAACGTGTACTTTCTTTGGATATGGGCTCGTTATTAGCGGGTGCTAAATATCGCGGTGAATTTGAAGAACGTTTAAAAGCTGTTTTAAATGATTTATCTAAACAGGAAGGTAGCGTTATTCTGTTTATTGATGAATTACATACGATGGTGGGTGCCGGTAAGGCTGACGGTGCGATGGATGCAGGGAATATGTTAAAGCCTGCATTAGCTCGCGGTGAGTTACACTGTGTTGGTGCAACAACACTTGATGAATATCGTCAATATATTGAAAAAGATGCCGCATTAGAACGTCGTTTCCAAAAAGTATATGTGGCAGAGCCAACAGTTGAAGATACCATCGCGATTTTACGTGGTTTGAAAGAACGTTATGAACTTCATCATCACGTTCAAATTACAGACCCAGCCATTGTCGCGGCAGCAACTTTATCACATCGCTATATTTCTGATCGTATGTTACCCGATAAAGCGATTGACTTAATTGATGAAGCGGGTGCAAGCCTACGTATGCAGATGGATTCAAAACCAGAAGCATTAGATAGACTTGATAGACGTATTATTCAACTGAAACTGGAACAACAAGCACTGCAAAAAGAGTCTGATGATGCAAGTAAAAAGCGTTTAGAAATGCTAAATGAAGAGCTTGCAGAAAAAGAGAAAGAGTACTCTGCTTTAGAAGAAGAGTGGAAAGCAGAGAAAGCAGAGCTGACAGGAACTCAGCATATTAAATCAGAATTAGAGCAAGCGCGTATTGCATTAGAGCAAGCTCGTCGTAGTGGTGATTTGGCAAAAATGTCAGAGATCCAATATGGACAAATTCCAACTTTAGAAAAACAGCTTGCCGAAGCTAATAAAGCTGAGGATAAGCATATGAAACTGTTACGTAATAAAGTAACTGATGCTGAAATTGCTGAAATCTTAGCACGCTGGACAGGTATTCCTGTCTCTAGAATGTTAGAAGGGGAGCGTGAAAAACTATTAAGAATGGAACAAGAGTTACATAGACGTGTTATTGGCCAGTCTGAGGCTGTAAGTGCTGTGTCTAATGCTATTCGTCGTAGCCGTGCTGGGTTGTCTGATCCAAATCGTCCAATTGGATCGTTCTTATTCTTAGGACCAACAGGTGTGGGTAAGACGGAATTGTGTAAAGCACTAGCAAACTTCTTGTTTGATAGTGATGATGCAATGGTTCGTATCGATATGTCTGAGTTTATGGAAAAACACTCCGTTTCTCGTTTAGTGGGGGCGCCTCCAGGATATGTCGGTTATGAAGAAGGCGGATATTTAACAGAAGCGGTTCGTCGTCGTCCTTATTCTGTTATCTTATTAGATGAAGTTGAAAAAGCGCACCCTGATGTATTCAATATCTTATTACAAGTATTGGATGATGGTCGTCTAACTGATGGGCAAGGTAGAACTGTCGATTTTCGTAACACGGTTGTGATTATGACGTCGAACTTAGGTTCTGATTTAATTCAAGAACGTTTCGGGACACTTGATTATCCTGAAATGAAAACAATTGTGATGGATGTTGTTGGTCATCATTTCAGACCAGAGTTTATTAACCGTATTGATGAAGTTGTGGTATTCCACCCATTAGGTAAAGAAAACATTGCAGCGATTGCACAAATTCAGTTGCGTCGTTTATATCAACGTTTGGAAGAGCGTGGTTATCATGTGACGATCACTGGAGCTGCATTAGAGAAATTGAGTGAAGTTGGCTTCGATCCAATTTATGGAGCTCGTCCATTGAAACGAGCCATCCAACAAGAGGTTGAAAACCCACTAGCTCAAGATATCTTGTCTGGTAAGTTATTGCCGGGTAAAGAGATTATCTTAGATTTAGATGATAATAAGATAATAGCAAAACAGTAATAGATAATATTATTGATAATAAAGCCTACAAATTTCACGTTGTAGGCTTTTTATTTAGTAGGGAGTGAGTTTATTTTTTATAAGCCTGAGCAAAATTTTCTCTTGCTTGCTCTTGTGCCATATCAAAAAACTGAGCAATCTCTTCTGGTGAAGTATTCGGGATATTTTTTGCTTTTTCTTGAATATGTTTTAATGTTGCCGTTGCTTCTGTTCTAATTTTTTCAATATCATGATGGAGCAATTTACCAAAGCGTTTTTTAACTTCACCGTTAATAATGACAGTATCAACATCAGAAGCGGTAGTTTGTAATACAATTGAGCCGGCAGGGTAACTCGAAGGAACAAAGGCTTTGCTTTGAGATACAATAATAATATCTGCTTTTTTACTTGGTGTAAGAGTGCCTATCTGTTTTTCCATTCCTAATGCTTCAGCGCTACCTTGAGTTGCCCAAGTCAATGCATCTCTCACACTTAAATCAATATGAGTCGTTGTTTTACCTGTCCTATTAGCTGTCGCTTCATTATCCATACAACGTTGGAATTGTAATCCTAAACGCATTTGTGAAAATAAATCACCAGAACCAACGCAAACAATATCTGTACTTAATCCAGGCTTAAATCCATGGTCAATGCTTGCACGAAAAGGCGGTCTCCCCATTCCCATTTGCATTTCTGTTTCTGGTGCAATAGATATTTTTCCACCTGTTTGAGATAAAATATCCCATTCACTACGATCTAAGGAGGTACAGTGGATATGGAGATGACCAGGATGGAGAAGATTGTTTTGTTTTAGTTCATGTAATCCTTTTAATAAAATAGATTTTTCTGCAGCGCCTGTATGTGAGGCAATAAATATCCCCATTTTTTGGGCTTGCTCAATTTCTTGGCGTGTATGCTCAAACGGAATGGTCCCAAAATCGCTCAGCAATACGCCCATTTTGTTTATTGTATTGTTATTTTTATAAAATTTTTGGTAGATCTCTTTTGCTGTCTCAAGACGTTGTGAATGTGTTTTAAATCTATTTTCACCTTTATAATCATAAGACTGCATGCCATAAGCATAGATGCTACGGATCCCTGATTCACGTAAAGAGTCAATAGCAGCTACGGCATGTTGGGGGGTGTTTACACAATCACAGCAATCTAAAATCGTCGTTACCCCAGCATCTAGCGCTTCTAAAGAACCGACTAAGGTTGCCATTTTTAAATCGTCAGCTTCCATTAATGCACCGATACCATAGAAAACGGAGTTTAAAAAATGCGCTAATGACATATCAGCAGAAATACTTCTTAAAAGAGACATCCAGGTATGTCGATGACTATCAATGATACCTGGAAGAATAATACCGCCTTCCAGCATCAATTAATTCTGCATCAATGTGGGCAAATTTCGAGATATCCCCAACATCAATAATAGTGTCATTTTCAATTAGAACGGCTCCATGCTCTAAATCACCGTATTTTTCGTCCATTGTTATGACATAGCCGTTATATATGATTTTTTTTAGATTTTTTGGTCCGCGATGTAGCTTCTATTTTCCTTATCTAAAGAAGAGGATATTGCTGAAGCTTTATTTGGTGTAGTAAATGCTAGGCCCAAAAGAGCCTGCACCAGCAGCTTTTATAAAAGCGCGTCTTGAAATTGTATTTTTATTATTTGTCATGATGTTATCTCAATGAAAAAATGTATTGTTCAGTACAGAATTATTCTAACATTGTTTTTTGTGTATTGAATAGTACATAATTTTTTTTTTGAATTTTTAATAATGAGTACAACTTCGTTGATGTAAAAATGACGAATGATGAATAAAGAAGGAGAGTGTACGTATTGAGGTTGGAGTGAGTTTATATAACGCTTTTGAGAAAACGGTGTTGAAGCCCGCCACTATTGTGAATACAAATCGGTAAACAGGCTAATGTATAGTATAAGTATAAAGAGAATAATTATTTTTCTTTTTTGTCTAATAAAAGGTAATCCCCAATAATCAAAGCGCATAACTTACATTGTTGACGTATTTCTTCATTTGTTGGGGAATAATCAGGGGTAATTAATGCTTTCATAAAGAAGTTTGTTTTTAACATCTCAATAAAAAATCCAGCGACATGGCGTAGTTGTTCAAAATCTAATTTAATTTCTTCTAATTTTTCGAGTTCTTGTGCCAAATATTTATAACTATTTTCAGGTGCAAGTTGATTAAATGCTTGTCCTAACATAGGAAAATGCACAGATTCCGCAATAACTAAACGATAAAGACCCATTGTTTTAGGTTCGAGTAATTTATTGATGAATGAAAAACCAAAGTGCTCAAGTAGCTGATAGGCTGTTTTATGTTCTAGCATCTTATTTTGCACTTCAAGAAAGATATCATCAATTAGGTTTTCAATTACTGCGGAAAACAATCCTTCTTTATTTTTAAAGTGATGATAAAGCGTTGAGCGAGATCCTCCTGATTTTTGAATGATCATATCAAGAGATGTTTTTTTCGTAACCATAAGTCAAAAAGCAATCTATAGCGGCATTTATCATCGCTTGGGTTCGTTGATGCCCTTTTGTCGTCAATTTAGGTTTTGTTTTCTGTTTCATAATAGTTAAGAAAGTGGATTGTTAAATAATAAAGTAATGTGCTTTTGAGTATAACATCGAAAATAAGTCACTCTATGGAATAACGATATGAATTCGCTGTTGGTGTATACAAAATAGGAAGCTTTAGAAGTTCTGAATCGATATGTATGAGATACGGCCAAATAATGATTGGTTGAATGTCATAATATTGAGTCATAGGGATCCATGAGTATGCCAATATGTGGAAAAAGACCTCTATTTAAGAGTGTTTTCCGATTATTTGTGGTTTCTTGAATATCAATAAAGAAAGAATTTAAATAGAGCGAGAGGTGTTTGATTGTTTTTCAATCGTCATGTGGCTATAATTCATACATTGACCGTCAAGTTGATTGTTAAATGCGCTATCGAGAGCTTTTTTTAAAATAATACTTGTCACATTCAGAAAACTCCCTATAATGCGCCCTCGTTGTCACGGCAAACCACGCTAAGTGAGTTAGTCGAGAGAACAAAGAAAAAAAGTGTGAAGCCTTGAAAATAAGCGCTTGACACGAAATGAGGAAGATGTAGAATGCACCTCCTCGCAACAACGCAGAAGACCGGAAACGGCAGCGAATGTTGCACTGCTCTTTAACAAATTATCAGACAATCTGTGTGGGCACTCGCAGAGACGATATCTTCTAAAATATTAGATGTATCAAGTCTTGAAGAGTGAACAACAAAAGTAAATTCATTTATGAATAGCTAAGTTTTCGATTTCTTTGAGCATCAAACACTTTTAATTGAAGAGTTTGATCATGGCTCAGATTGAACGCTGGCGGCAGGCCTAACACATGCAAGTCGAGCGGTAACAGGAGAAAGCTTGCTTTCTTGCTGACGAGCGGCGGACGGGTGAGTAATGTATGGGGATCTGCCCGATAGAGGGGGGATAACTACTGGAAACGGTGGCTAATACCGCATGACGTCTACGGACCAAAGCAGGGGCTCTTCGGACCTTGCGCTATCGGATGAACCCATATGGGATTAGCTAGTAGGTGAGGTAATGGCTCACCTAGGCGACGATCTCTAGCTGGTCTGAGAGGATGATCAGCCACACTGGGACTGAGACACGGCCCAGACTCCTACGGGAGGCAGCAGTGGGGAATATTGCACAATGGGCGCAAGCCTGATGCAGCCATGCCGCGTGTATGAAGAAGGCCTTAGGGTTGTAAAGTACTTTCAGCGGGAGGAAGGTGATAAAGTTAATACCTTTATCAATTGACGTTACCCGCAGAAGAAGCACCGGCTAACTCCGTGCCAGCAGCCGCGGTAATACGGAGGGTGCAAGCGTTAATCGGAATTACTGGGCGTAAAGCGCACGCAGGCGGTCAATTAAGTCAGATGTGAAAGCCCCGAGCTTAACTTGGGAATTGCATCTGAAACTGGTTGGCTAGAGTCTTGTAGAGGGGGGGTAGAATTCCACGTGTAGCGGTGAAATGCGTAGAGATGTGGAGGAATACCGGTGGCGAAGGCGGCCCCCTGGACAAAGACTGACGCTCAGGTGCGAAAGCGTGGGGAGCAAACAGGATTAGATACCCTGGTAGTCCACGCTGTAAACGATGTCGATTTAGAGGTTGTGGTCTTGAACTGTGGCTTCTGGAGCTAACGCGTTAAATCGACCGCCTGGGGAGTACGGCCGCAAGGTTAAAACTCAAATGAATTGACGGGGGCCCGCACAAGCGGTGGAGCATGTGGTTTAATTCGATGCAACGCGAAGAACCTTACCTACTCTTGACATCCAGCGAATCCTTTAGAGATAGAGGAGTGCCTTCGGGAACGCTGAGACAGGTGCTGCATGGCTGTCGTCAGCTCGTGTTGTGAAATGTTGGGTTAAGTCCCGCAACGAGCGCAACCCTTATCCTTTGTTGCCAGCGCGTAATGGCGGGAACTCAAAGGAGACTGCCGGTGATAAACCGGAGGAAGGTGGGGATGACGTCAAGTCATCATGGCCCTTACGAGTAGGGCTACACACGTGCTACAATGGCAGATACAAAGAGAAGCGACCTCGCGAGAGCAAGCGGAACTCATAAAGTCTGTCGTAGTCCGGATTGGAGTCTGCAACTCGACTCCATGAAGTCGGAATCGCTAGTAATCGTAGATCAGAATGCTACGGTGAATACGTTCCCGGGCCTTGTACACACCGCCCGTCACACCATGGGAGTGGGTTGCAAAAGAAGTAGGTAGCTTAACCTTCGGGAGGGCGCTTACCACTTTGTGATTCATGACTGGGGTGAAGTCGTAACAAGGTAACCGTAGGGGAACCTGCGGTTGGATCACCTCCTTACCTAAGAGATACGTGTTATGTGCAGTGCTCACACAGATTGTCTGATGAAGAATGAGCAGAAATACCGGTATAGGCTTGTAGCTCAGGTGGTTAGAGCGCACCCCTGATAAGGGTGAGGTCGGTGGTTCAAGTCCACTCAGGCCTACCAAATCGTATTGATACTGCGTTGTGAAATCACTCGTTTACTGATGTAAACTTCGTGACTTCACGCCTTGTCTCACTGCGATTGGCTCAATTCTTACTTAAAGGAAGACTTCCAATAAGAAAGAAACCTGAGAAATAAAAACGGTATTAAAGAATGCATTATGGGGCTATAGCTCAGCTGGGAGAGCGCCTGCCTTGCACGCAGGAGGTCAGCGGTTCGATCCCGCTTAGCTCCACCATAATCTCTTGAATATAAAATAATAATTCAGAGTATATTAGCAATAGTATACTGCGAATTATTTTGCTCTTTAACAATCTGGAACAAGCTGAAAAATTGAAAACAAATCAATATATCACCGAGGTATATTGATGAGTCTCTCAAAATCTCAAACTTTGAATGTGTTTTTTCGACATCGAAGTGGGATGAGCGAGCAATTTACAGTTCGAGGCGGCCAGCGCACAGTCAGCGCAACATACATTAGTATGTGAGCATGGCCGAGCACTGCCCAACGACGAAATGTAATCTGCACAGCCATCACCACCCAGACGTCATTAAGAAGAAACATCTTCGGGTTGTGAGGTTAAGCGAATAAGCGTACACGGTGGATGCCTAGGCAATCAGAGGCGATGAAGGACGTGCTAATCTGCGATAAGCGTCGGTAAGGTGATATGAACCGTTATACCCGACGATTTCCGAATGGGGAAACCCAATATCCAATGGATATTATCATTAACTGAATACATAGGTTAATGAAGCGAACCGGGAGAACTGAAACATCTCAGTACCCCGAGGAAAAGAAATCAACCGAGATTCCCCTAGTAGCGGCGAGCGAACGGGGAACAGCCCAGAGTCTTAATCAACAGCAGCATCAGGAGAACGGTCTGGAAAGTCCGGCAGTAAAGGGTGATAGCCCCGTATCCGAAGATGCTGTTATTGTGAACTCGACGAGTAGGGCGGGACACGTGTTATCCTGTCTGAATATGGGGGGACCATCCTCCAAGGCTAAATACTCCTGATTGACCGATAGTGAACCAGTACCGTGAGGGGAAAGGCGAAAAGAACCCCGGCGAGGGGAGTGAAAAAGAACCTGAAACCGTGTACGTACAAGCAGTAGGAGCCCCACCACTAAGCTAGTGGTGAACTCACAGCGATTCTTTTGCATGATAAAGAGCGGTAGACGACGCGAAGTGACGTCCAACCAATCCAATCAGGCAGAGGAGGCTTAGTGGTGGGGTGACTGCGTACCTTTTGTATAATGGGTCAGCGACTTATATTCTGTAGCAAGGTTAACCGAATAGGGGAGCCGTAGGGAAACCGAGTCTTAACTGGGCGAATGAGTTGCAGGGTATAGACCCGAAACCCGGTGATCTATCCATGGGCAGGTTGAAGGTTGGGTAACACTAACTGGAGGACCGAACCGACTAATGTTGAAAAATTAGCGGATGACTTGTGGATGGGGGTGAAAGGCCAATCAAACCGGGAGATAGCTGGTTCTCCCCGAAAGCTATTTAGGTAGCGCCTCGTGAACTCATCTTCGGGGGTAGAGCACTGTTTCGACTAGGGGGTCATCCCGACTTACCAACTCGATGCAAACTGCGAATACCGAAGAATGTTATCACGGGAGACACACGGCGGGTGCTAACGTCCGTCGTGAAGAGGGAAACAACCCAGACCGCCAGCTAAGGTCCCAAAGTCATGGTTAAGTGGGAAACGAAGTGGGAAGGCTCAGACAGCCAGGATGTTGGCTTAGAAGCAGCCATCATTTAAAGAAAGCGTAATAGCTCACTGGTCGAGTCGGCCCGCGCGGAAGATGTAACGGGGCTAAACCATGCACCGAAGCTGCGGCAGCGAACGTATCACTTAAATTTGTTTAAGTGAGAAACGATTGACGGAACGAAGAGACGTCAATGCGTCCATAAAAGTCGAGGCGAAAGTCCGATAAGCGAATTTAAGGATACGTTCGTTGGGTAGGGGAGCGTTCTGTAAGCCTGCGAAGGTGTACTGTGAGGTATGCTGGAGGTATCAGAAGTGCGAATGCTGACATAAGTAACGATAATGCGGGTGAAAAACCCGCACGCCGGAAGACCAAGGGTTCCTGTCCAACGTTAATCGGGGCAGGGTGAGTCGACCCCTAAGGCGAGGCTGAAAAGCGTAGTCGATGGGAAACGGGTTAATATTCCCGTACTGGTGGTAACTGCGATGGGGGAACGGAGAAGGCTAGGTTGTCCGGGCGACGGTCGTCCCGGTTCAAGCATGTAGGCAGAGTGATTAGGCAAATCCGGTCACTTAATGCTGAGGTGTGATGACGAGCCACTAAGGTGGTGAAGCAATTGATGCCCTGCTTCCAGGAAAAGCCTCTAAGCTTCAGGTTACCAACAATCGTACCCCAAACCGACACAGGTGGTCAGGTAGAGAATACTCAGGCGCTTGAGAGAACTCGGGTGAAGGAACTAGGCAAAATGGTGCCGTAACTTCGGGAGAAGGCACGCTGGCGGTAAGTGAAGTCCCTTGCGGACGGAGCCGAAGCCAGTCGAAGATACCAGCTGGCTGCAACTGTTTATTAAAAACACAGCACTGTGCAAACACGAAAGTGGACGTATACGGTGTGACGCCTGCCCGGTGCTGGAAGGTTAATTGATGGGGTTATCCTTAGGGAGAAGCTCTTGATCGAAGCCCCAGTAAACGGCGGCCGTAACTATAACGGTCCTAAGGTAGCGAAATTCCTTGTCGGGTAAGTTCCGACCTGCACGAATGGCGTAATGATGGCCAGGCTGTCTCCACCCGAGACTCAGTGAAATTGAACTCGCTGTGAAGATGCAGTGTACCCGCGGCAAGACGGAAAGACCCCGTGAACCTTTACTATAGCTTGACACTGAACATTGAGCCTTGATGTGTAGGATAGGTGGGAGACTATGAAATGTGGACGCCAGTCTGCATGGAGTCAACCTTGAAATACCACCCTTTAACGTTTGATGTTCTAACCTAGGCCCGTGATCCGGGTCAGGGACCGTGTCTGGTGGGTAGTTTGACTGGGGCGGTCTCCTCCTAAAGAGTAACGGAGGAGCACGAAGGTTGGCTAAGCATGGTCGGACATCATGCGGTTAGTGCAAAGGCATAAGCCAGCTTGACTGTGAGAGTGACGGCTCGAGCAGGTACGAAAGTAGGTCTTAGTGATCCGGTGGTTCTGAATGGAAGGGCCATCGCTCAACGGATAAAAGGTACTCCGGGGATAACAGGCTGATACCGCCCAAGAGTTCATATCGACGGCGGTGTTTGGCACCTCGATGTCGGCTCATCACATCCTGGGGCTGAAGTAGGTCCCAAGGGTATGGCTGTTCGCCATTTAAAGTGGTACGCGAGCTGGGTTTAGAACGTCGTGAGACAGTTCGGTCCCTATCTGCCGTGGGCGTTGGAAGATTGAGAGGGGTTGCTCCTAGTACGAGAGGACCGGAGTGAACGCACCACTGGTGTTCGGGTTGTCATGCCAATGGCATTGCCCGGTAGCTAAGTGCGGAAGAGATAACCGCTGAAAGCATCTAAGCGGGAAACTTGCCTCGAGATGAGTCTTCCCTGTCACCTTGAGTGACCTAAAGGAACGTTTAAGACTAAGACGTTGATAGGCTGGGTGTGTAAGCGTAGCGATACGTTGAGCTAACCAGTACTAATGAACCGTGAGGCTTAACCTGACAACACCGAAGGTGTTTTGTCTGAGAGACGAAGAGTAGATAAAGTAGGCTTGTTTAAGATTGATATTACTGGCGACTGACCGAAAGGAAAGAAGCGGGTAATAAAACCGAATTTGCTTGGTGGCCATAGCGCAGCGGTCCCACCTGATCCCATGCCGAACTCAGAAGTGAAACGTTGTAGCGCCGATGGTAGTGTGGGGTCTCCCCATGTGAGAGTAGGGAACTGCCAGGCATTAAATAAGACGAGAAAGCCAACCCACTGGGTTGGCTTTTTTGCGTTTAAGGTTTTTAAATAAAAGTTACAAAGTTACTTTAATTGTTGATAAAGTAATGAGCCTGCCGTCGCGCCAGCAACATCATAAGCAAAATCATGCCAACTCCAACCTGTTCCTTCGGGTCTACTATCATAAAGCTCTTTTGCTACTCCCAAACTAATCGAAAACGATAGACCTATTAATACACCTTCTTTATGGCCATAATTTTGATGTTCTGCATAAGCATTCGCACCCGCTGATGTCACCATAGAAAATAAGAAATGCTGAGCTTTATCTTTGCCTTTCCAATTGTCATTAGCAAAATGAAATGATCGACAACCTGTTAAAGCTATTATTGATAATAAAATAATAGCAGAACTATATTTGAGCTTTAGTTTCATAAAATAAAAGCCTTATTACGGACAATTGATGTTCTTAAATAAGATACATAGAGTATAGAAGATGATTATTGATACAAAAAAGCCTTACAAATATTAAGCAAGGCTTCGGGGGGAGGAAGTGTTAGTGTTAAAGTATACGGCTAATTAATCTATCAACACGAATACGTCGTAACCGTTTGATCAATTTTTTCACTTTAAGTGGGTAAAGTTTAATACTTTCTAGCTCTTGGTAATGTTTTACAATACATGTTTTTTGGCGAATACAGGCTAGCTCTTTATGCCGTTGCTCATGTAATTCATGTTTAGGATCATGAATTAATATCGCATTTTCTAAATCTAATCCCCATGCCCGTGGGTTAAGATTATTACCTGTAATCAATTGCCAATTATCATCAATCCACACACCTTTTAAGTGATAGGTATTATCACTGTCTTTCCAGAGTCTTACTGTTAATTGGTCATTATCAATAAACCGTTGGAAACGCTGGGTAAATTTACGTAGATTGATCTCATAGAGATAAGGCAGGGCACCAATAATTTTAAACGGCTCTTCAGGTGGGATATAAAAGTCATTTGCTGTTTTATCACCAATAATAATTTCGACTTGTTTGCCATTTCTTAATAAATGGCTGATTTGACGAACAAGGATCGCAGGTAAATTAAAATAAGGTGTGCAAATAACTAATTTTTCTTCTGTAGAAGCCATTAGGTGAGAAATGGTCTTATTTAAGATATTTTTCTTACCTAAACCTACTAAAGGCGTTACTGCTAATTCATGATTAGAAGCATTGGCTTTAATATCATAGCCATCACGTGTGCGTAAATTAAAACGAAATTGGCGTATGCAATTTTTTATTTCAGCACAACGAACTCTATCTTTAATATCAAGACGTTGAATAGCTTCAGATTGCAGAAGATCACTCACAATAAATTGTTTCATTGTGGTCGCTAATTCACTATTTTGAATAATGTGATATCGGTCATAGCGATATTTATCTAGCTTATGCAAATACACATTATTAATACTTGCACCACTATAAATAACCGTATCATCAAAGATAAAGCCTTTAAGGTGTAACACACCTAGCGCTTCACGGGTATTAACAGGGATCCCATAAATAGGGAGCTCTATACCAGGGTGTTGCTGTGCAACATGGTAATACCAATCTGCATTTGTCGCATCAGCAGAGGCACCAATACGCCCACGTTGAGCACGGTGCCAGTCAACAATAACGGTAATGGATAATTCAGGACGTTGTTGTTTTGCGGTGTAAAGCGCATCAAGGATCTCTTCACCAGCCTCATCGTGCTCTAAATAAAGAGCAGTAATAAAGATCTCTTTTTTTGCTTGAGCAATATATTTCAATAAGGTGCTGCGAAACGCGGACGTCTGATAAAGCGTTTCAACATCAGCAACTGACTGAGCTAATTTAGGCAGTTGTGCAAGGTGTTGTTGATGCTTAGCAAGTTTTAGTTTAGACAACATCACAGTGCTTAGTTCTCTTGTTTATGATGGCAGATGGAGCCATCGTCCATGTGGATTTTCTTTAACCGATCTTCTGATCATAACATTAGTTATATGGGATGTACGCATAAAATCATCTTATATAGCTAATTTATCAAAGGATGTGTGAATAATCACACAACAAAACTTTCCCTTATGATGATAGTGCTTACACATTTTTTTGGGGCATCAAGAAGTAAGTCAAGATTCACTATTCCTTCATCAAACTGCACTTCTACTGAAAACCCTAACTTCTTCGCTAAACTTATCATGTTACGATTTTCAGGCATGGTTATGGCGGTTAAACGTTTAATACCATGCTCTCTAGTATAGTTGATAAGTTTAGTCATAAGTTGATGACCTAGAGTATTCCCTTTTAAATCAGATCGCACAAGGATAGCAAATTCAGCATGTTGATTATCTGGATCTGCCATTGCGCGGGCTACCCCAATGATTTCCGGATTTTTTTCTGGATTTCGGATAGCGACAAATGCCATTTCTCGATCGTAATCAATTTGAGTCATATTTGCGAGATCGTCATGAGTAAACTCGCTGATCTCACTAAAATAACGATAATAAAGATCTTCTTTTGTCACTTGGTTAATAAAGGTTTTTAGTAGCGGTTCGTCTTCAGGCAAAATAGGGCGAATAAAACAAGGATTGCTGTCTCTTAGGAAAAATGTTTCTTCTAATTCATTGGGATAAGGACGGATTGAGAGCCTTTGATGTGGATCACCTTGTAGTGGTGCTAGCTCCATTGCGACATCTAATAATGTAAAATCATTACCAGAAGCTAGTAGTGGGTGAATATCTAACCTAACAATTTGTGGGCAATCTAAAAGTAGATGAGAAACCTGCACTAAAAAATGACTTAAACTTAAAATATTTAGAGGCTGTAAAGCGCTTCTTGGCTGTATTTTTCCACTTTTAATCGCATTAATCACTAAATAACGGGCAAGAGCCATATTCAGCGGTGGTAAAGCAACAGCAGCCTTAGTTTCAATTTGCCACTCAACGCCTCCCTCACCTAATAAAATTAACGGACCAAAAATCGGATCTTGCTCTATAGCCACTCGCAGTTCTTGAGAGCCGGCTCGATTTGCCATACTTTGCACTAATAAACCCTGAATTTGAGCCTGAGGGTAGAGTTCTGAGACTCGTTCGATAATAGCATGGGCCGCAGATGATACTTCAGAGCTATCACGCAGATAAAGCATGACACCTTGAACTTCAGATTTATGAGGAATATCAGGGGAACGCAATTTTAGTGCAACAGGATAGCCAATTTTTTCAGCTATACTCACCGCTTCTTGTGCATTATGAGCAATCCAAGTAGGGAGTGTATTGAAACCATAAGCTTCCATAATAGGCTGAACTTGGTGTGTATCTAATCGATATTGCTTATTCTGTAATGCCTTTTCAATGCAACGATGTGCTTGTTGTGTATTCATTTTGACATCTAAAGGCAATGCGGGTGTTTCTTTTAACTGTTTTTGATTTCGACGATATTCCACCATATGCATAAATGCAGTAACGGCACCTTCGGGAGTACGATAAGTGGGAATACCCGCTTCACTAAATAGTTTTCGTGATTGTTGAGATGAATATTCTCCGCCCCAGTTAGTGAAGACTGTAAGCCATTTACGTCTTGGGTGTTTATTTATGGTCTCTATTACACGTTGCGCGGTTTCAATGCTCGGTGCAATGGCACTTGGGGTATGAATAAGTAATAAAGCATCATGATCATGGCTATCTAATAAGCAATTGAGCGTCGCAATATAACGCTCAACCGTTGTATCATCACCCAAATTTAGTGGATTACGGATGGTATTTTCTGCTTGGATAACACTTTGTAGCTTTTGTGTCGTTTCATCGGTAAGTTGCGCCAGCTTTCCTGAATGCAAAAATAGTTCATCTATCGCCATTGCCGCAGGTGCAGAACCATTGCTCATAATCATTAATTTTTCGCCTTTTAAGGGCGTCATATAACTTAAGGTTTCAACGGCGGAAAACATTTCATGGGTATCTTGTACGCGCAATAAGCCTGCGCGTTGAAATGCTGCATCATAAGCAATGTCATAACTCGGTGTATCACCCAATAGCAGTTGAGCTTTTTGGGTTCGACCACTTTTTATGACCAAAATAGGTTTATTACGTGACGCACTTCGAGAGGCAGACATAAAACGGCGAGCATCTTTAATATGTTCTAAATGCAATAAAATAGCGCTAGTTTTGCTGTCTCTTGCTAGAAAATCTAGTAAGTCATCGACTTGTATATCTTGGTTATCTCCTAAGGCAATAAAGTAAGAAAACCCAATATTGCGATAATAAGCCCAATCTAAAATCGTATTGGCGACAGCCGCTGATTGTGAAATAAAAGCAAGTTTTCCTTTTTTAACAGGGAGAGGTGAAAAACTGGCATTTAGTCCCTGCCAAGGTGCTAAAAGGCCCAGGCTATTAGGGCCTAGTAAACGGATATGATATTGCTGGCAGAGTGATGTTATTGGCTGAAACTGTTTAGGTTGAGCTGAAAGAACAATAACAGCCTTACAACCTGATTCACCTAATTGCCTTAGCAATTCAAGATTACGGTGATGATGAGTACAGATAATGGCTAAATCAGGAACTTGAGGTAACTTATCAATAGACGGGTAAGTAAAAACACCAGAAACAGAACCACGAGAAGGATTAATTGGAAACACGGGACCGTTAAACCCACCACTGAGCAGGTTTTTCATCATAGTAGTTCCTGCTCGACCTAATTTTTCAGAGGCGCCAATGACTGCAATAGATTTAGGACGTAATAGTGCTTCAAGACCTCGTTGGCTCATATCCACTCCAGAGTTTCATTATCAACTGCTATTCAATGTAGCTGATTTACTCTTCTTTTGCCTGACGTCGATCTGGTTTTCCAAGTAAATATTGTTGACGAAAGTAACTAAAATGAGAAAAAAGTTGTTGTGAGGCTTGAATATCGCCGACATTCTCTAAAATAGAAGCGGCTACTTCTGCTGTACAATGTTGATCTTCTCTTGCTGCCTGGCGAAGTACATACTCACATTTACTTGTTTCATTTAAAGAAAAGAGAGGTAATGAATCGAGATAAGGGCTTTTACGAAACATTTTGCGAGCTTCACTCCAAGTGCCATCAAGGAGGATAAATAAAGGTGGTTTGCTATTTGCAGGGAGTTGGTTATACACAATACGTTCATTTGACGCATAACTTTCAGGAAATACAACATATGCTTGTCTATCAGGGGTATTTATTGCCTCTAATAAGGCTTGTTCAGGCGCTGTACGAGACCATAAAAATGCTAATGTATTGGGCAAAACATCAGCGATAAGCTTTCCTGTATTGCTGGGTTTCATCACTTCTGTATCATACATCAGTAAACAAAATTGGCTTTTTTGCTGATTGATCGACGATTGTGTCACAAAGACACTGTTTTTCAGGCAGTAAGCAAAAAGTACAACGTTTTGTACGAAAACCTCGTGCTTTAAAAGGGCGAGTTGAAATTGAGAGTCGATATTGACGAAGTCGAGAAACTGCATTGTCACGCATAACAGATTGACCAATACTCATAAAAAAGAAGCGAATATTATCATGTTCAAAACAAACAAACTATTCGATGTATTTTTATGATAAAAATCATATTGATATACCAGCTTAGTATGATATGAATTAAATTATCAATTGTTCCTGATTAGTTTATCGATTCCTGTGCGTGATTCTCTCGGTGACAGTTGCTAAACTATCATGTAATCTGCGCCCCTATTGCAGTTGGAGAGACAAATGAACGATTCTTATGAAGGTAAAAACGGCAAAGTAAAAGTGATGTATGTCCGTAGTGAGGATAATGCCGATAATAAACCTAAAAAACCATCCCGTCGTCCTGAAAATGGTCGTGGTGATAGCCGTGACAACAGACGCGGTGATAACCGTGACGACAAAAATCGTGATAATAGACGTGGTGATAACAAATTTTCTCGTCGTGATGACCGCAGTGCAGGTAAGCCTTCAGGGCGTGGCGCATCACGTAACGAATCGAAACCTTCTCGCGATAGCGAAGGTGGACGTTTTTCTCCATGGAAAACGGTTTCTCGCCCTGTTGGTGAAGAAGCAATTAAAGAGCATGATGGTATTACAGGTAAGAGCCAAATCGATCCTGAACAGCTTCGTCGCCAACGCTTAGAAGAAACGCGTATTTATGGTGAAAATGCTTGCCAAGCAATGTTTAAAAATCGTCCTGATGCGATTGTACGTGCTTGGTTTTTACAAGATGTTACACCACGTTTTCGTGATGCCTTAAAATGGATGGCTGCAAACCGTAAAGCTTATCATGTTGTTGAAGAAGAAGAGATGGTCAAAGCCGCTCGTACCGATCACCATGGTGGTGTGTGCTTCTTAATTAAAAAACGTGTGGGTCATGATGCAGAAGCTTATCTAAAAGATGCGCCTGAGAGTGATTGTGTGTTAGCACTGGAAGATGTGGGCAATCCACATAACGTAGGTGCAATTATGCGTAGTTGTGCACACTTTGGTGTGAAAGGGGTCATCTCGCCTGATTCTGCGGTATTAGAATCTGGTGCGGCTGTTCGAACCGCAGAAGGTGGTGCTGAATATATCCAAGGTATTGATGCTGATAATTTTGCACAAACCTTAGATAAATTTAAAAAAGCAGGTTATACGCTGGTGGCAACATCAAGCCATAAAGGGAGTGTGCCATTATCAAAAGCACAATTGCCAGCGAAAATGGTGCTTATCTTAGGCCAAGAAAAAGATGGCTTAAGTGAAAGTACGCTAAATCAAGGTGATATGAGCATTTACATCGGTGGTACAGGACATGTTGAGAGCTTAAACGTTTCTGTTGCTTCAGGGGTATTATTAGCAGAATGGTGGCGCCAGCACCAAGGCTAATCGCTTTATTATTTTAATAAATGATAAAAAATCCCGCTTAGTCATGATGATTTAAGCGGGATTTTTATTTATAAGGCCGTACGGTAATAGCCTTATTTCCCAGGCGAGAATGGGGGTTTTGCAAACCAAACTACGATCATCATGACAAGGAAAATACCTGCGGCTAACCAGAAAATCTCATTGGCTGAAATAATTAATCCTTGTTCTGTAATGGTTTTCGCTAAATAGGCGGATGCTTGTTCATTTGAAAGACCAAGATCATTCATTTGTTGGAATGCCATTTGTGAATCTGGATCAAATGGATTAATTTTTTCTACCAAGGTTTCATGGTGAAGTGATTCTCTTTGTGTCCACATTGTAGTTGTTAATGATGCACCAATTGCCCCAGCCAATGTTCTTAAGAAGTTCGAAAGACTTGACGCTGATGCCATTTTTTCTGGCGGTAATCCAGATAATGTCATCGTAGTTAATGGCATAAAGAAACACGCAACCGCTAAACCTTGCCAGAATTGTGGCCATGCTACAGTAGCAAAATCCATTCCTGGCTCGAAGGTATAAGCTCGCCAATAAAAACACACAGAAAACATAATAAAACTGAAACTGATGATATAGCGTAAATCTACTTTACCACCAAATTTACCTATAATCGGTGTGATAATTAAAGGTAATAAACCAACAGATGCTGATGCTAAGCCTGCCCATGTTGCTGTATAACCAAAGACTTCTTGTAAAAGCAGTGGCAGTAAAACAATGGTGCCAAAATAAATCATATAGGCGAGGCTGAGTGTGACACACCCAATGGTAAAGTTCCGACTTTTAAAGAGTGAAAGATCTATCACCGGATGATCATCTGTAAGCTCCCACACAATTAAGAAGCTAAGCGCAACCACGGCCACAATGGTGAGCACAATAATTTCTGTTGAGTTAAACCAATCAAGCTCTTTACCTTGATCGAGCATGATTTGTAAAGCACCTATGCCAACAACGAGTAAAACAAGGCCTATGGTATCAATTGGCTTAATTTCAGTTTTTGTTTCTCGCCCAACTAAGGTGTTTGAGATACACATAATAATCAACACACCAAACGGAACGTTAATAAAGAATATCCATCCCCAATGATAGTTATCGCTAATATAGCCACCTAAAATAGGCCCTAAAATCGGAGCCACAACAATGGTCACAGACCATAGCGCAAGTGCCATATTTCGCTTAGCGGGTGGATAGTTATTCAATAATAAACTTTGTGATAAAGGGATCAGTGGCCCGGCAACTAATCCTTGAAGTACACGGAAGAAAATAAGCATTTCAAGACTTTGTGAAATACCACAAAGCCAAGACGTTAACGCAAAAAGCGCTGTTGACCACATAAAGAGTCGAACTTCACCGAAGCGTTTTGCTAGCCAACCTGTAATTGGAATGGATATTGCATTTGCCACACCAAAAGAGGTGATAACCCAAGTACCCTGAGAGTTAGATGCACCGAGGTTTCCTGCAATAGTTGGAATAGCGACGTTAGCGATTGTAGAATCGAGAACTTGCATAAAAGTTGCCAACGCAAGTGCGATGGTCATTATGGCAAGTTTTCCACCTTGTAATGGCTCTTTGATCACCTTTACACCTCGCCTTTATTGTCCTGCATTTTGTTCAATAATTTCATTGATCAGTTTATTTATTTCTGACATATCAATCGTTAGAGCATCAGTATGATAAGCAGGTACTTGGCGTTCGCTGTGCGATAGTACTTTTCCATCGAGGTTAATCGTGTCAACGGTTACTTCAGAAGAAAGGCCAATACGTAGTGGTTTTTCTGCTAATTCTTTTTCATCTAATGAAATACGAACAGGTAAGCGTTGAACGACTTTTATCCAATTGCCACTTGCATTTTGAGCAGGTAATAATGAGAAAGCACTTCCAGTTCCCATATCTAAACCTAATACAGTGCCATGATAAATCACTTTTTTACCATAAAAGTCGGTAGTGATTTTTGCTGGTTGGCCGATACGCATATTGGCGAGTTGGGTTTCTTTAAAATTGGCATCAATCCACATACCTGTAGTGGGAACAATCGCCATTAATGGTTTACCTGGTGATACTTGTGCGCCAACTTGCACGCTACGACGTGAAACATATCCGTCAGTCGGGCTTAGAATTTTAGTGCGTTCTAAAGCGAGCCATGCATTACGAACATCGGTTGATGCTTGTAAAACAGAGGGTTGTTGTGCAATGGGCGTATTCAAGATAATCGCTTGGTTAGCATTGTATTGTTCTTTAGCAACTTCTAATGCAGCTCTTGCCGTGGAAACCGCTTCTCTTGCGTGTTGAAGCTCTTCTTTACCAATCACATTACGTTCACCCAACACTTCACGGCGACGAAGGTCATTTTGTAATTTAGTGAGCTCGGTTTCGCGTAAAACGATGTTTGCTTTTAATTGACGACCATTAATGATTTGCTGATGCATTTGGCGAACACTGTTAGCTAATGCTGTTTTTGCTTTTTCCAATGCCAGTTTTTCATCACTTGAATCTAATAAAACTAATGGTTCGCCTGCTTTGACAAAATCGGTGTTATCAACATAAACGGTAGTTACTGAACCAGAAATTTGTGGCATTACCATTATTTGATTGCCAGTAACATAAGCATTATCAGTTGTTTCATGATGCCTTAATACCATAAACCAATAAGCGGTGTAAGCCACTCCAGCAAGAATAAATAGAATAGTTAGTAACAGTAGAACATTTCGGCGAGTTCGTTTTTTATTGCGAATGGGAGCCTGAGGGGGGGTATTTTCCTCATTAACACTCATTTAGAAGATCTCCATAAAACCAGAAAAACATCATTAGATATGTTTCCAGTATTGAAACTGGAAACATAATTATAAGGTCAATCTTAGAATAATGATTAGCGTGAAGGTAAATTATAAATGCTAATGGGTAAGTATGTTTGCCGTTTTATGGCGTAAATAGGATTAGATCAATAAAACTATTTATTGTACTACTTATTCACACCCGTTCTCAGCCAAAGTATCTAATTGTAATAACAACTTACGCATGAGCGCTTCAAGTTGTTTTTGTTCTGCTTGATCTAAAACAGATCAGATTTGTTTTAAACATTGATGCTGTGGCGGTAATAAGCTATTTAAAAACTCTTCACCTGCATCAGTTAAGTGGAGATGTAAACAACGACGGTCATTATGACTTTCACGACGCTCAATCCAACCTTGTTTTTCAAGTTCATCGGCAATACGTGTTGCATTTGTTCTTGAAGAACCTAGCGCAGCACTTAGCTCTGAAGGTTGAATACTTCGATTTTCTGTCGTATCTAAAATCATTAGTGCCATAAATAATGTCTCGTTAATACCTTGAGACTTCAGCATATTATTACGACTTTCAAGAAGTTTGCTTTGAACATGCATAGAAAGGCGAGTTAACAAAATTTCTTGATAAGGAATATCTTTGTTAAGTGATTTCTGTTGTGTAGCGCGAGTGTTTAGTAATTCTTCTGTTGGCGTAAATGAGCTTTCCATTTTTAGACACCTTGTTAGTTTCGAAAATTAGGATAATGCTGTTATCAACATGTTAAATGGTATATTAAACACACAATTTAGCAATTTTTATTATTTATAGTCACTATGTTTTTTTGATTATGTTACCTGATTCATAAATTTTTTGAATGATAACATAAAAAAAAGGATAGGTACTTATCTCTTTGCAATAAGTTAGTAAAATCAATTTATCACTTATCTGACAATGAATAGTAGTCTATTTGCGAAAAAACGGATCGTTTTTTACGATAAAACACGTAATAAATTTATTTTTACTGCTAATGGTTACCATGATGATAATAACGATTTTAAATTATCGCCAATGTGCTTTATTGGTAAGATTGATATAATTTTCTTAATAAAGAATGGGATGATGATATACATCAATAGTAATCACGCTGTTAAAACATTCACATTTTATTCTGATTAGAGTGGGATTGTAGGAATAATATAACCCTTCCGTGGGCCTAAAGATTATTCAGCATGGATGATTGGATCATTTCTATAACCTAATAACCAAACAATAAGGCCTATAACGGCAATAACTAATCCAGCAATAGAAACTCCCATCCATCCGTATTGATGATAGGCATAACCGGATAATAAAGAGCCTAATGCCCCGCCAATAAAATAGCTTGTCATATACGCTGCGGTCAGACGGTTTCTCGCATCAGGTAAAATACGATAAATGGTGCTTTGATTCGTGACATGTACTCCCTGAACAGCTAAGTCTAGCAGGACAACGCCAATAATAAAGCTGATGAGCCCAACCCAGTGATAATAAGGTGCAATAATGATAAAACCCCAAGAAAGAAGGAGAATAACTAATCCTATTGTGGTGGTTTTCTTACCTTTTCCTTTATCAACTAATACACCGGCTTTTCCCGCCATCAATGCACCCGCGGCCCCCACAAGACCAAACAATCCAATCACTGCATCAGAGTAGTTAAAAGGATCTGATGCCAGCAAAAAGGCCATCGATGTCCACAATAAACCAAAGTGAGCAAAAATTAGTGCACCAATTAATGAACGAGTTCGAAGTACAGGGGTTGTAACAAATAATTTGAAGATAGAACCTAATAATTGAACGTAATTTAAGTCTGTTTGACTTTTATAAGTAGGTAAACAGCGCCATAACGTAATAGCTAAGATTGTTAGAAAAACACTCGCAACCCAAAAAATACCTTGCCAATTTGTAAATGATGCCATCAGCCCAGACACTGTTCTAGCCAGTAAAATACCCAATAAAAGGCCACTCATAATCGTGCCAACAGCTTTCCCTCGTTGGTGTGGTGCAGCGAGAGTGGCTGCAAAAGGAACTAGAATTTGGGCGACTACAGAGAACATACCAGAGAGCGCGGTACCAATTAACATTACCCAAATGTTCGTTGCCATAGCGGTAATTAATAGCCCACTGGCTGAAATTAATGTCATGGTAATAATGAGTGAACGGCGTTCAAAAATATCTCCCAAAGGCACCAATAGCATCAGTCCTACGGCATAACTGAGTTGCGCCGTGGTAACAATAAATCCGGCTAATGTCGCTGATATATGAAAATAATTTGCGATAGAATCAAGTAGAGGTTGTGCGTAGTAGTTACTGGCGACAACCATGCCTGTAGCAACGGCCATGAGCAGAATAAGGCCTTTACTAAGTGATGTTTGTGGGGCGGTGTTTTCCATAATACTCATAACAAATCATTTGTAAGGTTAATGATAGTAACATGAGTCATTTTTTTGAGAAAAGAATTACTGTGATAAAAATGTTCAATTAATTTGATATAACTCTTTATATTTAATTATTATAACATATTGTTTTATGTACTAAATAACATTATTAATAGTGCTTTTTAATAACTAAAAAGGGTAATAAAGAGAGTAACTAGGTTCCATATCCATTGAATTGAAATGCCAATTATTGCAAAAGAGAATAGGCGCTTCGTTCCTAGCCAGCGAGCTTCCATTGTTTGTTTTTGGGGGTGTTTAGGAAATAGTGTAGAGAGGCTTTTATCAAAGCTAACATCATCTTGATAGCGATATAGAGCTTGAAAAAGATGACTATCAAGCCATAAGCGAAAAAGAGAGTATTGGGTTAATAGAAACAAAACGGAAGCAACAAAAAAAGCCAGTTTATTATGAAAATGAAGGCTAAACACAGGCCATGTACTCAAATAAGGTAAAAGTGATAAAAACAGTAAATAACGCCAACTTTGTGTTAAAGAGCCAATTACTTTGCCACTAGTTTTAGTTGTTAACATGGTTGCCTCGTTATTTAATGTGCTGAAAATGTGAATACCAATTTTGTAGCGCCTCTCGTGTTTCTGGATTTAAAATAACGTGAGGACGAGCTTGAGAGGCTTTTTTTATCGCATCCTCTAATGTCGCTACTGTGCCATTATAAACTAACCAAGCAACAACAACGGTTGCACTACGCGAATAGCCTAGTTTGCAATGAATATAAACAGTTCCAGCTTGATTTAGTTGCTCCATTGATAACATTGCTTTGTTAATATCATTTGGAGATAAAGGCAATAAATCGATTTGGGGTTGCGCTAAATAAAGCTTATTTTGACTAAATTTATTTCTTGGCCATTCACAGGTTAAATCAAAGACCGCATTGGCGTTTAATTCGTAAAGAGGGCGACCACCTAATAAAATGCCTTCAGTGACTAAACTTGGTGTTTGGCACTGTTTTAAATAATAACGATAAGTACACCATGCAAAAAAGCGATAAGGTAAGAGGATTATTCGTGCAGAAAGGGGAATTTCACCTTGTGTGTTTTTTTGAAAAATAGAAGCGCCAGCGCCTAAATAACCTAATGTCACAAATGTTAATGTGATTGCAGGCCAGAGAGCAAACCAAAAAGGCCCTTGTAACACAAAGGCTAACAAATAGAACACAGTCGCAGATAATGCATAGTTTTTGGCAATACGCAAACTGCGTTTACTGCCAGTAAAATGCCATCTCCAACGTGAACTTATTGGTAATAAATAGCAAATAAACACACCAGCACCAAAGCCGGTAATAATATCAATGAAATGATGTTGCCACGTTGTGAGTACAGAAATAGCTATTAACAATGACCATAAATTTAAAAAACACTGCCACGATTTAGGTGTATGGGCACGGAAACGTAACCAAATAATCCACAATAAAATAATGTGTAAAGAAGGGGCTTGGTTATAAGGTAAATCGAAGCCTTCTAATTGGGTAAATAACCAACCAGAAAAGCCCTCTGTTGTTGGGCGAATAAAACTAAATTTTAAAGGGAATAATAAAAAACCGGCACAGGCTATAAGAGAGGCAACAATTAAACGCACTCCATGTATAAATTGTTCTCTTAATGTTGTACATATAAGTAGGGAAATACCATAAGCAATATTCACACTCCAATAGGGAATGATTGTCCACGGTAAAAAGGGAATTGCCTTTTCCCATGAATAAACAAAAGAAGGAATATTAGATAAGGTGGAAGTGTAAGTATTGACTTGCATATAAGTTAAATAGAAAAAAGGAGCTAGAAATAACAGCCATACAATCCCAGCAAGCCAGATATTTTTTCTTGATGATGTTATTTGAGAGCGCTGAGTTCCCTCCATACTAAATTTCCTTTTTTGTTTATCGTTTTTTCTATTTTTACAGTTTGCTTAAAATTATCGCTATATGGCAACATATAGCGATAATTCATTTAGCTATAGCGTATTTCGTTAGCGACGTTTTGCTATAGATACACTAAAAATACCCCAGTGATCAATTTGTTGATCGAGCTTTTCAAAACCCGCTTCATCCACTAGTGCATCCATTTCACCTTGACTGCGACAACGCATGATCCATGGTTGGCCATTTTGGTGACTAGGTAATACACGGGCAATCATTTCAAGTTGAGGGTGCCAAGGCTGACAAGTGTAAATCAGTAATCCTCCACTTGGAATTGCTTGTGATAATCCTTTTAAAGATGTTTTTAGCAGATGATTTTCAGGGAATAATTCATAAAGTCCACTCACGATACCTAATGTTGGTGATGGTGAAACTGCACTTAGGCTTTCTGCATCAAAAGCGTTACCCTCTTCAAAACGTACTTTATCTTCTAAATGACGTTCTTTTATGGCAATTCGGCCTTGTTCAACGTTAATAGCGCTATAGTCGCGCATTAAAATTGAATCGACTTTAGCATAGTCATTAATTGCATCAAAAAGATAGCGAC
Organism: Proteus vulgaris; assembly: GCA_901472505.1. Taxonomy (NCBI): domain Bacteria; kingdom Pseudomonadati; phylum Pseudomonadota; class Gammaproteobacteria; order Enterobacterales; family Morganellaceae; genus Proteus; species Proteus vulgaris. Next base: position 2,839,241 of record LR590468.1, read on the forward strand.
CTTGTCCTGCAGCGATATCCATAATATGCACAGGCATATTATTTTGTATTAATTGGCGAATTGCATAGCGGATAGTATTTTCAATATTGATTTTACGTTGGCGAATGCCTTGCCAACCAATACTATTTAAATATTGTCTATCAACAACCCGACCAAATAAGCCTTTCCCTTGAGGCTGATTACGATAGACATAGTCCAGCGTCGATCCGGAATCAAAACCTTTATCGTAACCTAGAGCAACACCTTCAGATGCTTTACCTAAAGTACTCATCGAACGACTAAGCACTTTGTAATAGAGTCTTTTTGGACAATATTTAGGAAGTGGTGTCTGTAATGCGCGATAAACATCTGCACTATGGCTCCAAGTATCTTCATGTTGGTAATCATGTTGATAAAGTGGTTGTGCAAATAAAGTTTCAATAAAACTGCGCATTTTATTGATAGGAATAACTCTGTCTCTCTCACCTAAAGTGTCGTGGTAAAAGCCTGGTAAGACATGTTTTTCTTTGATAGATGTATTTAAACGTTCATAGAAAAGATGTTGAGGATTAGCGTGAACCACATGATCATTGCCTGAAATAAATAATTGTGTTGGTAAAGTAATTGCACTTGCATCTTCAACAACACGATCAGCCGTTTTATAAAGCTCTAATAAAATATTGACGGCAATAGGGCGAGTGATCAGCGAGTCTTGGTTAAAAGAGTCGATGCGACTTTGATCATGAGTTAAGTATTTGGCTTTCACGTATGAATTAACATAAAAGAGCCCGCGAGCTTTTTGCATCAAGGCAAGACCTGTGCGTGCAAAAGGGACATATAATTTCACTTTAAATGCAGGGGAAGCTAACACCATACCGCGGATCTTAGGGGCATAATCGTGTACCCAACCAGTAACTAAAACGGCGCCTACACTTTGACCAACAACCAGAATATTCTCCATTGGAATATTATAGTTGGATGAAACGTAATGAACGAATTCGTCTATATCTTTTATTGAAGTTCCCATTGATGGGCTATAACCGCGAGCACCTTGATTTTTACCATGTCCACGAGCATCCCAAGCAAACATTGAAAAATCAGGAAGATCTAACTCATCCACTAGATGAGAAACACGACCTGAGTGTTCATGGCCTCGGTGAAATAAAATAATTGCTTTTGATTCAGTGGTAATTTGAGCAGGCCAATGGCGATAATACAAAGATGTTTTATCGCTGGTGGTAAATTCAGACTCAAACATATTCCTTTGAGTTTGATATTGCGGTTGTTGATTCATAACGATGTATCCTTATCTTTATCTATCATCGTTGATTCTTTTAGTGCGCGATGAATTCGGTGATAACAAGTCAACAAAAGTAATAAATTAATAATAATAAAAAGATAATGCGTGTTTTCTGATAATGTCAGGGAAGGGAATAATCCGATAAAAAAAGCGATAGCACCGAAAATAAAGGCTCTATCACTTTTTCCCATCGGGCCATCATAACGACGAGACGCATGAATAGTTTGGGCAAGCACGCCTAAAAACTCAGTCATTATCATTAAAAAGAGTGCCAGCATGATCCACCAATAGGCTTGTGGAAAAATAAAAGCAAAAGGGAGATAGAGTGCAATATCTGAAATAACATCGCTGGCTTCATTTAATATCGCCCCAAGCGCACTTTTTTGATTATGTTCTCGTGCAAGCATGCCATCTATGGCATTAAGCGCCATACGAAAAAAGAGGACAAAAGGGAGCAATAAAAATAAATGGGGATAAGGATAAAGCAAAAGTAATCCACCAACAGCAATGGATAACAGTAAGGCAAAAAGTGTGACCTGATTTGCTGTGATCCCTTTTGTGAATAACTGTTTTACATAAGGGCGTAAAAGAGATTGAAACTTGGGTTTTAGGTCATAAATTGTCATGACGCATCCTTGTGTTCAAAAGTGCGTATATTACCTCATATTATTTATTTTATTATTAACTGATTTTTATCTCGTTGAATATCATTATTTTAATTGTTTAATTTATTCAATAATTAAAAGAGAATGTGATATTTGAAATTTACTTGAATTAATAATTAGATAGCTGATTAAATAAAGAAAAAGAGAAGGAGTATAATGATAATTATCAGATTGTTCTGTGTTTTTCTTATCATTTCTCTTTATAATTGATTAAATTTTCTTTAGTAATTTTTATGTAATCATGATTCGTTAAGCAAATGAAATGAACTAAAAATAGGGATAAGTTATTTCCTCATAATAACCAATGAAATTAGTTTAATTTATTATAAATATTATTTTAGATGAGATTTAAATCTAACAAGAATGTATCAATAGTGTAGTTATCTGTATTGAGTGATAAATGCAAAAAAACTAGATAATGATAATTATTATCATTATCATAATTGGCGATGTTAGTTACAGCTCTAATCATTTATCAAACCAATAACCATATAAAAGATACGACTATTATGATCCATTTCTTAGCAAAAAATGATGCTTATCGCCAGGGAATTGGGATATTTTCATTTTCATCATCAGCGATTGCATTATTATTGACTTCACTTACTTCGTTAAATAGCTATGCGACTGAAAGTGTAAAACCAGAAATAACGACACCGGCTAAATCTGATATATCTATACAATCAAAACCGCGTGAGAATATTATTATTGAGCCTATTTACGTGATGGGGGAGCTTAATTCGAGTGTTGATGCTGGGAGTACGGTTCTGACACTAAAAGATATTGATCGAATTCAGCCTAATAATATTGCAGAGCTGGTGGACAAATTACCCGGAATTTCATCTTCTGGTTCCCCAAGGCCTGGTGGTCAAACATTGAATATCTGGGGGATGGGTAATCCTGAAGATATTAAAATCACACTTGACGGTACGCCCAAAACCTTTGAAAAATATCGTCAAGGTTCAATTTTTATTGATCCCGAATTAATACGTCGCCTTGATGTTGATAAAGGCCCTCATAATATTACTCAAGGTAATGGTGGGTTTGGTGGTTCAGTAAGAATTGAAACCAAAGATCCCGATGACTTATTATTACCCGATCAGAATATTGGGATGTTTTTAAAATATGGTCACCATACAAACGATAGACAAAATCGTTATAGTGGTGCGGTATACGGTAAATTACTTGATGGGCAAGCAGACGGATTATTCTATTTTAACCGTCGTGAAAGTGATGATCTGAGACGTCCTGATGGAACTAAATTTGGTTATTCACAATCTGATCAAGATTCTTTTTTAATTAAAACCAATATCTACCTAACCGAAGCACAAACATTAACGTTATCAGCATCGCGCTCAGAAAGTGATGGCTGGACACCTTGGGCGGCTAAACGTGATGAATTAGCTAAACCTAGTCAAGCTGACGTAGATAAATATGGCTTTGATGCGGCGATGAAGCGCAAATTAGTTTATCGTGATCAAAAAGATGACACCTTCAGTGTGAAATGGAATATTCAGCCCAGTTGATTCCGATTTAATTAATTTAACACTGACTTATGGTTATTCAAAGACAAAACAGAATGATAACCGCCCTGAGAATGCAAGTTCCTATTTTAGTAGCAGTATGGGAAATCAAAGCTGGGTTGATTATCGCAATCATCAAATTGAAATTAAGAACGAAAGCACCCTTATGCAAGGTGCTTTAGAACATAAGGTATTAGTGGGAACACGCTGGCATCGTAATGATCGTGATGTTTTAATGTTTACACGAGATAAAGCGAAAAATCCAAATTATAATTATGGTTATTATGCTCCACCTTATATGCCTGAAGGAACGCAAACGACAACCAGCTTCTATCTTCAAGATTCAATAAGTTATAGAAATCTGACGATAACACCGGGAGTGCGCTACGATATTGTTAAAAACAAAGGTAAAGGTAGTCGAGCTATTACCTATCAAGATCCTGATCCCTATTATGGTCATGATTACTCTGATGTAACCTATCGAGGGGCAACACCTCATTTAGGTTTATTATGGAAAATGAACAAGAATTTCAGATTCTTTGGTGATTTAACCTATACATGGCGAGCACCATTGATTGATGAGCAGTATGAAGTACAAGGAAGTATTTCTAGCTTAACAGGCACGAGCCGTCATCTAGACAAGGAAACAGTAAGAGCTACACGGATTGGCGCAATTGCAGACTTTGAAAGTGTTATTCAACGAGAAGACCAACTGCAGTTAAGAACAACACTGTTTGATACTCGAGGTAAAGACGAAATCTTCCGTCGTCGCGGTGTTTATTGTGAAAGCCAAAAGGTGGATGGACATAATAGAAATTGCCCGCCTTCCATCGGTAACTACCGTAATTTACCAGGTTACCATATTCAAGGACTGGAAATTGAAGCCTTTTATAATAGCCCTAATGTATTCGGTCGTTTAGCGTATTCAACAATGAAAGGAAAACGGGATCAATCACCACGTGATCCGTGGTTTGGTCAGAAAACATGGATTGCTGAAATTCAACCGGATGCTTTACATGCCACAGTTGGTGTAAAAGTCCCTAGTATTAATATTAATATGGGGTGGACTGGTGATTTTATTGGTGCTCAACGACGTTCACCAACAGATGCTGATCCTAATGCCACTTATTGGTCTCTACCAAAAAGTAAAGGTTATGCAATCCATGGTTTATTTGCGAATTGGGAACCGTCTTTTATAAAGAATACGGAGGTGCGTTTTACTGTCGCGAATATATTTAACCGTGATTATTATCCTTATTTAGGGGAATCAGTTTCAGGTGTAGGACGCGACTATCGATTTACTGTGGTAAAACGCTTCTAATATTAACGCCAGTTGATATATACGTTAAAAAAATAAACCCCATGATAATATGGGGTTTATTGTAAATTTAGAGGTCAATACCCAATATATTGAATCAATAACCTTGTGATGCAGAAGTTGCAATCATTGCCATCATGGTAGTGAAGAAGAAAATAAAGAAAATAACAGCCATAATGATGCTGATAATAAAGTAAATAAAGCCCGCTCTATTCCATGTTTCTTGTACTTTCATAAAGGTTTCAACAGAATCGTAGTCACCCTTCTTCCATGCCCATTCATTACCTTTAATACCACAGATAAAAATCCAGATAAGATTAAGTAAAGGAACGAGTGCTAATAATGGAAGATAGGATTTATTGCCAAATCCCCAAATAATATTAAACATGAAAGCCCCCCAGTTCCAACGTTTAATTTCTTCAGGTACAGGTTTGTTAGTATAAGACACAATTTATTCCTTATCTAAATCTTCAATATGAGAATGAGCATGCCAAAAATGGCAACTGGAGAAAAAAATAATCATAATTGAAGAAATGAGTGAATGAAAGAAAGGGAGATTTAAGTGTTTAATAAGGAGAATAATCTTAACTATAGAATAGTGTTAAAATGATTTTTTATTGTATAAATGTATTTTGTTTAATGATGTGTAATTTTAATTATTTATAAAAAAACAGACCACAATATTGTAGCCTGCTTTTAGTTATCATCTTTTTAGATTATGTGTTATTTCATCATATTACTTTGCTGCACTTCGAGCTTGTTCAACCCAGCCATCAAACGTTTTCTGATGGGCTTTGATCCATGCATTTGCATGACGCTCAATATCAGCTTGTGATTTTTGACCATTATGCATACGCAAATTCTGCGCATTGATATCGGCAACAGACATTTTCATGACTTCAAAGAGTTTTGCTGCTGCTGGATTATCTTCTGCCCACTTTTTATTTGCAGCGATATGCATGGTGCTTGGTGGAAAACCGTAGTTTTTCCCATTTGCCAATGTGGTGTCTGTTTTATCATCACCGGGTAAAGATGAGAACGGTACTTGTAACCAAACAACATCTTTACCTGGCTTTAATACATCACTTATCCAATATGGCGTCCATGTATAATAGAAGATAGGTTTACCTTCTTTATAGCGAGTAATAGTATCTGCCATCATCGCTGCATAGTTACCTTGGTTATGTGTAACCGATTTTTCTAAATCATAGGCTTTTAAATGATTATTGATAGCTTCTTCACAACCCCAACCCGGGTTGCAACCTGTTAAGTCGGCTTTACCATCACCATTGGCATCAAAGAGTTTGGCGATTTTAGGATCTTTAAATTGCTCAATATTGGTAATGTTGTATTTTTCAGCCGTTTTCTTATCAATTAAGTAACCTTGAGCTGCGTTAACGACATAATCACCTTTACGATAAAAAGTGTTATCGCCACCCGCAGCTTCATATTGTGAGTTATGAAGTGGAACCCAACTTACGGCCATAAAGGTGGCATCACCGTTGGCGATAGAGGAATAAGCAACATTGTAATCGACTTCTTTAATCGGTTGAACCGTGTAGCCTAATTGCTCTAGTGCTTTGTTAACGATTAAGGTTTGAAAGGTTTCTTCAGAAATCGTACTTTGCACAGGTTGAACCGAAATCCCTTTTCCAGGTAAATCAGCAGCGGATAACTGGGTGCTTATCAGTGTGGCGGACAATACGGTTGCCCAGATAACTGGATTACGCATAGTTTTTCCTTCTGTTGTGATGGTAAGAGATAAATAGCGACAGCGAACTGTCGCCTCTATTTCTTATATTGATTGAACGTGATGTTTTTTATAGATTTTTAATTAATAGTGAATATATATTACGATGCTTTTTTGCCAAAGAGTCGGCAAATTAAGCCAATAGGACCTGTCATATACCAGCATCGGTTACCTTTATGACGGCTATTTTGACCTAAAGATTGTGTTAATCGGTCAAGGATAATCGCAAGAATAACAATACCGGCCCCTCCGACGGCAGCAAGCCCCATATCAAGGCGACCAATACCACGCAATACCATTTGACCTAATCCACCAACGGCTATCATTGATGCAATAACAACCATTGAAAGTGCTAACATCAAGGTTTGGTTTACACCAGCCATAATGGTTGGCATAGCGAGTGGCAATTGCACTTTAAACAACATTTGTCGAGGATTTGCCCCAAATGATTGAGCAGCTTCAATTAAATCCTCTGGCACTTGTTTGATCCCTAAAATGGTTAGTCTCACAATAGGTGGCAATGCAAAAATGATAGTGACTACAACTCCCGGTACATTACCAATACCAAATAGCATCACGATGGGCACTAAGTAGACGAATGCGGGTGTGGTCTGCATGGCATCGAGCAAAGGACGGACGATTTTTGATGCTCTATCACTACTAGCAAGCCATATCCCTAAAGGAAGCCCGATTATTAGACAGAATAGTAAGGAGGTAAGAACTAAAGCAAGGGTAACCATGGCTTCAGACCACGCGCCAATAGCACCAATTAATATCAGTGAGATAAACGAAGTGATCCCCATTACTTTGCCTGAAAGTTGCCATGCAATCAGTGAAAATAGAATAATGGCAACAGGTGCTGGCATTGAGGTTAAGAAATTTTCAAAACCACTTAACACAAAATCAACGGGTACACGGATGCCTTGGAAAACGGGGCGAAAGTGTAACACGATCCAGTCAATCGCTTCAGTAACCCATGAATCTAAAGGGATAAGTGTGTTGTGAAAGGGATCCATAAGATTAAAAGAATCTGACGTAACATCGGTAGGTGTTGCATCTAACCAGTCAGTGCCTGTAGATGATGTATCAATATTTTCACTACCGCTACCTGTTGTTCCCCATGGATCGGTATCTGCTGATGAACTATCAGTACTACTCCAAGGGTCGCTTTCGGTTGTACTTGTATTGGTTGTTGCCCAAGGATCATCATTTACGCTATGGGGTGTCTCTTGTGTGGTATCGCTTGTGGTTGTTTCTTGGGAAGTGGTATCCCATGCAGTATCTTGATTATTTGTATTACTCATTTGGCGTCTCCTTATCCAGTGCTTGTAGTAACATTCCTTTAGAAATCAAACCTATATAACGGTTTTTTTCATCAATAACAGGAATAGCACAGGGAGATTGTGCAACCGTTGAAATCAGCTCATTTAGAGGGGTATCACCATTAATGGCACAGGGTTCGGATAAAATAGCTGATTCAATAGACCGTTTATTTTTGAGAGCCTCTTCAAGAGAATTTACCGAAACAATACCGATAAACTTTCTACCTCGCTCAATGAGATAACCAAAATTTCTATCTTCATCTTCAAGCACTTTTAATGCTGAGCGAGGACCAAAGCCAGGTGCGATATGCAATAAGGTTTCAGGGCGACGTTTGGCGATATCTTTGGCACTAAATACGTGGCTAATATCAACCCCACGGAAGAATGTACGCACATAATCATTAGCTGGGTTATTGAGTATTTCATCCGGTGTACCGATTTGGACTACAACTCCACCTTGCATAATGGCAATTCGATCACCAATACGCATTGCTTCGTCAAGATCATGAGAAATAAATACAATAGTACGCTGTTTATCGCCTTGTAAGCTCAATAATTCATCTTGCATTTCGGTACGAATTAAAGGGTCAAGTGCTGAGAAAGCCTCATCCATTAATAAGATATCGGGATCATTGGCTAAAGCACGAGCTAGGCCAATACGTTGACGCATTCCGCCTGATAGCTCATCAGGCCAAGAATGAGCATAACTACCAAGATTGACTTGCTCTAATGCATCCATTGCTTTTTTATAACGCTCGTCTTTGCTTAATCCTGCGAGATCCATTCCGAAGGCTGTGTTATCAAGTATGTTCATATGTGGCATTAAGGCGAATGACTGAAATACCATACTGATTTTTTTACGGCGTACTTGGCGTAACTCTTTATCCGACATAGTCGCAATATTTTCGCCATCAATAAGCACTTCTCCTTTTGTAGGAGAGATCAGACGATTGAGAAGGCGGACTAGTGTGGATTTACCGGAGCCAGATAAGCCCATAATGACAAATATTTCGCCTTCTTCAATTGCCAGATTTGCATTTTGAACGCCTACTGTAAGCCCTGTTTTATCAAAAATCTGATCTTTATTCATACCAGATTCTAATAATTCAAAGGCACGTTTAGGATGTTCGCCAAATACCTTGTAGAGGTTTTTCACTTCAAGTTTAATTGCCATGCAATATATAGTTTCCTATTTAAATATTAGAAGGAATAAATTAAATATTAATTAATGAGTATCGTTATTTTCCTAAAATAAAATTTTTAGTAAGGGAAATACCCTACCACAATGATCGAGTCTGACAACCCTATGTTCATTATAATTAATTAAAAAAAATCTCTTTTTTTAATTGTTTTTTTAATGATTAATAATTAAATAAAGTGAAATATAAATTTATTGTTAAGCGTTGATATATTGGTTAACCAACTGAAATAACTTTCTTTTTTTAGATATTGAGATTTTAATTAGGATCTCAATAAAAAGAATAATGAAAGAGTAAAGAAACAGCAGAAAGTAAGAAAAATAAAAATGAAAAAAAACCAAAATACATTAGATAATCTAATTAATGTTACCCTGATCTGAGTGGTTATTTAAGAAAAACTGAAAAATCATTCGTAAAAAATTGGTTATTTGAATAAATCGAACGGTAAAAATCATACAATTAGTTGCTTTTATGAACAATAAAAAATGCATTAAAAAATAAATTATATTTTTCAATGCATTATGTTTTTATGTTGATATATAATTAATTTGAATGTATTGCTATTCTGTGGTCATATTTGATAGTTAATAAGAGAAATTAAAAATCCCAATCATCATCTTCGGTGTTAATGGTTTTTCCAATAACATAGGATGAACCCGAGCCAGAAAAGAAATCGTGATTTTCATTAGCATCAGGTGACAGTGATGATAGAATAGCAGCACTGACATTTGTTATTTCATCAGGGAATAAGGCCTCATAACCTAAATTCATTAATGCTTTATTTGCATTATAATGAAGGAATTTTTTTACATCTTCAGTCCAACCAACTGTGTCATAAAGATCTTCGGTATATTTAACTTCATTGTCATATAAATCTAATAATAATGAGAACGCAAAATCTTTAATATCTTGTTTTTCTAATTCAGATTTACTTAATAAATGATTTTGAAATTTATAGCCAATATAATAACCATGAACGGCTTCATCACGAATAATAAGTCGAATTAAATCAGCTGTATTCGTTAATTTTCCTCTACTTGACCAATACATAGGTAAATAGAATCCGGAGTAAAAATAAAAATGATTCTAAAAATACGCTAGCGATTTTCTTCTTTAAAGGATCAGGGTCTTGGTAGTAGCGCAGAATAATATCAGCTTTCTTTTGTAGATAAGGATTTTCTTCACTCCAACGATATGCTTCATCAACATCTGCTGTTAAACAGAGGGTGGAAAATATTGAACTGTAAGAGCGAGCATGAACCGCTTCCATAAAACAGATATTGGATAATACCGCTTCTTCATGTGGCGTCAGTGCATCGGGTATCAATGTCGGCGCCCCCACAGTATTTTGAATAGTATCCAGTAATGTTAATCCAGTAAAAACACGAATAGTGAGCTGTTTTTCGGCTTGTGTTAAGGTGGCTCCAAGAAGGAATGTCATTAGAGAGTGGAATTTTTTCAGGTAACCAAAAATTCATGGTTAAACGATTCCAAACTTCTAAATCTTTTTCATCCTCAATACGATTCCAGTTAATTGCATTAACGTGACTTAATAAAGGTGATGACATGTTATATTTTCCTTCTTGTAATTATTAAAGTGCACACGAAACACAGCCTTTTATTTCAGTGCCTGCTAATGCGGATTGTCGGATACGAATGTAATACAAGGTTTTAATACCCTTACGCCATGCATAAATTTGCGCTTTGTTAATATCTCTTGTTGTGGCTTCATCAGAAAAGAACAACGTTAGTGATAAACCTTGATCAATATGTTGTGACGCTTCTGCATAGGTGTCGATAATTTTTTCTGCACCAATTTCATAAGCATCTTGATAATACTGGCGATTTTCATTAGTCATAAATGGGGCTGGATAATAAACCCGTCCAATTTTACCTTCTTTCCTGATTTCTATTGGGGCTACAATAGGATGAATGCTTGATGTGGAATGATTGATATAGGAGATAGATCCGGTCGGGGGGATCGCTTGTAAGTTTTGGTTATAAATCCCATATGTCATAATAGACAACTGGAGTGTTTGCCAATCTTCTTGTGTAGGAATATGAATATTCGATTGGCTAAATAACTGGTGGACTTTTTGTGTTTTAGGCAACCATTGTTGTGATACATACTTATTAAAGTATTCACCTGTTGCGTATTTTGAATTCTTAAAACCTTTAAAGTGTTGTTTTTTTTCAATAGCTAATTGGTTTGAAGCTAATAACGCATAATAAGTGACGGTATAAAAATAGATATTGGTGAAATCTAATGCTTCTTCAGAGCCGTAATAAATTCCTTCACGTGCTAAGTAGCCATGCAAATTCATTTGCCCTAAACCAATCGCATGAGAAGCGAGATTACCTTTTTCAATAGAAGGAACAGACTCAATTTTCGTCATTTCAGAGACATTGCTTAATGCTCTAACTGCAGTGCTGACGGTATGAGCGAAGTTAGGGGAGTCCATTGCCATAGCAATATTCATAGAACCTAAGTTACAACTGATGTCATGACCGATATGGCGATAGCTTAAATCTGGATGATACTGACTTGCGCTGTTGACTTGTAAAATTTCAGAGCAAAGATTACTCATGTTAATTCTACCCGCAATAGGATTTGCTCGATTTACCGCATCTTCAAACATGATATAAGGATAGCCAGATTCAAATTGAATTTCGGCAAGTGTTTGGAAGAACTCTCTCGCTTTAATTTTCTTTTTACGAATTTGTGAGTTATTCACCATCTCACTGTATTTTTTGCTAATACTGATTTCTGACATTGGTACGCCATAAGCACGCTCTACATCATAAGGTGAGAAGAGATACATATCTTCATTGCGTTTCGCTAACTCAAATGTGATATCTGGAATTACTACGCCTAAAGAGAGTGTTTTGATCCTGACTTTTTCATCTGCATTTTCTCTTTTTGTATCAAGAAAATAATAAATATCAGGGTGGTGAGCATGAAGATAAACTGCCCCTGCGCCTTGCCTTGCACCTAATTGGTTTGCATAGGAAAACGCATCTTCAAGCATTTTCATAACAGGGACAACCCCTGAAGATTGATTTTCAATTCGTTTAATGGGTGCACCGGCTTCACGTAAATTAGTGAGTAGAAATGCGACACCACCTCCCCCGTTTAGAAAGCTGTAATGCCGAATTTACCGATCGACCAATAGATTCCATATTATCTTCGATACGCAATAGAAAGCAGGAAACCAACTCACCACGCTGTTGTTTTCCACAATTTAGGAATGTTGGTGTGGCGGGTTGGAAACGACCACTAATAATTTCATCAACAAGATGAATGGCAAGCTCGGTATCACCTTTTGCAAGGGTGAGGGCAACCATACAGACGCGATCTTCATAGCGTTCAAGGTAACGCTCGCCATCAAATGTTTTTAAGGTGTAACTGGTATAGTACTTAAAAGCCCTAAAAAAGATTGAAAGCGAAATTTTTTGCTATAAGCATGTTTGAATAGCTGTTTGATAAAGGCAAATTCATATTGTTCTAGCACTTGAGTTTCGTAATAGTGTTGCTGTACTAAAAACTCGAGCTTTTCTTTTAGATCATGAAAAAATACCGTATTTTGATTTACATGTTGACGAAAAAAATGATGCGTTGCTAATTTGTCTTTATCAAACTGAATATTACCTTGCTCATCATAGAGATTTAGCATGGCGTTTAAGGCATGGTAATCAAGTTGTTCTATTGATGTTGTCATGTTAATTATCTCGTGACACATTGGTCTGCCAGATTAGACCAAAACGTCCTTAAGCCGGTTTTTACGCGTTTTTCATCTTCTGGTGTGCCTAATAATTCAAATCGATACAAAAAAGGGATTTGGCATTTTTGTGCAATGATGTCACCTGCTAACCCATAAGCTGCACCAAAGTTTGTATTTCCAGAAGCAATAACACCACGTATTAATTGACGATTTTCAGGAATATTTAAAAACTGAATAACCGCCTTAGGAACTGCACCTTTAGTTCCACCGCCACCATAAGTAGGGCAAAGCAACACAAAGGGTTGTGTTGCGAGCAAGATTTCATCTTCAATAATTCTAGTCGCTTGTAAATTGAGCTTTTGCACAAAGCGATGACAGTTTTCTGAGCGACTTGAGAAATAGATCAAAGGTGCAGTTTGCATAAGAGGCTCCTTTAGAGCGTAATTTGTCCTATCTTATCAGGGCAGAAACCGGACCAATGTTGTTCTCCATGAACAACGACGGGAACTTGGCGATATCCCATAGAGACAATTTGCGCTAAGGCTTGTGTATCTTGGGTCAGATCAACTGCAACAAATGGAATGTTTTTTTGTTTTAACGCACGCTCTGTGGCGCTGCATTGAACGCAATTTGGCTTGGTATAGAGGATAACAGACATAAAAAATAACCCTTATAAAAATATGGATGCGTCTGTTTTCACATCCATAATGAGAAGTACTTAAATACTATATATAGAGTTATTTATTTTCAACCATACAATATATGGTGTTTTTGTATTTTGATAATGATTATCATTAAAATTAAAAGGTTAGCGCACTAATTTTATTTTTTCATCACTCGATGGATCAATTTTTATTAGATATACGAGTAATTAGATGATTGCTTTATCAATCCAGCATGATTTAATCTTATTGTTACAGACAAATCAGCAGAGAAAATATTATGTACCAAGACTATCTCGATGCACCTATAGGTTTCCCAAAACCCTATATCTCTATTACAGCAAATGAAAAAGGGATCACCAGCCTCTATTTTGTAAATGATAAAGATATTGCTGTGAATTCAAGCACTGTTATTAAACAGTGCATAAAACAACTAAAAGAGTATTTTGCAGGTAATCGTACAACTTTTTCTATCCCGTTGGCGCCAGAGGGAACAGAATTCCAAAGTCGAGTTTGGAAAACATTACAAACTATTCCTTTTGGCGAAGTTTGGAGTTATAAAAAATTGGCACTTACATTAGGTTCAGTCAATTATTGCAGAGCGGTAGGAATGGCGAATTCACGAAATCCGATTTCTTTAATTATTCCTTGTCATCGTGTTATTGGCCATAACGGCAAGTTAGTCGGTTACACGGGGGGGGTGGATATTAAGCGTTGGCTACTTCAATATGAAAAAATAGAGATTGATGAATAGTTCAGATTGTAAGTATTAAGTATTGTTTCTTAAGTGAACGCTGTGTTAAGTCATGGGATTTGTCTGAATATTAATCATTTGGCAGAAAAAAAATGTGAGTTTCGTGATCTAGACTGTGGACAGGGAATCATCATTTTTGTTTTACTATAGCCAACGCAAAACGCTTGCGTTTATTTTCTATTTTAAAGGTAAACTTGATGTCTAAATTAAAAGGTAACGTTAAGTGGTTTAACGAAACTAAAGGTTTTGGTTTTATCACTCCAGAAGATGGCAGTAAAGATGTATTTGTACACTTTTCCGCTATTACATCAGAAGGCTTTAAAACCCTTGCTGAAGGTCAAAAAGTAGAGTTTGAAGTTACTGACGGCGCGAAAGGGCCATCTGCTGCAAACGTTGTCGCTATCTAATTAACGACTTCTTTGAGACAGTAAAAACCCGTTGAATAACGGGTTTTTATGTTTCTAGTATTACATTTCACGTAATAACCAAAATGCAAATGCAGTCATTAAAAATGATCCCGCTAAGTTAGCGCCCATTGTACTTAATGCCCATCCAATTTTACCTTCCGTTAAGAGTGCAACCACTTCAACCGAAAAGGTTGAGAAGGTTGTCAAACCGCCACAAAAGCCCGTTGTTAGCATAATTTTCCAAATAGGATCAATATGCGGTGCTTTGCTAAACCAAGCAATACCAAAAGCAATAATAAAGGCACCAATACAGTTAGCAATAAAGGTGCCTGTGGCAAAATGTGGAAGAATAGAATTTAGGCGGTAGCTAATCAGCCAGCGTAATACGCTACCTAAACCACCACCTATAAATACAGCAATTGCAATATTAAGCATGAGAGATTAATTGTTATTTAACCTCAATCCCCTGAGCTTGAAGATCGGCATGATAAGATGAGCGAAC
Source organism: Proteus vulgaris (assembly GCA_901472505.1). Taxonomy (NCBI): domain Bacteria; kingdom Pseudomonadati; phylum Pseudomonadota; class Gammaproteobacteria; order Enterobacterales; family Morganellaceae; genus Proteus; species Proteus vulgaris. Next base: position 2,854,344 of record LR590468.1, read on the forward strand.
AAACGGCCCACAAGCTGCATGGGTAAAACCCATCGCAAGTGCTTGCTCTTTCATATATTCAAACTCGTCAGGACTGACGTAGCGTTGAACAGGAAGATGGTGACGACTTGGCTGTAGATATTGCCCTAATGTCAGCATCGTTACCCCATGTTTACGCAGATCACGCATAACGTCAATGATTTCTTCGTTGGTTTCCCCAAGGCCAACCATTAAACCTGATTTTGTCGGAATATCAGGATGTGCTTGCTTAAATCGCTCTAGCAATGTTAATGACCATTGATAGTTAGCACCTGGACGTACTTGGCGATAAACACGAGGAACGTTCTCTAAGTTATGGTTAAAGACATCAGGTGGCGTATCTGTGAGGATCTCAAGAGCTTTATCCATACGGCCACGAAAATCAGGAACTAATGTTTCAATACGAATAGTGGGATTTTTTGCGCGAATAGCTGAAATACAATCAGCAAAATGCTGAGCGCCACCATCACGTAAATCATCACGGTCTACAGAGGTAATAACGACGTAGCGTAATCCCATATCTTTAATGGTTTGAGCAAGTTTTTCTGGCTCTTGTGGATCGGGTGCATTTGGGCGACCATGTGCGACATCGCAAAACGGGCAACGGCGTGTGCAGATTGCGCCTAAGATCATAAAGGTCGCTGTTCCATGGTTAAAGCACTCTGCAAGGTTAGGGCAAGATGCTTCTTCGCACACAGAATGAAGGCCATTTTTACGCATTGCTGCTTTGATGCCTTGAATTTTACTTGAATCAGCGGGCAGCTTTATTTTCATCCAATCAGGTTTGCGTAGCAGTTGTTCACGTTCTGTAGCGACTGTTTTAACAGGAATAAGTGCCATTTTATCGGCATCGCGATATTTGACTCCGCGTTCCATCTGAATAGGTTTACTCATAATTGTGCCAGTTCCAGTTATCTAGAGTGATTAACACGATGTGACTGAGGTAATCAGGGTTTTAAAAAAAAATGACAAATGTTAAAAAAATTATAGCATTTTTATTACTGTGGTTGGAATCCTAGTTGTGTACAAAAATGCTTAACTAATAATGGTGCTACCTGTGTAGTTGTCGTATTAGGAGCAAAATCAATTAACTGTGTCATTTTCAGATCAGAATAACCACAAGGATTTATTCGTGCAAAAGGGGATAAATCCATATCGATATTGAGGGCTAAGCCGTGAAAGGAGCAACCTTTACGGATACGTAACCCTAATGAACAAATTTTATCGCCTTTAACATACACGCCCGGTGCATCCGCGCGAGCATAGGCTTCTACATTAAATTCCGCTAGCGTTTTAATAACGGTATTTTCAAGTGCTGTGACTAATTGGCGAACACCAATATGGTTACGTTTTAAATCCACTAAAACATACATGACTTGTTGGCCTGGGCCATGATAAGTCACCTGACCTCCACGATCAGATTGAATAACAGGAATAGACCCTGTGTTTAATAAATGTTCAGCTTTACCAGCCTGACCTTGAGTAAAAACTTGTTCATGTTGAACGAGCCATATTTCATCAGGCGTGTGACTTTCCCGTTTTTCCGTAAACTGATGCATAGAATCAGAAACCGGTAAATAGGGTTTCACACCTAATTGGCGAATAATGATTGTTTTGTCTTGCACCGTGAAAATCTTCATTTGTAGCGTAATTGTGAAGAGCAGTATAACGCCCCAGTAAATGAACTACCAGATTGAGATGTTTTTTTTCCGAAGAAGAGAGAAAATGAGGGGGATTAAGATAAGAAAAAGCGCCTTAGGAAGGCGCTTTTGAAAAAATGATCTTTTAAGTAAAGGGATTAAAGAACCATACGAACTAGTTCAAGCTCACCTAACTCTTTATAGAGCGTTTCGACTTGATCGATATGAGTTGCATTGATGGTAATAGACACGGAATGGTAATTACCTTTACTACTTGGCTTTACCGAAGGTGTGTAATCACCAGGGGCATGACGTTGAATAACTTCAACGACTTGATCAACTAATTCTGGTTTTGCATGACCCATCACTTTATAAGTGAAAGAACATGGGAACTCTAACAGTTCGTTTAATTTTGTTTTCATCATAATGTAATTCCTTAAGACAACAGATACTGTTGTTTTAATAATCTATTTTTACACCTAATCGTAATAAATAAAAAGCGCATTCCTTTATTAATAAGGAATGCGATACTGGTAATTAGGGTAAATAAAGGAATGATAAATGTATTTATGCCAATATCTATATAAGCTATATGTGGTCACATTTACCTTTTTCAACTCTTAGCCAAACCAGTGGGAGAATAATAATTTGATGTAATCGATAATGCGACTAAAGAAACCACCTTCTTTTACTTCATTCATCACTACGAGAGGGGACTGTTCGATAATTTGCCCATCAAGTTGGAAATTAATGGTTCCAACAACTTGGTTTTTAGTGACGGGGGCATGCAGTTCTACATTATCAAGTACATAACTCGCTTTTAAGTCTTTTAAACGGCCACGAGGAATAGTTAAATAAACATCTTTATCTACACCTAATTGTACTTTATCTGTTTCGCCATACCAAATTGGCTCTGCCGCAAATTCTTTACCCACTTGTAGTGGCTTTACCGTTTCAAAGAAGCGAAATCCCCAAGTCAGTAGTTTTTTACTTTCAGCATCACGGCCTTTAGATGAATGCCCCCCCATTACTGCTGAAATTAAGCGCATGTCGCCTTCGGTTGCAGAAGCGACTAAATTATAACCTGCTGATGCGGTGTGACCTGTTTTAATACCATCCACATTTAAACTGGTATCCCATAACAATCCATTGCGATTTACTTGGCGGATATTGTTGTAAGTATATTCTTTTTCTTTGTATATGGCATATTCGTCAGGTACATCACGAATTAATGCGGCACCAATCAGCGCCATATCACGAGCAGAGCTATATTGCCCCGGGGCATCAAGACCATGTACTGTTTGGAATTGCGTATTTTGTAAACCGAGGCGCTTAACGTAATCATTCATCATAGTCACAAATGTATCTTGACTACCTGCGATATAAGAGGCCATTGCCACACAAGCATCATTACCTGATTGCAAATTAATACCACGGGTTAATTGTGCAACAGTAACTTGGTCGCCTGGTTTTAAGAACATTAAAGAAGAGCCACGGAAAACTGGATTACCTGTTGCCCAAGCTTCTTCACCAATAGGGACAATATCATTATTAGTAATTTTACCTGCGCGAATAGACTGTCCAATAACATAACTGGTCATCATTTTGGTTAAACTCGCAGGATCACGACGAACATCCGCATTCATTTCAGCCAGCACTTTCCCAGAATTATAATCAATAAGAATATAAGATTCGGCTTCAATATTAGGAACAGCGGGTATCATTGTTTTTAGTGAATCATCAGCCAGACTTTGATGCGTTACTGTCAATAAAGCAAAAGTGGCACTTAATAGGCTCGTTCTTAGTGATTTAGCGGGTAGTGTTTGTTTCATTCTGTTTGTTTAATCCGAAAATTCAGGGAAAAATAGGGGCTGATAAATAAAACATCAGCAAACTCAGACGATTCTACGCTTGAGTTTGCTGATATAAAAAGGATTTTACGTCACCTTACCTTTATTGGGTAATAATAAACCCAGAGATATCTTTAATCTGTTTCAGTTTGCTTCTTATTGCTTCGGCTTGATCTTTTGAGGAATAAGGGCCAAGTTGTACTTTATATAGTCCATCTGCTTTATTAATCACACCTTGAGTACTAAATGATGACGACAAATCATTGAGCCAAATTTGAGCATTATTTTCGTTACTGAGTGCGCCAACCTGTACATAAAAGCCTTGTTGTATCGCGTTTGAGGTTGGTGCTTTTGTCTCTACTGGAGTAGGCGTTAAAACTGGTGCAGGGGGTGACGTTTTTGCTGGGGCTGGTGGCTCAATGGGGCTATTGTTATTGATTGGCGTTGATGTCGTTAATGGTGCAGGTGTTGCTGGCTGAACATTAAAATTAGGGCGTTCGGGTAAGGCGGTTGTTTTTTTCTCGATCTGCGCTCCATGTGTGCCAATACCGCTCATATGACCATTTTGATCAACGACAATTCCTTCAATTTGTAAAGGGGTTGTTGGCATCAAACGTAAGCTATCAGAAACAGCCGGAGTGACTTGGATTTGTTTGCCATTGACGTAAGGGCCTCGATCGTTAATACGGACAACCATGGTGCGTCCATTAAGTAAATTGGTGATCTTCACATAGCTCGGAATGGGTAATGTGGGATGTGCGGCCGCAAACTCATAAGGATTGATTCGTTCACCAATCGTTGTTAAACGACTCATTGCTAAACTATCATAAACAATAGCTTCTCCTCGTTCACTAAAGTTAGCAGGATCAGTGACAATACGATAGATCACCCCATTTTTTCTGTAATCTTGATTTGCCGTTGGGTGATAAGGCTCGTAACGAGGTTCAGCACCGAGAACACGTTGAGCTTGCACATTAGGTAATGGTGCTGGCTGTTTATTGGTGTTGGATTTATTAACAACACACCCCGAAAGTAGCAATGCACTGATACCTATCAAAACCCATTGCAGACGCATAGAAACCTCATTATAAACTTTTTGATAATAGTTTTCGGTGTGTATGAATAGACATAACAATGCCAAATCCTGCCATTAAGACAATTAGGGCAGAGCCTCCATAACTCATAAGCGGTAACGGAACACCGACAACAGGAAGAATACCACTCACCATTCCTATGTTGACAAAGACATAGACAAAGAAAATTAGCATTAATCCGCCAATCATTACTCTGCCAAATGTATTTTGTGCTTTTGTTGCAAGGTAAAGGCCTCGCGCAATTAAGAGTATATAAAGAGCTAATAGTATCAAAACACCAATTAATCCGAGTTCTTCAGCCAATACAGCAAAAATAAAGTCTGTATGGCGCTCTGGTAAGAATTCTAATTGAGATTGCGTGCCTTGTAACCATCCTTTTCCATGTAATCCGCCAGAACCAATGGCAATTTTAGATTGGATGATATGATATCCAGCACCAAGTGGGTCTGATTCCGGATCGAGAAGCATCATTACCCGTGCTTGTTGGTAATCATGCATCAGGAAAAACCAAAGTATGGGGGATAAAGGCAGCAACAAGAATGATAGCTATAGTGATAAGACGCCAACTCATTCCTGCAAGGAAAAGAACAAATAACCCTGAAGCAGCAACAAGGATGGACGTTCCTAAGTCAGGTTGTGCCGCAACTAATAAGGTTGGAACAAAAATAAGTACCAATGCAATGGCTGTATTACGTAATGTCGGTGGACATATATCGCGATTCATAAATCGCGCTACCATTAAAGGTACCGCAATTTTAGCTATTTCTGAAGGTTGAAAACGCACAATACCTAAATCTAACCAACGTTGTGGCCCCTTTACTAATTTGACCGAAAACATCCACAAGGATAAGCAAGATAACGCAAAAAAAATAGAGATGAGGAGCCCAACTTTCATAGACTCGTGGTGGTATTTGTGCCATGACAATCATGATCATAAAACCCATTGCAATCTGCCCTAATTTGCGTTGCATCATTTCTGGATCTTGGCCACTTGCGCTCCACATAATAAATGCGCTGTATCCCAATAAAGCAATAATACAGAGCAAGAATAAAGGGTCGATATGAATTCGAGTCCAGAAGGATTTTTTCTTATTATTTTCAGTCATATGATTATTCCTCTGAACCACGCGGAGCGGGGGGTGAATCAGGTAATACTGTGTTGTTATCACCAAGGAGAATGTGGTCAAGAATTTGTCTTGTAATATCACCGACTGAAGGACCCGCACCACCATTTTCTAAAATAATTGAAATCGCTACAGTTGGATTATCATAAGGGGCAAATGCAATCATTAGTTTATGGTCACGAAGGTGCTCAGCTAATTGGCTAGCGTTATAAGTTTCATAACTAAAGACCTGGGCTGTTCCTGATTTAGCCGCAATTTTGTAGGGCGCATCAGCAAAACTACGACGACCCGTACCATTAGGAAAATTAGCAACACCATACATACCATGCTTTGCTAATTCCCAATAACCTGAGTTGATATCACCAATTTGGCGCGTTTCAGTATCAACATAAGGTAACATCTCATTACCAAGCTTCGTGCCATAAAGCAGGTGAGGGGTTTTCACTTGTCCATCATTTATTAATGTCATTAAGGCTTTTGTCATTTGAATAGGTGTTGCTGTCCAATACCCTTGTCCTATACCAACCGGTATTGTATCACCTTGATACCAAGGTTTTTTATAACGCTGTTGCTTCCACTCTCGTGTTGGCATTATACCGTTTCGCTCTTCTGATAAATCGATCCCCGTATATTCACCATAGCCGAAACGACTCATCCATGTAGATATTCGGTCTATTCCCATATCATAAGCAACTTGGTAAAAGAAAGTATCTGCAGATTCAACAATCGATTTTGTGACGTTGAGTTTGCCATGTCCCCAACGTTTCCAGTCGCGATAACGTTTTTCAGAGCCAGGAAGTTGCCACCAGCCGGGGTCGTGAATAGTCGTGTTTGCAGTGATAACACCTTCGCTTAATGCAGCAACAGACATAAAAGGTTTAACTGTTGATGCTGGAGGATAAAGACCTTGTGTTGTTCGATTTATTAAAGGCCTATCTGGGTTATTTAGTAATCCTTGATAATCTGTATTAGAAATACCGCCTACAAATAAGTTTGGGTCATAACTTGGGTTTGAGACTAGGGCTAAAATTTCACCATTGCGAGGATCAGTCACTACAACCGCGGCTCGGCTTGTAGTAAGTAATGTTTCAATATAAGTCTGTAATTCAAGATCAATGGTAAGATAAATATCTTTACCTGCTTGTGGGGGTTGTTCGTGTAATTGGCGAATAACACGGCCACGGCTATTGACTTCAACTTCTTCATAGCCAGTTGTTCCGTGTAATACTGACTCATAATAACGCTCAATACCTAACTTACCAATATCATGAGTCGCCGCATAGTTAGGTGATAAGCCTTCTTTATCAAGGCGTTCAACATCTTTATCGTTAATTTTTGCTACATAACCAATGACATGTGTCAAGGCTGAGCCATAAGGGTAATAACGGCGTTGATAGCCTTTGATTTCTAAGCCAGGATAACGATACTGATTGATAGCAAAACGCGCGACTTGTACTTGGCTAAGTGTAGTTTTTAAGGCTATAGAGCTAAATCGGCGAGAACGCTTACGCTCTTTTTCAAAGGTCGCAATATCTTCATCAGTCAAGTCAACAACATCTCTTAAACTTTCAAGCGTTTCTTGTAAGTTTGTGACTTTTTCAGGTACAACTTCTAGCTGATAAATAGTACGGTTAAGAGCAAGGGGGATCCCTTTGCGGTCATAAATAATACCTCGACTAGGTGCAATTGGGACGAGTTTAATTCGGTTATCATTTGAACGTGTTTGGTAATCGTCATGGCGAACGATTTGTAAGTGATTGAGGTTAAAAACCAAAATACCACTTAGTATAATAATTACTGAAAATGCGACAATTACACGGCGGATAAACAATCTTGATTCCGCAGTATAATCTCGAAACGGGGTACGTTTTTTTCTCTTCATCCCATTTGACTTCACTTACTGACCCGCCAATTTATTGATTATTCACGATGATAAGGATGGTTTGTCGTAATACTCCATGCTCGATAAAGGCTTTCTGCAACCACGACACGAACAAGAGGGTGTGGCATTGTTAACGGGGATAAAGACCAACTTTGTTCAGCGGCAGCTTTACAAGCGGGTGCTAATCCTTCAGGGCCACCAATGAGTAAGCTGACATTTCTACCATCTAGCTTCCATCGTTCAAGTTGTTCTGCAAGTTTTGGCGTATCCCAGCGAGAGCCAGGAATATCGAGAGTAACAATACGATTCCCTTTACCGACAGCGGCTAACATTTGTTCTCCTTCTTTTTCGAGAATACGTTTTATATCCGCATTTTTTCCGCGTTTACCTGCGGAGATTTCGATGAGCTCTAAAGGCATATCTTTTGGGAATCGGTTAAGATAATCCATAAAGCCGGTCTGTATCCAGTCCGGCATTTTTGTACCAACGGCAATGAGCTGTAATTTCAAACTCAGCTCCAGAGTTTTTCAAGTTCGTACATACGGCGGCTGTCTTCTTGCATCACGTGTACCATGGCTTCACCAAGATCGACGACAATCCAGTCAGAAATGCCTTGTCCTTCAACACCTAAAGGTTGTAATCCCGCTTGACGACAATCATCAACGAGATTATCTGCAACAGACATGAGGTGTCTGCTTGATGTACCCGTACAAATAATCATGTAATCAGTTACACTTGATTTTCCACGGACATCTAATGCAATAATGTCTTGAGCTTTAGAATCTTCAAGTTTATCAATAATAAATTGCTGTAATTCAGAGCCTTGCAAAAGGATCACCTTTAATCTAATGAGTTAATTCAATCGAAAAAATAATAAACGCTATTTTAAAGGAATTTATACCAATAAATCTATTTTACTTGATGATTAATTCCAGTTAGCGATAACAAGAACATAAACCTCATTTTCTTGTTTTTCGACGTTTGATTTAGAAAATTTCATATATGCCCATTAACTGCGCCATAATAAATAACAAAAAGAAGGCAGATAAGAACTTTTCAGTTAGACGACAGTTTTACCTTGCAGTTCCCTTAAGGGAACAGAGGGTGAGAATAACAGCTAAACATCGTCTGTCAATGCTCATGAAACACCTAATTACGGTGTTTTAACTTTGTTAAATTCATATTATACCGCCTATTGCTTATATTTTTGGGTTGGAGAGAAAAATAATGGAAAGAAAAGAGAGTTATCTTGGGCTATCTTCAGAAATCATGAGTAACAACAATAGCCAATTACAAGCAGAATTAGAGCAACTTTGTCATATTATGGGGACTGAGAATATAGGTATTGTGCAGATCGATGCTCACGATACAAATAACCCATTTCTAATTCAGGGATATATAGGAAAAGAAGGCGATCATTTTGCCTCTTCATTGGATGCTGTATTTCCACAACTCTGCGTTGAACAACTCTCGCAACCCAAAGCATTAGATAATTTTCTTACCCGGTTTTTTACACGAGTAGATTATCAACAACAGGTTTATCAATCATTAAGCAAAGGGGCGCTAGTTAAGTTTCATAGCCGATATAAATATTTGATTATGGCTTATTCACAAGTCGCTTATCGAGAGTTAGGGCGTTATATTGCTAATTTATCTGATGATATTCCTCTTGAGAACATTGCGATGAAATATCAACGAAAGCTAATGGAGGCATTGAGTATAGCACCAAATCGGGAAGGGCAAACAAACGCTTTAATGCATATGGCGGGATATTTTAAGCGAAGTTTAAATTCACAACAAAAACAAACAATGGCACAAACAATTTTACAATATCGTCAAGGTGTTGTGCCTTTTGCTAAGCCTTATGAATTGCTCCAATATTGGTTAACTGTTTATCCTGATGATTATTTGATTAACCAACGCTATTTTTCGCCTTATCCATCTGCTTTTAATTATTTAAGAGATCAACTTTAGGATAAATACATTATTTATAGAGTTGTTGCTGGCGAATATAGTCTTCAACGGGGCTTGGTAGTAAATCGTGACAATCTAATCCTGCTTTATGGCGAGAACGAATATCGGTTGCTGAAATATGATAAAGAGGCGTATCAGCCAGAAAAATTTTACCCGCAGGTAAACAATGGATATCTTCTTGTTGCTTCGTTTGGTGTTTAGCCAGCCATGATTGCATTTGTGCAGACTCAAAATGTGTTTGATAGCCAGGGCGAGCACAAACTAACAAATGACATACATCTAATAATTTTTCCCATTGGTGCCAAGTATTAATTGAAAGTAATGAATCCTGACCAATAATAAATGCTAAAGGTTGTTTATTACCAATTTCTTGTCTGAAGTCTCTTAATGTCTCAATAGTATAAGAAGGTGTTGGCTTCTCAAGCTCACGAGTATCCACTTTAAATGAAGAATATGGCTCAATAGCAAGACGTACCATATCAAGACGTTGTTGAGAAGATGCTTCAGGTTGTGGGCGATGAGGGGGAATATTATTGGGTAGCCACACCACTTCTTTTAAACCAATTAATCCTGAAAGGGCTTCAACAGGACGTAAATGTCCATAATGAATAGGATCAAATGTGCCTCCGTATAAGGCGATAGCTTGGTTAATTAAAGGCGTTGAGTGATGATTTTTAGGCATGATCCACAAATCCTTCCGGTAATGCTTTCCCACAAAGTAATAAGCCCAATGCGCCAAGTGATGGCCAAACAGGTTGACCATAATCTTGTTTAATGGTTATTTCGATACTGGTTAATAACCGTATTGCGGTCAGTAGTTGATGCTCTGATAAACGTTGCAATGCAGCTGTAAAAATTGGGCGTCGGTTTTGCCAAATTCGATGCTTATCAAAAATGGTTTTTAACGAAGCTGTTTTTGATTCACGGTGTAACGTCATTAATTGCATTAATTCACGTTGTAAGGTTCTGAGTAAAATAACCGGTTCGCTATCTTCTCTTTTGAGTTGTTGCAAAATATGCCATGCGCGTTGTGTTTTACCTGCGAGTAATGCATCAACCCAGTGATAAGGAGTAAAATGTGACGCGTCATTGACAGCTGCTTCGACTCTAGGCAATGTCAACTTACCATCAGGGTAAAGCAGAGAAAGACGCTCTATAGCTTGTGCTAATGCGAGCAAATTACCTTCATAGCAGTAGCAAAGCAGTTGGTTACCTTGTTCATCTAGCGTTAATCCTTTTTGTTTTACTCGTCGAGCAACCCAATTAGGTAATTTATCAAACTCAGGTGTGAGACAAGAAATATAAGTCCCATTTTGGCTTAATGTTTTAAACCATTCACTGTTTTCTTGAGCCTTAGTCAGTTTATTGCCACGTAAAATCAACAATAAATCTTGATGTAATTCTTGAGACAATCTTGAGAGTTTTTCTGACATGGCTGCATTAGGACCATTTTCAGGTAAATGCAACAAAATAGATTGTCTTTGAGAGAAAAGACTTAATGATTGACAAAGTGAGTAAATTTCATTCCAGTCCGTATTATTATCAAGAGTAAATTGATAATGTTCAATAAATCCTTGGGCTTTAGCGATAGATTGAATGGCATCTTGAGACTCTTGGAGCAACAATGGTTCATTGCCCCAGAGTAGGTAACTTTGGCGCAACCCCTCTTGGAGTTGCGCATTCAGTTGTTCTGGATATAAGCGGATCATTGGGCTGGTGAGATTATCTGTTTTGCCTGTTCAGCTTGTGCGGCTTTTTGGCGTTCAGCATTGTGAACAACCAACAATTTACGCACTAAAATGGCTGTCGCCTGTTCACGCATCTCTTGTTTGATAATGTCATTTTCTGCGTCTTTTGCTAACGCTTCTAATGGGTTATCGAAGAATGGGCGTGAAACCTGTGATGAAATAGGGTAAATCGTTCCGTCAGGCATAATCACTTGTGTATCTAGTACAAATGTTAATTGACGTTCTGCTGATTTACCGTCTTGATACACAGAAACGGTTTCTTTACTCTCTGACGATCCCACAATTTTGAGAATAGGGATATCTGCTGTTGGGTTTTCAACAAGCTGAACACCACTCAATCTGAGTTGTTGACGCATTACACGAGATAATGGGCCATAGGGGTCACTAGAGCTGAGATAAAGCGTTTTTAATTCTGCTGGAACTTGAGTTTTCCCTTGTAAATGAAAACCGCAACCAGCGGTGATTAACACCGCTAAACCGAAAAATAGCGAAAGTAGATATCGCACTAGGCCTCCTTATCAGCCAACAACGATGTTCAGTAATTTTCCTGGAACATAGATGACTTTACGAATAGTCACATCTTCCAAGTATTTAGCAACACTGTACTCTTTTGTTGCCATTTCCTGAACATATTCTTTTTCTGAATTAGCCGGAACAGTGACACGACCGCGAACTTTACCATTCACTTGAACGATAATCAGTTTAGTGTCATCAATCATGGCTTCTTTATCAGCAATAGGCCATGGTGCAACATCAACGTCTTCTTTTCCACCTAATGCTTTCCACATCACAAAACAAGCGTGAGGGATGATAGGTGAAAGCATACGAACGATGGCTTCTAATGCTTCTTGCATTAATGCACGATCTTGTTCTGTTTCTTGACTTGCACGAGTTAATTTATTCATTAACTCCATGATAGCAGCAATCGCAGTATTGAAGGCTAAACGACGGCCTACATCATCAGATACTTTTGCGATAGTTTTGTGTAAGTCACGGCGTAAATCTTTTTGTTCTTCTGTTAATGAAGACAGATTAAGCGATTGTGTCGCTCCTTTTTGAGTGTGCTCGTGCACTAAACGCCATAAACGACGTAAGAAGCGGTTAGCACCTTCAACGCTAGATTCTTGCCATTCAAGTGTTAATTCTGGTGGCGCCGCAAACATCATAAATAAACGAACGGTGTCTGCACCATAACGTTCAACCATTGTTTGTGGGTCGATACCGTTATTTTTAGACTTAGACATTTTGCTCATGCCGGCATAAGTCAGTTCATGACCAGCACTGTCAGTCGCTTTTATGATGCGATTTTTTTCATCACGTTCAACAATCGCTTCTGCTGGTGATACCCAGTGGCGAGCACCATCTTCACCCGTGTAATAGAACGCATCAGCGAGTACCATACCTTGGCATAGTAAGCGTTTGGCGGGTTCATCTGAGTTTACCAAACCTGCATCACGCATCAGTTTATGGAAAAAACGGAAATACATTAAGTGCATGATTGCGTGTTCAATACCACCAATATACCAGTCAACAGGTAACCAATAGTTAGCAGCTTTTGGATCTAACATGCCTTTATCATAATCAGGGCAGGTATAACGAGCGTAATACCAAGATGATTCCATAAAGGTGTCAAAAGTATCCGTTTCACGCAGTGCGGGTTGACTATTAATGGTGGTTTTCGCCCACTCAGGATCGGCTTTGATTGGACTGGTGATACCGTCCATTTTTACATCTTCTGGCAGGATAACGGGGAGTTGATCTTCAGGAACAGGAACAACAGTGCCGTCTTCTAAGGTTGCCATTGGAATTGGCGCTCCCCAGTAACGTTGACGAGAAACTCCCCAGTCACGTAAACGATAGTTAACTTTGCGTTCACCAACACCCATTTGTGCAAGTTTATCTGCAATAGCGTTAAAGCCAGCTTGATTATCTAAACCAGAAAATTCACCAGAGTTAATTAGGCTATTTTTCTCGGTTAATGCACCTTCAGATAAGTCAGGTTGGTTACCTTCAGCATCAGCAATAACGGCTTTAATAGGTAAGTTATATTTGGTTGCAAATTCCCAGTCACGTTCATCATGACCCGGAACTGCCATCACGGCACCTGTGCCGTATTCCATTAATACAAAGTTAGCAACCCAAATAGCCACTTTTTCTTTGGATAATGGGTGAATAGCATAAAGACCAGTGGCAATCCCTTTTTTCTCCATTGTCGCCATATCGGCTTCTGCCATTTTCATGTTGCGGCATTCATCAATGAAGTGCTGAATTTCAGGGTTATTTTGAGCGGCTTTTTGTGCTAATGGGTGACCAGCTGCAACAGCGACATAAGTCACGCCCATAAAAGTATCAGGACGTGTTGTGTAAACTGTCATTTTGTCGTTGCTATCGGCAACATCAAATGTGATTTCGACACCTTCTGAGCGGCCAATCCAGTTACGTTGCATGGTTTTTACTTGTTCTGGCCATTCATCTAACGTATCTAAATCGTTTAACAACTCTTCTGCATAATCGGTAATTTTGATAAACCACTGTGGAATTTCTTTACGTTCAACAGGGGTATCACAACGCCAGCAACAGCCATCAATAACTTGTTCATTAGCTAATACGGTTAAATCATGTGGACACCAGTTAACAGCAGAGGTTTTTTTATACACTAAGCCTTTCTCATATAACTTAGTAAAGAACCACTGTTCCCAACGATAATATTCTGGTGTACATGTTGTGACTTCACGATCCCAATCGTAACCAAAACCCAGTTTCTTTAACTGGTTTTTCATGTAATCGATGTTTTCGTAAGTCCATGGCGCAGGCGCGGTATTGTTTTTTACTGCGGCACCTTCAGCGGGTAGACCAAACGCATCCCAACCGATAGGTTGTAAGACGTTTTTACCTTGCATACGTTGATAACGGGAAATCACGTCACCAATGGTGTAGTTACGGACGTGTCCCATGTGTAGTCGACCAGAAGGATAAGGTAGCATTGACAGGCAGTAATATTTTTCTTTGTTATTATCTTCTGTCACTTTAAATGTATTGTTCTTTTCCCAGTGTTCCTGGATAGTTTGCTCTATATCTTCGGGACGATATTGTTCTTGCATGGCACCGATAATCCTATGGTGAATTAATGGCTACCGGAGGGTAACCGCTATAATGAAATTAAGACTCGCATAGCATAGCTGATTTTGTCTAATAGCCACAACAGTCTTTCTTAATGAAAGCCATTGTTTGCCTAACTTTTTCTAGAGAATTGCGAGATATGCTGAAAATAAACACTATTTTAGTGTAATAAATGCGTGATTTTTGGTGAAAATGTTTTGATATTGCGGAAAATAAGAATTAATTGATATTAAGTTGCAAGGTTTATTTAAATCAGTTTGTTTGCTGACGCACATAAAGTACGTCAGCAAATATTAATCATGATGAGGTGAATAATTAGTGTAGAATTTTTGCGAGGAAATCTTTTGCACGATCTGATTTTGGATTATCAAAAAAATCATTTTTAGGTCTATCTTCTACAATGCGTCCTTCATCCATAAAAATAATGCGGTCAGCAACTTTTTTAGCAAATCCCATTTCATGGGTTACTACCATCATGGTCATACCTTCATTAGCTAGCTCAACCATAACATCCAGTACTTCATTTATCATTTCAGGGTCAAGTGCGGAAGTCGGTTCATCAAACAACATTGCGATAGGATCCATACACAAAGCACGAGCAATTGCGACACGTTGTTGGCCACCAGAAAGTTGAGCAGGATATTTATTCGCATGACTTGATAAGCCAACACGTTCTAATAACTTTAAGCCTTTTTCTTTTGCCGCATCTTTATTTCTATTGAGTACTTTGACTTGTGCCAGTGTAAGATTTTCAATAATAGAGAGGTGAGGGAAGAGCTCAAAATGTTGAAACACCATACCAACTTTTGCGCGTAATTTGGCAAGATCCGTATGCTTATCATTAACTAGGGTTCCATTAACGAGGATCTCGCCTTGTTGTATGGGTTCTAAGCCATTAACAGTTTTGATCAGTGTTGATTTACCTGAACCTGAAGGCCCACAGACAACAACAACTTCCCCCTTTTTAACTTCAGTGGAACATTCAGTCAGTACTTGAAACTGACCATACCATTTTGATACATCTTTTAGGGAAATCATCTAGGTAGTCCTTTTTTTAAGAAAGTTCACTAACATTGAAGCTGCGAAGCTAATGACAAAATAAACAAAACCTGCAAAGAGGATCATCTCAACTTGTGTACCGTCTCGTTCACCAATATTTGCCGCCGTTCTGAAGAAGTCAGTGAGGCTTAATACGTAAACTAAGGATGTATCTTGAAATAAGACAATACCTTGGGTGAGTAAAAGCGGGATCATAGCTCTAAATGCTTGAGGTAAAATCACTAAACGCATTGTTTGTGATTTGGTCATTCCTAATGCAAGTGAGGCGGAAAATTGTCCTTTACTCACACTTTGAATACCTGCTCTTATAATTTCAGAGTAGTACGCTGCTTCAAATAAAGAAAACGCTATCATTGCTGAAATTAAACGGATATCACTTTTCGGTGAAAGCCCTAGAACATTTTGTAATATGTTAGGCACAATTAAATAAAACCACAGCAATACCATGACTAATGGAATAGAACGAAAGGTATTAACGTAAGCAACCGCAAACCAACTAATTGGTTTAAAGGTAGACAGGCGCATAACAGCAAGCACCGTTCCCCATAAAATACCAACCACAATGGCGGTGATAGTGATTTTTAAAGTGATTGCCATGCCATCGATTAAAAATGGTAGGCTTGGAACAACGGAACTCCAGTCAAATTCGTACATTATTGACCTCCTGTTGTGCCGGGTAAGCGAACGCGTTTTTCAAGCCAATGCATTATTAACATAATGACGACGTTGATGAAGACATAGGCAAGAGTGATGGCTGTGAATGACTCATACGCTTTCGCTGAATAATCGAGTAGCTTGTTTGCTTGTGCAGCCATATCAATTAACCCGATAGTAGAGGCAATCGCCGAGTTTTTTACGAGGTTAAGCATTTCTGAAGTCATGGGGGGAATAATGACACGATAAGCATTAGGCAATAAAACATAACGATAGGTTTGAGGTAAGGTTAAACCCAAAGCAAGCCCTGCAGCTTTTTGTCCACGAGGTAATGAGTTGATTGCTGCTCTGACTTGTTCACACATACGTGCCGCAGTAAATAAGCCTAAGCAGAGAACTGAAGAGACAAAAAATTGTACATTTGGCGCTAAGTCCATTTTAAACCAGTCGCCAATAGATTGAGGTAAAAGTTCAGGGATGACTAAATACCACGTAAAGAATTGTACGATAAGTGGCACATTACGGAATAATTCAACATAAACAGTGCCTAAGCTAGAAAGCCAACGATTAGGTACAGTCCGTAGAATTCCGAATAGAGAACCAACAAGAAAGGCAATAACCCAAGCGCATAACGATAAGGCAATGGTGACTTGGAAACCGGAAATCAGCCATCCTAAGTATGTGGTGTTTCCGAATGGGGCTTCTTGGAAGAATATCCCCCAATCCCAATCAATCGACATGATTTCACCTCCGGTGAAAAATAGGGGCAGGGAACGACTGCCCCAAACTTCACTGATCTGTCTGTCCAACAGATACTTTATAATTATTTGTTTGTATCAACTACGTATGTATTTTTAATTCAATGCTTTATCATTTGGCGATGCAAATAAGGCTTTCATTTCATCAGAGATAGTGAATTCTAGATTAAGGTTTTTAGGTGGAATAGGGGCGTTAAACCAGCGATTGAATGATTTTTCTGCCTCACCGGATTTTTGTGCATTCGCGATAGTCTCATCAATTAACGCTTTGAATTGGGCATCGTCTTTACGCAACATACAGCCATAAGCCTCTTCAGATTGTGGGGTTCCTACAATTTCCCATTGACCTGGTTTTTTCGCTTTAGCACGTTCTCCAGCAAGTAATGCATCATCCATCATAAAGGCAACAGCACGTCCTGATTCAAGTGTACGGAATGAGTCTCCATGATCTTTTGCGCTGATAATGCGCATATTCATTTTTTTCTCATCATTAAGTTTGTTGAGTAATATTTCAGACGTTGTTCCTGAGGTGACAACGACGTTTTTACCAGATAGATCAGCAAAATCTTTAATTCCACTGTCTTTTTTTGCGAGTAAACGTGTACCTACGATGAAAATAGTATTAGAGAAACTGGCTTGTTGCTGGCGAGCTTCATTATTGGTTGTTGAGCCACATTCAAAATCAAAGGTGCCATTTTGTAATAATGGAATACGATTCTGAGAAGTGATAGGAATGAGGCGAACTTGCAGGTTAGGTTTGCCTATTTTATCTTTCACAGCTTGTACAATCAGGTTGGAATAGTCTTGGGAATAACCCACCACTTTTTGTTGATTATCATAGTAAGAGAAAGGAACTGAGGATTCCCGGTGCCCGACGATAATAATATCGTTGTCATTGATTTTCTTTAAGGTTCCAGTGAGTTCTTCTGCCTGCACAGCTCCTGCAGCCCCTAAAATCATTAATGATAATGCTAGTTTACGCATGCGCATAATAACTCCTGTCGTAGTGATAAGTGATATTGGTGATTTGCTTTGTGTTGCTTTTTTGTTTTAATTTGTTTTGATAATGTTAATAGATAGAACAAATAACATACTGTTGGGAAGTGCAATTTGTGAAATACGAGAGGTATCTCTCAATAAAAGAATGAAATCAAATATGATTGATTGTTTTTTTGGAAGTTGTTTTCAATATTTAAAAATATTGTAGTAGAAACCTTATAGAAATAAAGGTTAAAGATGAAAAATTGAGATAATAGAAAAAATAAAATAAGTAGGGATTTGTAAAGTTTGTCTTAAGGAGTTGTTTGTCTGTAGATTACCGTTAAGATAACGGGTCATATTGATGAGGAACATCTATGAGTAATTGGCGGTCAGGTCGCTGGCTAGTGGTGATAACAGTTTTGCTGATATTGTGTTGTATTGTTCAGCGTTCATTAGGTGCCCACATCATTAGTGAGCGCTTAGCAACGGCTGTTTCCCAAACACAATACCCACTATCAATACCAATTGCTGATGAGAATAGTGCAATAGAACATACTTATTCACTGTCTACCTGTGAATTAAGTGCTAAATCATTATTATCTGTACCTCCAATAACCATAGAGCCGTTTTTCCATTCATGGGCAGTACTATTATTGTTGAGTATGGCTGCTATCTATGTTTCACGTCAGCGTAGCCAAAAAAAACACCATCATCCACCTCCACCGATAAGACTTCACCTTCATTATTGTATTTTGAGGGATTAGAAATTTCCTTTTAGCTAAAAAATTGCACGTCTATTTTAGGACGTCGCTTTGTGTGTAGCGTTGTAGGAATTTTTAGGGAGTTGTTATGTTTCGTTCTTTTGTTATAGCGTTGGTATTAACGCTATTTACGTTATCTCCATCTCAAGCAGCAGATACAGGCTGGTTAGCCATGCCTGATAATTCTCACGCACAAGTTAGGGCGACAGCACAAAAGTCACCAACGGGTGATGTGAAAATGTTACTTGAAGTACAACTTGAATCTGGGTGGAAAACCTATTGGCGTTCACCAGGGGAAGGTGGCGTTGCACCTGAAATTAATTGGTCACAAGATGTGAGTACGATGATATGGCATTGGCCATCACCTTCAGCTTTTGATGTTGCAGGTATTCACACTCAAGGCTATGACAAACAAGTTACTTTTCCTATTGAATTAACATCCGTTAATGCTGAACGTTTAACGGGTGTTTTAACGTTATCAACATGCAGTAATGTCTGTATTTTAACGGACTACACTTTACATTTGGATCTCACAGAGCCTGCCCCTTCTGATTTTGAATGGCAATATAGTCAGGCGATGGCAAAAACCCCTGTTGGTACAGGACTCATCTCTTCGGTTTCTTCTGCTTATAATAATAGTCAGCTCACAATCTCTTTACAAAAAGAGCAAGGAGATTGGGTTAAACCTAATATTTATCTCGATCCTCCAGAAGGTATGCTTTACGGTATTCCCAAGTTAAATCATAAAGATAATAATTTGATTGTCTCTGTTGATGTGACTGATGATTGGGGCGATGATGCGGGTGATATTTCAGGTAAAGCTCTCTCATTTGTTATTACTGACCAAGGTTTTTCTCGTCAAGTTAACGACACAATAGGGAAGGGAGAAATAGGTACTGTTTCTTCTTCTCATTCAAGTGTTGGACTATGGAGTATTCTTGCTTTTGCACTATTAGGTGGGTTGATCCTAAATTTAATGCCTTGCGTATTGCCAGTGCTCGCGATGAAATTGGGTTCGATTTTACATCTTGAAAATCGTGATAAAGGAGTTATTCGTAAGCAATTTTCGGTGTCTGTTTTAGGTATTTTAGTTTCTTTTTGGGCACTTGCTCTATTTATGACAGGCTTACGTTATAGCCAAGAAGCTTTAGGTTGGGGAATTCAGTTCCAAAGCCCTTGGTTTATTGGGTTTATGGTGTTGGTGACCGCTATTTTTACAGCTAATTTATTGGGTTTATTTGAGTTACGTTTAAGTAGCAATATGAATACTAAAATGGCAACGGCGGGAGGACAGGGATATGGTCGTCATTTTTGGGAAGGTGCTTTTGCTACTTTGCTAGCCACACCTTGTTCCGCACCATTTTTAGGTACCGCAGTCGCTTATGCTCTGATTGCTCCGTTAAGTGAGTTATGGCTTATTTTTACTGCATTAGGGATAGGAATGAGTTTGCCTTGGATCTTAGTGGCAGTATTCCCATCTGTTGCAAAAGTGCTACCAAAACCCGGAAAATGGATGAATCGTCTAAGAGTTGTTTTAGGCTTTATGATGCTACTGTCTAGTATTTGGCTTATTACACTTTTAATCCCTCATTTGGGAATGCCTATTGTTGCCGGTATTTTTATTACGATTACTTTGCTTTTATTACTCGCAATTGCACGGCACTATGGTAAAAAAACGGTACTTATTTCTACGGTGATTGCCCTATTTTTAGGGGGAAGTACTTACTTTTTTGTTGCTCAACCAGAAAGCCATACATTTACAGGTCAAGATTCAGTCAATTGGCAGCCTTTATCTGAAGAAGCAATACACCAAGCATTGGCTGATAATAAACGTGTATTTGTTGATGTGACGGCAGATTGGTGTGTAACCTGCAAAGCAAACAAATACAATGTATTATTGCGAGAAGATATTCAGGCGGCATTGTCAGCACCGGATGTCGTTGCATTAAGGGGGGATTGGACTAAACCCTCTGATAAAATCACCCAGTTTTTAAAACAACGTGGTCAAGTTGCTGTGCCTTTTAACCAAATTTATGGACCTTGCCATAAAGATGGCGTGGTTTTACCCCCACTTTTAAATAAAGATTCAACATTGACTATTCTTTCAGAGGCTAAAGGAGCCCAATAATGAAAAAAACACTTTCTGCACTGGTTATCTCGTCATTACTTTTGGGTGCAAATGTGCAAGCGGCGGCATTAAGCGCTGATCAGGAAAAAGAAGTTCGTGCGCTGGTTCGTGATACCTTAATCAAAAATCCAGAAATTTTGGAAGAAGCTATTACTGCATTACAAGCACAAAAAGCCGATGAGCAACAAGCTCAATTTCGTACTGCCTTAAAGGCAGAACACGACGCATTATATAACGATGCAGCAAGTCCTCGTATTGGTGCAAAAGACGCTAAGTTAGTGTTGGTTTCTTTTACTGATTATAATTGCCCTTACTGCAAACGTTTCGATCCATTATTAGAACAAATCACAAAAGATTATCCTGAAGTTGCTGTGGTAATTAAACCATTACCATTTAAAGGCGAAAGTTCTGCGAAAGCATCTCAAGCGGTACTTTCTGTATGGAAAGAAGATCCTAAAGCGTTCTTAGCGTTACACCAACGTTTAATGCAGAAGAAAACAATGCTAGATAATGCAAGTATTGATGATGCAATGAAAACAACCAATACAAGCAAAGTAAAATTAACGGATGACAGCTTAAAAGCGTTACAGAATAATTTAGATCTTTCTCGTAAATTAGGTATTCAGGGGACACCTGCAACGGTTGTTGGCGACATGGTTATCCCTGGTGCAGTAGATTACGCCCAGCTAGAAGTGATTGTTAAAGAACAACTGGCTAAAGTGAAAAAATAATGCATAGTCGCTTACGAAAATGGAGTAAAGAGCTGGTTGTTCTGGTGGTCATTTTCGTTGTAGCCTCTTTTGCAATGGATTGGTGGCGACAACCTACGCCACCCTCCTTAACGAATTTACCTGAACTTTATACGGTTGATAATAAAGTTGTTTCATTGACAGAATTGAGTGCTGAAAAGCCTTTATTAGTCTATTTTTGGGCAACTTGGTGTGGGGTTTGTAAATTTACGACACCGACCGTAAATTCGTTAGCCCAAGATGGTTATAACGTGACATCAGTGGCAATTCGATCTGGTGATAGTGCAAAGCTAGAGCGCGGTATTCAATCTAAAGGCCTTGTTTTCCCTGTTATTAATGATGAGCGCGGAAACATTTCGCAGCAGTGGGGAATTAGTGCTACACCTTCATTTGTGATTGTTTACAAAGGTGAAATGGTCGGCTTTACGAGTGGTTGGTCTTCTTCATGGGGACTAAAATTACGTTTATGGTGGGCTTCTTTTTAAATTGGTTATCAGAGTTTAAGTGAAGAAAAAATGATGCCAGGTAAGCTCGCAATAAAATAGATTATCTCATAAAGAAGATTCTTACGTCTGTGTTTAATTTTTTTTCTTGTGTATGTTGAGTCATTAACGCCTTTTCAGCAGTAATGCGTTTTGAGGTATTTATGTGTATTGGCACAATATTAATAGGAATAACGATTAGAGAAAGCCCAACCTAATTAATATTAACTTAATAGGGTTGGGCTTTATTCATTTTAATTACGGCGTTTAATAAAGGCGATAATAAAAAATAATCCAACCAGTATCCACAATGGTGTATTACCCCATTTGTAATAAGGGGTTAATCCTGTTGTTGGTGTGATTTTTTCCGCTAAAGCACCTTCTTCAAATTGAGGAAGTTGAGAAATTACATCACCATTAGCTGCAATAAAGGCTGTAATACCGTTATTTGTCGAACGTAATAAGGGTCTTCCTAACTCTAGAGAACGCATTCTCGCCATTTGGAAATGCTGCCAAGGGCCGATTGAATTACCAAACCAAGCATCATTAGAAATCGTCAACAAAAACCGAGTATCAGGTTTGAAGTTAGCACGAACTTGTTCACCTAAAATAATTTCGTAGCAAATAGCTGCGGTTATTTTGGCATCATTGACAGTAAGCTGAGGTTGTACATATTCACCCTGGCTCAATGATGACATCGGTAAATTAAAGAAAGGTGCAAGTGGGCGTAATAGTGATTCTAGTGGTACATACTCACCAAAAGGAACAAGGTGATGTTTATTATAGCGATCCGTTGCTGGATATTGATAAGCATAGTGTTCACCTAATGTGATAACACTATTGTAGAAACGATAACCTTTTAATGTTGGTCGAGCATCAATAATTCCCGTCATTAAATGGGTGTCTTGC
The DNA here is from genome assembly GCA_901472505.1 of Proteus vulgaris. Lineage (NCBI taxonomy): Bacteria > Pseudomonadati > Pseudomonadota > Gammaproteobacteria > Enterobacterales > Morganellaceae > Proteus > Proteus vulgaris. The sequence continues at coordinate 2,877,275 of LR590468.1, forward strand.
TCTCTTAGTTGCTTATCAAGCTCCGCTAAAAAACCTTGTTGTTGAATTTCGACATCAGGGATCGCAGATTCAGGCCAAATAATCAGATTCGCCTTACCGATAAAAGGGCGACTTAAGGTGAGATAGGTTTTTAGCGTACTTTCTAATGTGCCCGGTTCCCATTTTAATGATTGTGCGATATTGCCTTGGATTAATGCAATTTCTTGCGTTTCATCCTGTAAAGGCTGATACCACTGATAAGATTTAAAGCTGACCGGTAATACTAATAAAAGAACAGCAACGACAAGGCTGTAAATTGATTTTCGATAGAGTGCAAATGCCAGAAGGCCACTGATAACGGTAAGTAGTAGTGTTATCATGGTAACACCAAAAATAGGCGCAATACCTTTTAATGGGCCATCAATTTGGCTGTAACCGAATTGTAACCATGGAAAACCAGATAATACCCAACCCCTTAAAAACTCTGTAATTTGCCATAGTGCAGGGGCTGCGAATACAAACCGCCATAGTGTGGGGGTTGGAAAAAATCTATTTAGTAAGCCTGCAAATAACAGCGTATAGAGTGATAAATAGAGTGCTAATAAAATCACTAAAAAGATGTTTATTGCAAACGGCATACCACCAAAATCAGCAATGCTGACATAAACCCAATTTACGCCAGTACCAAATAAGCCAAAACCCCAAGCAAAGCCAAGGAATGCACCTTGTCGAGATGTGCGCTGTGTGATTATCAGTAATAGACCAAGCAGTGAAATTAAAGCCGCAGGCCAAAAGTCAAAAGGCGAAAACGCAAATGTGCCGATAGCACCGAAAAAAACCGCCAGAAGGGCACGAACCCACTGGCGGTTTAAGAAAGAGATATTATTCATTGATATCCTATGCATCATTACCTAGTTCAGGAATGGGCGCATCATCGGGGATATGCACATAAACCTGAATGATCTTACGGCTGTCTGCCATAACAACTTTAAATTGGTAATTATCAATAGTAATAGTTTCACCACGAGCAGGAAGGTGACCAAAGGCTTGCATAACTAAACCGCCAATAGTATCAACTTCTTCATCGCTGAAATGTGTACCGAACGCTTCATTGAAATCTTCTATCTGGGTTAAAGCTCGAACTGAGTAAGCGTGGCGACTTAGTGGACGAATATCAATATCATCCTCATCGTCATACTCATCTTCAATTTCGCCTACGATAAGTTCTAGAATATCTTCAATTGTGACAAGCCCTGATACACCTCCGAATTCATCAATTACAATCGCCATATGATAGCGTTGTGAGCGGAACTCTTTTAATAGGCGATCGACCCGTTTACTTTCAGGTACAACAACCGCTGAACGTAAGACTTTATCCATACTAAATGGCTCTGCGTCAGTACGCATAAATGGCAGTAAATCTTTTGCCATCAATAAGCCTTCAATATGATCTTTGTCTTCGCTTATGACTGGGAAACGGGAATGTGCTGAATCAATAATTACATCTAAACATTCATCAAGAGTTTGATTACGTTTTAGTGTAACGATTTGGGAGCGCGGGATCATAATATCCCGAACGCGCTGTTCAGCAATATCCATTACCCCTTCAAGCATGTCGCGGGTATCAGGATCAATTAATTCTTTCTGTTCAGAATCGCGGATAAGCTCCATCAGATCATCACGGTTTTTAGGTTCACCGTGGAACCACTGATTAAGCAGTGTGAGAAACCCTTTCTTAGGACCAGGGTTATCGTTACTCGAAGATTGGTCGTCGCTCATGGCGTTTTAACTATTTTTCCTCATTGAATGGTTAATTGGATATAATATTTATCATAAAAATAAGATAACTGTTACTCTTTTTCAATTAAATAGGGATCTGCATAACCTAAATTTTGTAAGATTTCTGTTTCTAAACTTTCCATTTCTTCGGCTTCATCATCTTCTATATGATCATAACCTAAAAGATGTAGGCAACCATGAATCACCATGTGTGCCCAATGTTCTTCAACCGTCTTACTCTGTTCAACCGCTTCCTTTTCTACCACCTGGCGACAAATAATTAAATCACCTAATAGAGGCAATTCAATTTCAGGCGGTGCTTCAAAAGGAAAAGAAAGCACGTTAGTGGGTCTATCTTTACCGCGATAAGTGAGATTAAGCTCGTGACTTTCTGCTTCATCAACAATACGAATAGTGACTTCACTGACTGGTTGAAACTGTGGTAATACCGCTTCGAGCCATGTCATAAATTGGGCTTCACTCGGAAGCCCTTGCGTATTTTCACTTGCAATTTGTAAATCAAGGATAACTTCACTCATGATTTTCTCTCTGAAGCTTCTCTTTTTCTGCTTTGATAGCTTGACGACGTTTTTGGTCTTCGGTTTCCCAAGCTTCATAAGCGATAACAATTTTGGCAACCACAGGGTGACGAACAACATCTTCACTATGGAAAAAATTAAAACTTAAATCATTCACATCTGATAAAACTTCGATGGCATGACGTAAGCCCGATTTATTGCCTCTTGGCAAGTCAATCTGAGTTATATCCCCAGTGACCACGGCTTTAGAGTTAAAACCAATACGCGTTAAGAACATTTTCATTTGTTCAATGGTGGTGTTTTGGCTTTCATCAAGAATGATGAAAGCATCATTGAGTGTACGTCCACGCATATAAGCGAGAGGTGCAACTTCAATAACATTACGCTCTATTAGTTTCTCAACTTTTTCAAAACCCAACATCTCAAATAACGCATCATAAAGTGGTCGTAAATAGGGATCGACTTTTTGACTTAAATCACCTGGTAAAAAACCTAATTTTTCACCCGCTTCAACTGCAGGCCGCGTCAACAAAATACGACGCACTTCTTGGCGTTCAAGGGCATCAACAGCGGCAGCAACAGCTAGATAAGTTTTCCCTGTACCCGCAGGCCCAATACCAAACGTAATATCATGAGTCTGAATATTGGCAATGTATTGTGCTTGATTTGGTGTACGAGGTTTTATCACACCACGTTTAGTTCGAATATTGGTCGATTTTCCAAACTCAGGAACATGCTCATCACTTTGTTCAAGCACACGGCTTTCTTTGATAGCAAGATGAATTTGTTCAGGGTCGATATCGGGGATCACGCCTTTCATCGGCGAGGTTTCCACATACAGGCGACGTAGAATTCCTGCGGCCGCATTGACACATAATGATTTTCCCGTGAGTTTAAAACGGTTATCACGATGATTAATCTCAATACCTAAACGGCGCTCAAGTTGCTTAATATTATCGTCAAATGGGCCACATAGACTCATCAAACGGGCATTGTCAGCTGGCTCTAAGAAAATTTCTTGGGTCGCTACTTGTGCATGTGCTATTACTGTCACTGATTATCCTTTTGTTAAATCTGATCAATTAAGGTTGGTAAACACCGACCCCTAATTCATCTTCTTTACGAGTACGTGCAATGACGGATTCTGGTGATTCATGGGTACGTAAATCCATTTGATCTTCCGTTCTAACCACTTTACCACGTAGTGAGTTGGCATAAACGTCAACAATTTCAACATCAACGAATTTACCAATCATATCGGGTGTACCTTCAAAGTTAACCACACGGTTATTTTCAGTACGACCAGAAAGCTCCATTACATTTTTACGTGAAGGGCCTTCAACAAGAATACGTTGCACACTGTTTAGCATCGCTCGGCTAAAATTCATCGCTTGCTGATTGATGCGCTGTTGTAGCAGATATAAACGCTGTTTCTTTTCATCTTCGCTAACGTCATCAGGTAAGTCGGCTGCTGGAGTACCCGGACGTGCTGAATAGATGAAACTAAAGCTCATATCGAAATTAACATCAGCAATTAATTGCATGGTTTTTTCAAAATCGTCTTGTGTTTCACCGGGGAAACCGATGATAAAGTCTGAACTTATCAGAATATCAGGACGTGCTTTGCGTAATTTGCGAATGATGCTTTTATATTCAAGTGCCGTATGGTTACGCTTCATTAATGTTAGAATACGGTCAGAACCACTTTGCACAGGTAAGTGTAAATAGCTGACTAATTCTGGCGTATCTTCATATACAGCAACAATATCGTCAGTAAATTCGATAGGGTGGCTAGTGGTAAAGCGAATACGGTCAATACCATCAATTGCCGCGACTAAGCGAATTAACTCAGCAAAGCTACAAATTTGGCCATCAAAAGTGGCACCACGATAGGCGTTTACGTTCTGACCTAATAGGTTAACTTCGCGTACACCTTGAGCGGCTAGTTGTGCTATTTCAAATAATACATCATCACAAGGGCGGCTGACTTCTTCACCTCGAGTGTAAGGAACAACGCAGAAAGAACAGTATTTGTTACAGCCTTCCATGATAGAAACGAAAGCAGAAGGGCCTTCTGCACGAGGCTCAGGTAAACGGTCAAATTTTTCGATTTCAGGGAAACTGATATCGACAACCGGGCTTTTGGTGCCTTTAACCTGATTAATCATTTCAGGTAAACGGTGTAAGGTTTGTGGTCCGAAGATAATATCGACACACTGCGCACGTTGACGGATGTATTCACCTTCTTGAGAGGCAACACAGCCACCGACGCCAATGATAATATCGGGTTTATTATCTTTAAAATATTTCCAACGTCCTAACTGATGAAAGACTTTTTCTTGTGCTTTCTCACGGATAGAACAGGTATTTAACAGTAGAATGTCCGCATCTTCGGCGACATCGGTTAACTGATAACCGTGGGTGCTTTCGAGTAGGTCTGCCATTTTGGATGAATCGTACTCATTCATCTGACAGCCCCAAGTTTTAATGTACAGTTTTTTTATCGTCGACATTGTGTAAATCCGGTATTTTCAGTGAGACAATAGCTAATCACTGGAAAACGTTGCGTGTAATAAGCCAATAAGGCGGTTATTGTAGTCATTTGTGTGGTCAGTGACTAGAGTAAGTCGGTGCTAATTCTTTATGGCGTTTAGTTTAATCAAAATAAACTGAAACAGCGCTTACCTAATTATTAAAGTAATGAGTTATGGCATAACAATGATGAGTAATGTAAAAAACGATTTTGATGCAATCATCGCGGGTGGCGGAATGATTGGCGCTGCTGTTGCAATTGGACTGGCGCAAGAAGGATTGCGTGTCGCCATGATTGAGCGACAGTCTCCAGCACCTTTTGATGCGTCATCTCATCCTGATATCCGTATTTCTGCGATTAGTTGTGCGTCCGTTAGTCTATTAAAACAACTAGGTGCATGGCAACATGTTTTGGCTATGCGTTCTGCACCTTATCTGACTCTTGAAACATGGGAAGAAGAAAACGCCCATGTGATTTTTGATGCAAAAAGCTTAGGGCTACCCGAATTAGGATATATGGTTGAAAACCGTATTTTGCAATTAGCGCTTTGGCAAGAGGCTGAACGTTATAGCAATATCACTTTATTATGTCCAAATAGTCTAAGTAAAATGACTTATTTAGATGATAAATGGACAGTAACGCTTTCTGATGGTAAGGAGGTGACCACAAATTTAGTGATAGGTGCTGATGGTGCAAACTCTCAAGTGCGCAAATTTGCAGGTATTGGTAGCAATGGTTGGCAATATCGCCAATCGTGTATGTTGATTACAGTAAAAACAGAATTACCTCCAGAAAAGGGAACGTGGCAACGATTTTATCCTTCAGGGCCACGCGCCTATTTACCGCTTTTTGATAACTGGGCTTGTTTAGTTTGGTATGACTCGCCTGACAGAATTAGAAAACTACAAAACATGTCAATGGCGCAGTTAGAAAAAGAAATTCAACATGCTTTTCCTGAACGTTTAGGAAAAGCGACACCTATTGCTACGGGTTCATTTCCCTTAACGCGTCAACATGCAAGTCGTTATGTTGATAAAGGCATTATTTTGTTGGGAGATGCGGCTCACACCATTAATCCATTAGCAGGACAGGGCGTTAACTTAGGTTATCGTGATGTGGATTGTTTCTTGAACTTAGTGGCTGAGGCTAAAAAACATTTCGAGCCTTGGGATTCAATGGCGTTATTGAAAAAATATCAGCGTCGTCGTATGCCTGATAATTTAGTTATGCAAGCGGGTATGGATGTCTTTTATCACGCCTTTAGTCACCAACTACCGGGTTTAAAAGTCGTTAGAAATATCGGCCTTTTAGCAGCTCAACATGCAGGAAAAGCGAAAGAGGCAGCGTTGCGTTATGCGTTAGGTATTAAATAATTAGAAATGCGATGATCTCTTTGGAGAGATCATCGCATTATGGCTAAGCGTTTAAGTGCTTAGCATGAAAAGCAATATGCTCACCAATAAAACTCATGACAAAATAATAACTGTGATCATACCCTTGATGTAAATTCAATTGATAAGGGAACTGTTTTTTGTCACAAGCTTGCGCGAATAATTCAGGTTTAAGTTGCTCTTGATAGAACGGATCATCGAGCCCGACATCAACACGCATAGGTAATACACTTTCTGTTTGGCTAACTAATTCAACCGCATCATATTGTTGCCATTGTGTCGTATCATCGCCTAAATAAGCGCTAAACGCCTTTTGGCCCCAAGGAACAATAGAAGGTGCCACTATGGGAGAAAATGCGGACACACTGCTGTAGCGGTCCAAATTTCGTAAGGCAATTGTTAAGGCGCCATGTCCTCCCATTGAATGCCCGCTAATCGCGCGTTTTTCTGTGGCAGGAAAATGTGTTTCAATCAGTGCCGGAAGCTCATCAACAATATAGTCATACATCTTGTAATGATCATTCCAAGGGGATTGGGTGGCATTAAGATAAAAACCCGCACCTTGCCCTAGATCATAGGCACTATCATCAGTGATATTTTCACCACGAGGGCTGGTATCTGGTACAACCAAAATAATGCCATGCTGTGATGCAAATTGTTGAGCGCCTGCTTTAGTAATAAAGTTTTGCTCATTGCAGGTTAAGCCTGATAACCAATATAAAACAGGGGATTTTTGCCCTTTTTCCATAGGCGGAAGATAGATGGCAAATTTCATCTCACAATTTAACGCCTTTGATGTATGTTGATAAACTTCTTGCCAGCCACCAAAACAGGCGTGACGTTCAATCCTTTCCATTTTGACTCCTTTAAAAACAAAGATAAGCCTATGAGGTATAGGCTTGAGGATGATTAATCGAAATGAATAACAGTTCGGATTGATTTACCTTCGTGCATTAAATCAAAAGCTTCATTAATTTTTTCTAATGGAAGTTTATGAGTAACAAAAGGTTTAAGTTCAATATTACCTTTCATTGCATCTTCAACCATGCCAGGTAATTGACTACGGCCTTTTACACCACCAAAAGCAGTACCTTTCCATGAGCGACCCGTCACTAATTGGAAAGGACGGGTTGAGATTTCTTGTCCAGCGCCTGCCACACCAATGATGACAGACTGACCCCAACCACGATGTGCACTTTCTAATGCAGCTCTCATTACATTGACATTGCCGATACATTCAAAAGTATGATCAACACCCCATTGGGTTATTTCGACAAGAACTTGCTGGATAGGCTTATCGTAATCATTAGGATTTAAGCAATCTGTTGCACCAAACTGACGTGCTAATGCAAATTTCTCAGGATTCGTATCAATGGCAAAAATACGACCGGCTTTGGCTTGTCTTGCGCCTTGAAGAACAGCAAGACCAATGCCACCTAAACCGAAGACAGCAACTGAATCACCTTCTTGTACTTTTGCCGTGTTGTGAACAGCTCCAATTCCCGTTGTCACTCCACAGCCTAATAAGCAAACTTCTTCGTGGTTAGCTTCAGGATTGATTTTTGCAAGAGAAACTTCAGCGACGACGGTGTATTCGCTAAAAGTAGAACATCCCATATAGTGATAAATAGGCTGCCCGTTATAAGAAAAACGTGTTGTACCATCTGGCATCACACCTTTACCTTGTGTCGCTCTGACTGCTACACACAGGTTAGTTTTACCTGATTTACAAAATAGGCATTCACCGCATTCAGCAGTATAGAGTGGAATAACATGATCACCGGGTTTAACACTTGTGACACCCTCACCGACTTCGATCACAATACCTGCACCTTCATGGCCAAGAATAGCGGGGAATACGCCTTCAGGATCATCACCAGAGAGCGTAAAGGCATCGGTATGGCAAACGCCAGTGTGGCTAATTTTAATTAGCACTTCACCAGCTTTTGGTGGCATCACATCAACTTCAACAATTTTTAAAGGTTCTCCTGGCCCAAATGCGACCGCAGCACGAGATTTCATGGTGTATCCTTTTTTGTTATTAACGCAGGTAAGTGCGGATAAGTGAAATAGCGTCATCAACAGAATTTTTTTGATCTTCAGGAGACGCGACAGCATCCATAAGACCTTCACGTAAATGACTTTCGAGTACACCTGCCATTAGGCCATTGATAGCGCCTCGAATGGCGGCAATTTGTTGTAACACCTGGCCGCATTCATTTTCATTTTCAAGTGCAGTTTCTAATGCAAGAAGTTGCCCCTTGATTTTTCTTACACGAGTTAATGCGGCTTTTTTTTCTGCTGGTGAGTGTGGCATATATAATCCTTAAGTATACTATAGGGGAGTATAGTATTTACATGAATATATGTACAGAACGATCAATAAAATGAGAAATGATGAAAAATAAATAAAAAATGAAGATATGTAGCGTGATGGCCTTTGAGAACAGAGGCATAAGGAAAGAAGGGGAGAATAGTGCTTAGAAAACTGATAGGAAAAAGTCAGTGACAAAAACAAAAAAGACCCGCTATTGCGAGTCTTTTTTGTTGATTTCGTGATAAACACGTTAGTAATCAATGGTGCGGGAGGCGAGACTTGAACTCGCACACCTTGCGGCGCCAGAACCTAAATCTGGTGCGTCTACCAATTTCGCCACTCCCGCATACAACGTTCAGAAAAAAAGACTCGCTCAGCGAGTCTCTCTTTCGAAATATGGCTGGGATACCAGGATTCGAACCTGGGAATGCCAGGATCAAAACCTGGTGCCTTACCGCTTGGCGATATCCCAAAAAATGGTGGCTATGACGGGATTCGAACCTGTGACCCCAACATTATGAGTGTTGTGCTCTAACCAGCTGAGCTACATAGCCATATTGAATCTAGCGAAAGATGGCTGGGGTACCAGGATTCGAACCTGGGAATGCCAGGATCAAAACCTGGTGCCTTACCGCTTGGCGATACCCCATCCGCTAATTCAATTGTCAACACACTTATTTATCAGAAGTATGGCTGGGATACCAGGATTCGAACCTGGGAATGCCAGGATCAAAACCTGGTGCCTTACCGCTTGGCGATATCCCAACTGATAAATTCTTGACGAGGTTAAAATGGTGCGGGAGGCGAGACTTGAACTCGCACACCTTGCGGCGCCAGAACCTAAATCTGGTGCGTCTACCAATTTCGCCACTCCCGCAAAAAAGATGGTGGCTATGACGGGATTCGAACCTGTGACCCCAACATTATGAGTGTTGTGCTCTAACCAGCTGAGCTACATAGCCATCTTTTTTTTGCATAACCTTCGTCGGCGTTGCGGGGCGCATTATGCGTATTACAGACAAATCCGTCAACTGCTTTTTGCATTAATTTTCGAGAAACGTGTCCGTTTGCTCGATGGTTAATCATTTTGTCGAAAAAAGATCCAAAAAACAACCTTCTTGATCAAAAATATCCTCGAAAATAAGAGGGTGTAAAGTGTGAATAAAAAGAAAAAACAAAGCAGTAAGCGGAGAAGATAGGTGTAAATACGATTAAGACGTAGCGATAAAAAGAGATAAAAAAAAGAAATGCAGTAAAAAAATCACGTAACATTTCTTTTTTTAATCGTTTACTGTTTGAATTTTAGACTTATTTTTTCATTAAAATAAGAAAAAGTATTTGTTTAACTCAAAAAGTATAATTTATCATCAATAACTTACTTTTCTAATAGCTGTTGAAGCAATTCTCCATTGAGCATTGCACGTTTAGTTAATGCAAAAGCCCCTATTGCAGAACGATGATCAAGCTCTGATGTGACAACAGGAAGTGCTTCTCTAAATTCTTTTAATACTTGCGTATTAATACAACTTTGAATAGAAGGAAGCAAAATTTCAGCGGCTTCGGTTAACTCACCTGCTAAAACAACCTTTTGTGGGTTAAATAAGTTAATCGCAATTGCAATCGCTTTACCTAAATGTAGACCAACTTGTTTAATGGTTTCGACCGCTAACGGATCATTTTTAACCGCAGCATGACAGATATCTTGGATTTGACACTGTGTCGGTGATAAATATTGGCTTGGGTAGCCTTGCTCTAATTGATAACGTACTTTGGCTTCAATTGCCGTGTTTGATGCAATTGTTTCTAAACAGCCAAAATTACCACAATGACAACGTTCGCCCAGAGGATCTATTTGAATATGGCCAATTTCTCCCAGGTTACCGCGCTGATTGAGGAGAATTTTATTGTTAATAATAACACCAGCACCTGCCCCACGATGAATTCGCACTAACAGTGAATCTTCACAATCTCTTGTGGCGCCGAAATAGTTTTCAGCTAATGCAAGGCTTCGAATATCATGGCCAGCATAACACGGGAGGTTAAAGCGCTTTTCTAGACTATTGACTAAAGCCCAGTTATCCACTTTCATATGAGGCATATAGCGGACAATGCCTTTATTAGGATCAACAAGGCCGGGCAAAATCACTGAAATTGAAATAAGTTCACGAATACGACGTTGATTTTGTTTAATAAAGTCATTAATTGCGTTAATAAGTAGCGCTTCAACTTCATTTTGCGTGCTTTGCTCTATGGGATAGTGTTGCTCAATAATGACCTTACCACTCAGATCATAGAGTGCGACAGTCGCATCATTGCGTCCTAGTCGCACACTGACGGTATTAAAATTGCGATGTTCAACAATAATGGAAATTGCACGGCGCCCACCTGTTGAAGCTTGCTGGTCAACTTCTTTAATTAGTCCACGCTCAAGCAACTGACGAGTAATTTTAGTCACACTGGCTGGTGCTAATTGGCTTTGTTCGGCTATTTGGATACGGGAAATTGGTCCGTGTTGATCAATAAGTCGATACACAATCGCACTGTTAAGTTGTTTAACAAGATCGATATTGCCAATTTGCGTTTCAGTGTTGTTGTGACTCATCAGCATATACATCCATTAGTTATCAGTTATTTCTATACCATTGACAAACGTTGTGCAAAGGTTGAAGTCCTTGTCAAAAGAAGCAAGGTTAGCAATTTTACCTGATTCAATTGTACCGAGTTCTTTTTCTATTCCAATCGCACGAGCAGGATAAAGTGTAGCCATTCGTAATGTTTCATCTAATGGAATACCCACATGAATAACACTATTTTTAATAGCATCAATCATAGTCAGTGATGACCCACTTAATGTGCCATCGGCATCAACACAAAGGCCATTACGATAATATATGGTTTTTCCTGCAAAAACGAAGCTATCCATCTCATTTTTATTAGGGTCTAGTCCCGCTGGGGCAGTTGCATCTGTGACTAAAAGTAATTTTTCGCCTTTTAAACGTTTACTATTACGAATATTTGCCCATGAAACATGTAAACCATCTGCAATGATACCAGCATAAACCTCGGGTGTATCATAAATGGCGCCTACAAGGCCAGGGCCTCTGCCTGTGATATAGGGCATCGCGTTGTAAAGATGAGTTGATAATGAAATACCATTACGGAATCCTTTACGCGCTTCTTCATAAGTTGAATTTGAATGGCCTGCAGAAACAATGATACCTGCTTTGATTAATTGACGAACATACTTTTCATCAACCATTTCAGGTGCAAGAGTGATTTTTGCGATGACATCAGCATTATCGCACAGATAGTTAATCATCTGAGCACTAGGTTGACGAATAAATTGTGGATCATGTGTCCCTTTTTTAATCACGTTGATATAAGGACCTTCTAAATGTAATCCCAGCACTTTGTTTGCATGTTTTTTCATATAGGCACGAGTTGCTTCAATGCCTATTTTCATCAATTCATCAGAACAGGTAATTAGTGTCGGTAAATAACTGGTACAGCCTAAACGCTCATTTGCTTTTTGCATGATTTCTAGCGTTTCAACGGTAACATTTTCTGGAGTATCATTAAATTGTACGCCACCACAGCCATTAACTTGTAAATCGATAAAACCGGGAGAGACAATTGCACCTTTCATATCACGAACAGTGATATCTTTTGGCAGCTGATCCTGTGGGCAAACCTGCTCAATACGGGAGCCGTTAATGATAATGGCGTGGTTTTCTAAACGGTCGTAACCTGTATAAATAACAGCATTTGTTAAGGCAAACATACCTTTGTCTCCTGATAAGGGAAGTCAATCTAAAAAGCCGATATCAGCCAGCAAATTCTGGCTGATAAGTAAGAGAGCTTAGCCTTTTCCACTACTTAATCAGTAGGTACTTATTTTACTAAACTTAGTCTTGGTATTTCTGACACTCTTGCGCTTCAATCTGTTGGAAATAACGCAATGTTTTAACACGTAATTCCATTGTGGCAGGATCATCACACACTATAATTGCTTTCGGATGAAGCTGAACACACGAAATGGTCCATAAATGGTTAACTGCGCCTTCAGTGGCGGCATGTACAGCTTGTGCTTTATTAAAACCTGTTGCCAAAATCATTAATTCTTCAGAATCTAATAATGTGCCAACACCCACAGTCAGTGCGTATTTAGGAACATGATTAACATTATTATCGAAGAAACGTGAATTCGCTAAACGCGTGTCTTCGGTGAGTGTCTTCATGCGAGTGCGTGAAGATAGTGATGATGCCGGTTCATTAAAAGCGATGTGACCGTCATTACCAACACCACCCATAAACAGATTGATTTTGCCATAAGACTTTATTTTAGCCTCATAACGGGCACATTCTGCTTCTGGATCTTCTGCGTTGCCGTTTAATAAATTGATATTTTCATCTTTAATATCAATATGATTAAAAAAGTTTTCATACATAAAAGTACGATAACTTTGTGAATGATCTGATGGAATACCAACATATTCATCCATATTGAATGTCACCACGTGTTGAAAACTGACTTTTCCAGCACGGTGTAATTCAATCAGTTCTTTATATGTTGCCAATGGCGTGCCACCAGTCGGTAAACCAAGTACAAAAGGGCGATCTGCGGTTGGGTTAAATGCGTTGATCTTCTCAACGATATAATTTGCAGACCATTTACCAACTTGTTTTGCCGTAGATAGGGGGATTAACCTCATAGTAACCTCATAGAAAAAAGACAAATCTGATAATTCATGAAGGTGTTATTTCATTGTGTGATTATCAGTGGCTCATCTATAACACGAATTTCTTTTCATTTTTAGTCGATGATCTAATTTGTCCCGCCAAAAGATATTTTTAATCATAAAATAAGCTTTCTGACTTAGCCAGCATTTCAGCTAAAAAATATACTATATTGGTGACTTAAATCACAAATTATGACTAATTAATTTGCGATACGAAATAAATTTTTTAGACTAAAAATGGAATTAAATAATTAGCTCATCAATTTTTTATAAAATATGAATGAGTATGAATAAGATCCCGTATAGGGGCTATCCAAGGGGGAGTTTGTGAATATTTTAAGTTATCTGCAGAAGATAGGACGGGCACTGATGGTGCCAGTTGCTACATTACCTGCAGCAGCAATTCTGATGGGGATTGGCTACTGGATTGATCCAGTAGGCTGGGGTAGTGATAACGCGCTTGCTGCCTTACTCATCAAATCTGGTGCTGCTATTATCGACAATATGTCAGTTTTGTTCGCCATCGGTGTTGCTTATGGTATGTCAAAAGACAAAGATGGTGCTGCCGCTTTAACGGGGTTTGTGAGTTTCTTGGTTGTCACAACGCTCTGTTCACCGGCGGCGGTTTCCATGATCAAAGGTATTCCATTAGAAGAAGTACCTGCTGCATTTGGTAAAATAGAGAACCAATTCGTGGGGATTTTAGTGGGTGTGCTTTCAGCGGAACTTTATAACCGCTTTAGCCAAGTTGAATTGCCTCTCGCGCTCTCTTTCTTTAGTGGTCGACGTTTAGTTCCTATTTTAGCGTCATTTCTCATGATCATCGTCGCCTTTATCTTAATGTATGTCTGGCCTGTTATTTATGGCGGATTAGTCAGCTTTGGTGAAAGTATTAAAGATATGGGGGCATTGGGTGCCGGTATTTACGCATTCTTTAACCGCTTATTAATTCCTGTTGGTCTACATCACGCGTTGAACTCTGTATTCTGGTTTGACGTTGCGGGTATCAATGATATTCCTAATTTCCTTGCGGGTCAGAAATCTATCGATGCGGGCTTAGCGACTGTGGGGGTAACAGGTCGTTATCAAGCAGGTTTCTTCCCTGTAATGATGTTTGGTTTGCCAGGTGCTGCGCTTGCAATTTATCACTGTGCACGTAAAGAAAATAAAGCAAAAGTGGCTGGTATTATGATGGCGGGTGCATTTGCTGCATTCTTCACCGGTATCACTGAACCGCTCGAATTCTCATTTATGTTTGTTGCGCCAGTGCTTTATGTTATTCACGCATTCTTAATGGCAATCTCTGTTTATATTGCTGCAAGTATGGAGTGGATATCAGGATTTGGCTTTAGTGCGGGCTTAGTGGATATGTTCTTATCCTCTCGTAACCCACTTGCTGTGCACTGGTACATGCTGATTGTCCAAGGTATTGTGTTCTTCTTCATTTACTACGGTATTTTCCGTTTCACTATCACGAAATTCAACTTAAAAACACCGGGTCGTGAAGATGACGTGTCTGGTGATGAAACCGCAGATGGTTATAATGAAGATATCACAACAGCGCCTGCAAATAGCAAAGAAGGTGTCCAGCAGGAAGCTCGTCAATATATCGCGGCTATCGGTGGTTCTGATAACTTAACTGGTATTGATGCTTGCATTACACGTTTACGCTTAAATGTAAAAGATGCCACGCTTGTTAATGATGCCTATGCAAAACGCTTAGGTGCATCAGGTGTTATTCGCTTAAACAAACAAAGTGTTCAAGTGATTGTGGGTACGCGCGCAGAGCTTGTGGCTAACGCAATGCGTGATGTATTAACGCAAGGTCCCGTTGCCGCTTATGAAGGTGCATCTGCTTCAACCGTGTCTACTGAAAAAACACCTGTAAAACAAGCTAATGCTAATGCAAAAGTATTACTTGAAATGATTGCACCTTTTGATGGTGAAATTGTGGCATTAAACGATGTGCCTGATGAAGCTTTCTCAAGTGGTGTTGTAGGGGATGGCCTTGCGATTAAACCAACCTCTAATATTGTTATGGCACCTGCAACGGGCTCAGTCGTTAAGATTTTTGAGACTAACCATGCATTTTGTATTGAAACTGATAATGGTGTTGAAATCATCGTTCATATGGGGATTGATACTGTTGCATTAGGTGGTAAAGGCTTTAAGCGTTTAGTTGAGGAAGGCGCAGACGTTAAAGTCGGCCAACCTATCTTAGAATTAGATCTAGAATATCTGAACGCTAATGCTAAATCGATTATAAGCCCTGTCATTGTCAGCAATATTGATGATTTTGATAAAATTGCTGAACAAGTTACTGGTGATGTGGTTGGAAATAAAACCATTATCTACAAAGTATTAAAATAAATTCTATACAGATATTTAATCCTCTATAAAGAGATGGTTAAATAAGACGATAAAACGGGGAGTCTTTCAAACTTCCCGTTTTTTTATCTCTATTTTGATAAATATCTCAGGGGTGTATTTCGCTAAGGTATTTATGAAACCTGCTTATTGGATTATAGTGGGTTAATTATGCGTTTTGCTTTGAGGAAAAAATGACCATGAATGAGGCAGATGCCCGCCCAACTAACTTTATTCGTCAAATAATCGACGAAGATCTGGCAACAGGGAAACATGATAGCGTGCATACGCGTTTCCCACCTGAACCTAATGGCTATCTTCATATCGGCCATGCGAAATCAATTTGTCTGAATTTTGGTATTGCTAAAGATTACCAGGGTAAATGTAATTTACGTTTTGATGATACCAATCCAGTAAAAGAAGATATTGAGTATATCAACTCAATTCAAAAAGATGTTCAGTGGTTAGGTTTCCAATGGGAAGGTAGCGTTCATTACTCCTCAGATTATTTTGATCAACTTTACCAATATGCGATTGAGTTGATTAATAAAGGCTTAGCTTATGTTGATGAGTTGAGCGCTGAAGAAATTCGTGAATACCGCGGTACATTAAAAGAGCCCGGCAAAAATAGCCCTTATCGCTCACGTAGCGTAGAAGAAAACTTGGCACTATTTGAAAAAATGCGTGCAGGGGGTTTTGAAGAAGGAAAAGCGTGTCTACGTGCGAAAATTGATATGGCATCACCCTTTATCGTTATGCGTGATCCAGTACTTTATCGTATTAAATTCGCTGAACACCATCAAACTGGGAATAAATGGTGCATTTACCCAATGTATGATTTTACCCACTGTATTTCTGATGCACTGGAAAATATCACACATTCTTTATGTACGTTAGAATTCCAAGATAACCGTCGTTTATATGATTGGGTGTTGGATAACATCACTATCCCTTGCCATCCTCGTCAATATGAATTCTCACGTCTTAACCTTGAATACACTGTGATGTCAAAGCGTAAGTTGAATCAACTTGTGACAGAAAACATTGTTGATGGTTGGGATGACCCTCGTATGCCAACGATTTCAGGCTTACGTCGTCGTGGATATACCGCTGATTCTATTCGTGAATTCTGTTTACGTATTGGTGTAACGAAACAAGAAAATAATGTTGAAATGGCGGCTTTAGAATCTTGTATTCGTGATGATTTAAATGAAAACGCACCACGTGCAATGGCTGTTATCGATCCCGTTCGTTTAGTTATTGAGAATATGCCAGAAGGTGAAGAGATTTTAACTGCACCGAATCATCCGAATAAACCTGAAATGGGGACTCGAAAAGTACCTTTTAGTCGTGAAATTTATATTGATCGTGCTGACTTTAAAGAAGAAGCAAATCGCCAATATAAACGTCTAGTTTTAGGAAAAGAAGTACGTTTACGTAATGCTTATGTGATTAAAGCAGAACGTGTTGAAAAAGACGAACAAGGTGAAATCACAACCATTTACTGTACTTACGACCCAGAGACCTTAAATAAAGATCCTGCGGATGGACGTAAAGTAAAAGGTGTTATTCATTGGGTTAGCATTCCACATGCCATTCCTGCTGAGATTCGTCTTTATGATCGACTGTTTAGCGTACCTAATCCTGCTGCAGAAGAAGATTTCTTATCAACAATTAACCCTGAATCTTTAGTTATTCGTGAAGGTTTTGTTGAGCGTAGCTTAAAAGATGCGGCTATCGAAAAAGCGTATCAGTTTGAGCGTGAAGGCTATTTCTGTGCTGATAAACTATCAACAGCAGATAAGTTAGTGTTTAACCGTACCGTGGGTTTACGTGACACTTGGGCGAAGATTTCTCAGCAAGGTTAATTTGAACTTTTTTAAGTTACATTGAGTATAATTAAAGCTTAAATTAATAGAATGCTCGGTAATTATTTATCGAGCATTTTTTTATCTGTTTTACCGCTTATCTTGACTGATTTTTCATCTATTGATATTAAATATTTACTATTCTTAATTTAATTAGTCTCTCGTTTTCTCTTTTTTAGGTGATAAATTTCTATTTGTTTCGTTTGAAATAGTTTATTCACTATCGCTTTATTCTTTTGTTTTTTCAGATCATCACGCTAAATAAAGCTGTAATAAGAAAAATGTGATTCATACCTCATATTTTACATTGTTAAAAAAGATTATTTATAAATACTACTTATTATTCTTTTCTATAAAAACGAAATCTAATATCAATTAAAGATTGATTTAAAAAATTATTTTAAATCAATGCATTATATTTTTTTTAAATAGAGTATTATAAACGTAAGAAAGTGAAACGATCATTTAGTTATGTGCCCTTGGTCATATTTTGATAAAAATTCTTTTTTTGGGGTTGATAATTCGCGTCGCGAAAAATATGCTGTTTCTAACCTAATTTAGGTTTTTTCCCCAATTGGGGTTTTATATTTGGAAATAGGCATCGTGCTTATTTCTTTTTTAGTCAAAGTCGAAGAGGAAACAATGCTATGGTTATGCAACATGCTAAACCAGGCAGGGTGGCACTTGCCGTTATAGGCGCATTGCTTGTAACTGCACTACCTGCAAAAATGTCTCATGCTGAAGGGTTTATTGATGACTCAACTTTAACGGGTGGCCTTTTTTATTGGCAACGTGATCGTGACAGAAAAGAGTTAACACCAAATAGTCCTGATTACGGCAAATACAAAGCTAACCTACATCATTCTACATTCAACGCTAATTTAGATTTTTCTTCCGGTTATCTAGGCGATTTTATTGGTTTTGATTTAGCGGCTTTTGGCGCAGCTGAGCTGAATAATAGTGGCCCAGCGGCACCTAATGAAATCGGCTTTAGCGATGCTAAAAGTCGTTGGGATGAAAAATGGACAGGCGATCGCAGTGGTATGAGCGTGTATAAAGCCGCTGCAAAATTCAAATTAGGTAACTTTTGGGCCCAAGGTGGCTATATTCAACCTAAAGGTCAAAGCTTATTGCGTCCGCACTGGAGTTTCTTACCGGGAACTTATCGCGGCGCGGAAGCAGGTGCCGTTTTTGATTTCGATAAAAGTGGTGAATTATCTTTCTCCTATATGTGGACTGATGAATATAAAGCACCGTGGTATCGGAATATGTATAACTTCCGTAAAGCTGATCTAGAAACGAATATCAGCTATCTTCACTCTTTTGGCGCTAAATATGATTTTAAAAATAGCTTAGTGTTAGAAGCGGCATTCGGTCAGGCTGATGGCTATATCGACCAGTATTTTGGTAAAGTCTCTTATGATTTCCCAATTGCTGATAATGCATTAAGAACATCTTATCAATTCTATGGTGCTAAAGATAAAGTGACGGGAGGAGGGGTTAATGACGTCTATGATGGGCTGGCATGGCTACAAGCGCTGACTTTCGGTTATACCTACAATGTCTTTGATTTCAAAGTAGAAGGTACATGGGTTAAAGCAGAAGGTAATCAAGGTTATTTTTTACAACGTATGACGCCAGGTTGGGCGACATCAAATGGTCGTCTTGATATTTGGTGGGATGGTCGTTCTGACTTTAACGCGAATGGTGAAAAAGCCCTTTATGCTGGCGTGATGTATGATCTGAAAAACTGGGATCTATCAGGCTGGGCAGTAGGAACTTCTTATATTTACGCATGGGATGCTAAGCCAAGTGGTAAAGCCATTTATGACCAAGGACAACGCATCAGAGAAAGTGCATGGAATGCGGATATTATGTATACGGTTCAAGAAGGTCGCGCTAAAGGAACACTCTTTAAGCTTCATTATACCCGTTATGATAATCATTCCGATATTCCAAGCTATGAAGGTGGTTTTGGTAATATTTTCCAAGACGAAAAAGACGTTAAATTTAACGTAATTATGCCATTTACTATTTTCTAATATTAGTGTGAGGGGTAAAGTGTATTATTGCACTTTATCCTTTATAAAAATAAAAAGTTAAATACGATTACGATAAGTAAAAATAAGTAATAGAAAGAGTTGAGATGAGAGAATTAAAAAGCATAGATATTATTCTTAAAAATTAACTTCGTTAATAAAGTGAAGTTGTCAGTCGTAGTCATCTGTAAAAGTAAAAGAGTTGTATTAAAAAGCAGTAATGTGTTGGTTTAAAAATCGCAGTATGTCGTAAAACGTAATGAAGTAAAGTCGTCATGTCATGTCATGTCGTCTGAGATAAATGTGAGTAGGTTATTTTTATCTCTTGTGCTTCAGTTATTTCGCAGAATTTGCGTAAGGTATTTACCCTAAAAGGCAGTCAGAGTGGGTATTGTAGTGGGAGGGTAAATACCTTTATTTTTAAATCCTTTCTTTTTCATCCTTGTGCGTTTTTTCATTCTATGGCAAATTTCTTCTCATTCATTTTATCACTCCTTATTTATTATTCTGCATTTAATGTTATTTAATAATGCACGTTTTCAGGAAGAAGCATGTTAAAACGATTGGATGATTTTTTATTAGAACCTCCATTAAGGCCTTTTAAAGGTATAAAACGATTTATTGTTGAGTTTCTTTTTTTTTGGTGTAAAAGAAGCGCGTTCTTGCTTATTTGCCGGTTTTTTCTTTTTTATTTTATTTGCGGACACCCAGTAAAGGAATATTGGGTATACCTCGTTATGATGTTTTACTTATTCTTGCTATTGCTTTCCAACTGTGGATGGTATGGGGAAAACTTGAAACATGGGATGAATTAAAAGCGATCTGTTTTTTCCATATTGTGGGTTTTGTTATGGAATTATTTAAAACTTCGGCTGCGATAGGATCGTGGAAATACCCTGATTTTGCTTACACAAAGTTGTGGGAAGTGCCTTTATTTACAGGGTTTATGTATTCAGCTGTGGGGAGTTATTTAATTCAAGCATGGCGCTTTTTAAAAGTACGAATTGAACATTATCCACCTTATTGGATGGCAACGTTGGTCGCACTTGCTATCTATATTAATTTCTTTTCTCATCACTTTATTGGTGACTATCGTTGGTATTTAACCGCCTTTATTTTAGGTCTTTATGCGCGTAGTGTCGTTTATTTTACGCCTTATGACACAGAGCGAAAAATGCCACTATTATTGGCTTTTGTTCTGATTGGTTTTTTTATTTGGCTTGCTGAGAATTTCGGTACATTTTTTGGTGTTTGGCAATATCCCAACCAAATTGGTGCTTGGTCTGCTGTACATGCAGGCAAATGGGGCTCTTGGTCATTATTGGTCATTGTTACATTTACTATTGTGGTTCATTTAAAACATATTAAACAGAGTATCAGTGTGGCTAAATAGAGTTATTTTATCTTCAAATTTAGGGCAATAAAAAAGGAACTGTGAACAGTTCCTTTTTTCTACTGAGAGATTATCCAGAATGAATTATTTCTCATCATGTGCGTGGCTATCTTCTTTACAATTGCCTTCAGCACAGTGGCCATATAAATAAAGGCTATGATTGGAAAGTTTGATACCATGACGTTCAGCGATGTTTCTTTGGCGCACTTCAATCGCATCATCTGTAAACTCGATAACTTTACCACAATCAAGACAAATTAAATGATCGTGATGGTGTTGTTGAGTTAATTCAAATACTGATTTACCCCCTTCAAAATTATGTCGGGTAACAATACCAGCATCGTCAAATTGGTTTAAGACGCGATACACGGTTGCCAGACCAATCTCTTCACCGATATCGATGAGTTTTTTATAGAGATCTTCAGCACTGACATGATGGCACTCAGGATCCTGGAGCACTTCCAAGATCTTTAAGCGAGGAAGTGTAACTTTTAACCCAGCATTTTTTAACGCTTTATTATTGTCGGTCATGCGGATTTAATCCTGTTGCTAATGGTGAATTTAATTTTTGTGCTCACTAATAGGGTTTATTCATTAACGCTCGGGTGAATAAATAACCTTATTGATTATAGGCATGATATTTAAAAATAAACACCCCTACCTATCACACTATCTTAGCACACCATTGAATAATTATCATTCTCAATATTGAGTATTTATTTTATCCCAGAATTTCGTCTAGGCTCATTTCTTCTTTAATTTGAGCAACCCAAGCGTCAACACGCTCTTCGGTTAGTTCTGGTTGGCGATCTTCATCAATTGCAAGGCCGATAAAGTGATTATCATCTGCAAGCCCCTTAGAGGCTTCAAAATGATAACCTTCAGTTGGCCAGTGACCCACAATGACTGCACCACGAGGCTCGATAATATCGCGGATTGTACCCATTGCATCACAGAAGTATTCAGCATAGTCTTCTTGGTCACCACAACCGAACAATGCAACTAACTTACCCTCAAAATTAATATCTTCTAATGTCGGGAAAAAGTCATCCCAATCGCATTGTGCTTCACCATAATACCAAGTAGGAATACCAAGTAACAGAATATCAAATGCTTCGATATCTTCCTGACTAGATTTTGCAATATCATGAACTTCGGCATTATCCGCGCCCAATCGTTCTTGAAGCATTTTGGCAATATTTTCCGTGTTGCCGGTATCACTGCCGAAGAATATACCTATGATTGCCATAAAGTGAGATAACCTCTTTTATTCTATATTCGTTATACATCAAGATGTTGCATTATTGGCTACATTTATTCTCACTAATCACATACTTTGTATACTACTAGTGATTCATTTAACGCTTGCCTAGCTATACCTCGAAATATTTAGATTATATTTGTCTGTGTTTGAACAATTACTAGTGAAAAATAAGCTTCATGTTTTCATGATAGAAAACTAAAAAATGTATTTTGACGAAAATAGCAGGGTAATTCTGTCGAATTTGTGTGGTTTAGTTGCTAGCTATTCTCATTTTGATGCATTTTTAAGGCGTAATTTTGTGCTAATTGCTCTAGTAATATTTCTTCAATAAGTTCGCTACGACTGACATTTCTTGCTGTCGCCAACTCATTAAGTGCATTCACAGCGTCTTCATTTAATTTCAACTCAACTCGACGTAAACCATTGACTCTGTCTCGTCTTAATTGATTGCGTTTATTAATTCTAAGCTGTTCATCCCGAGAAAGCGGGTTTGTTTTAGGTCGCCCAGGTCTGCGTTCATCTGCGAACAAATCCAGTGTGGTGCGATCAGTTTGTTCTTTTGCCATAAATTTTGCTGTGAAAGGGCGTATACCAATGACTAAATTGCGAAACGCCCAATAATACCCCACATAGTGGCGTCCTGCCACTGCTTCCTGAGTTTAACCTATTGTCATTTGGTCTTTTTATCGACACATGGTGTGATTAAGTACAATAATTATACATTCAGGTAAGTTATTACTTTCTTAATGAGGTCATTTTAGGTAATTAATTAAACTTTGGATAAAAAACGACGAATAGCGTTAATAACCGTGTCAGGTTTTTCTGAATGTACCCAGTGCCCAGTATTGGCTACGACAAAAGCGCTAGCAAGCGGAAATTGATGTGCAATATCATGACGATATTCATCTAAGATGTAAGGTGATAAGCCACCACGAATAAATAACACAGGATAATGCCAAGCAGGAACGTTTTGCCAACCAATAATATCTGAATAGGCTTTTTTGATTGCAGGTAAATTAAATAACCATTCACCGTTTTTGAAGGATTTAAGTAAAAATTGAATAACCCCTTCTTCCTTAATAAAAGGGCGCATAATTTCTGCGGCATCTTGGCGTCGTGTGACTTTAGCTTCAGTGACGGCTTCTAGCGCTGCAAAAATCTTATCGTGGCGACGAACATTGTAAGCTACTGGCGACATATCAATGACTACAATGCGAGCAATTCGCTCAGGTGCTAATGCGGTCATTGCCATTGCAATTTTTCCACCCATGGAGTGGCCGATAATAATAGCTTTTGAGATCTGTAAACTATCAAGCAATGTAAGTACATCTTGTGCCATATCTTGATAATTCATACTTTCACTATGAGGTGAATGCCCATGATTACGTACATCAATCTGTATCACGGTGTTGTCTTGACGCAGATTACGTCCTATTGCGCCTAAGTTATTTAAGTCGCCAAAAAGACCATGGATCAAAACAATAGGTAAATCAGATGCAGGAACTGTTTCTGGTTGATGTAATTGATAATTTAATAATGTGTTGAGTTTCATGTAAATGACCAAAATAAGTGCGATTTTTTCTATGATGACATGCACTAGGTGCTAAGCCAACTTATCGTCATAATATACATCAGTAATTAAGAGTGGAAATAATTAACACAAGTAATTTATAAAAAACTATATAAATGTATTTTTATGGCTTTTTATTCCAAAGTAACATAAAAAGTTGAAATATTGACATTACTCAAAAATAAATACTTAGAATTTTATATCATTTAATGGTTGGTGTATGTGAGAAGGCGGTATTTGACACAGGGTTTGTTTGAATAAGTTCAAAGAATAGAAGATGATACCGAGATAAACAATAGGATAAATACCAAGCTTAGCCATTGAAATGGCTGGATCTTGTATAGATCTTCTTTAAGTTATTGAAATTTTACCTATTTTGTTTTTAAAGATTATATCTTATAATCCTAACTACTTTTTTTTGAAAACAGTACTGGGTAGCAATGAAAAAGATAGAAATTGATGACGAACTTTACCGCTATATTGCTAGCGAAACTAGACATATCGGTGAAAGCGCTTCAGATATTTTAAGGCGTCTACTGAAGCTTGATGCCAAACAGCCCGTACAGCCAGTCGTTGTCACTGAGTCAGTACAAGCACCTGTTATTAAACAGGACGCTGAACCTAAATCGATTACACCAGCAAAAAATCCGGTCCGTGAAATGCGAGAACTATTGTTATCTGACAGTTATGCTGAAAAAACAAAATCAGTTGATCGCTTTTTACAGATCCTTTCTACGTTATATAGCTTAGATAGCGCTACTTTTACTCAATCAGCTGAAACAGTACATGGACGAACACGCATCTATTTTGCTGGTGATGAACAAACATTACTCGATAGCGGACGTCATACAAAACCGCGCCATATTCCAGGTACGCCATTTTGGGTTATTACTAACTCGAATACAGAGCGTAAAAGAACAATGGTACAAAGCATCATGCAGGATATGCAATTTCCTGCGAATGAGATTGATAAGGTGTGTGGAACTATCTAACCACTATTGTTAATTGATGCATTGCAAAGGCTTTTGTTTAAAGCGTGATTGTGATGTCAAATAGGAGAAGATTTGTGGCAATTCATCCAAGAGCAGGGCAGCATACTCGTCAAAGTGATCTGATTAATGTGGCACAATTAACGTCGCAATATTATTCACTTAAACCACAAGCTAGCATTAATGCTCATCGTGTGAAGTTCGGTACATCTGGCCATCGCGGAAGTGCAAATCGCCATAGTTTCAATGAAGCCCATATTTTGGCAATTGCACAGGCTATTGCTGAAGTCCGTGCAAAAAATGGAGTAACAGGGCCATGTTATGTGGGTAAAGATACCCATGGACTATCAGAGCCTGCATTTATTTCTGTTTTAGAAGTACTTGCTGCCAATAAAGTGAAAGTGATTATTCAAGAAAATAATGGCTATACACCAACACCGGCAGTCTCTTTTTCTATTTTGACATACAACGACGCACATCAAGATATTGCTGATGGTATCGTGATCACTCCATCCCATAATCCACCAGAAGATGGTGGTATTAAATATAATCCATCAAATGGCGGACCGGCTGACACCGATTTAACTTCTGTTATTGAAAAACGTGCGAATGAACTGCTCGAAAATAACTTAATAGGGATCAAACGTCTTTCTTATGATGAAGCGCTGGCAAGTGGTTATATTGAAGCTCAAGACTTAATTATGCCTTATGTCAAAGCGTTAGGTGACGTTGTTGATATGGAAGTAATTAAGAAAGCAGGCCTAAAATTAGGTGTTGATCCATTAGGTGGTTCCGGTATCGAATATTGGAAGCGCATTGGTGAGTATTACGATCTTGATCTTGAATTGGTCAACGATCAAGTCGATCAAACATTCCGTTTTATGACACTCGATCATGATGGTGTTATTCGTATGGACTGTTCATCACCATGGGCAATGGAAGGTTTATTACAACTGCGTGATAAATTTGATTTAGCCTTTGCTAATGATCCTGATTATGACCGCCATGGTATTGTGACACCGTCTGGTTTAATGAATCCTAACCACTATTTAGCAGCTGCAATTAACTATCTTTTCCGTCATCGCCCACAATGGGTTAATGATGTAAAAGTAGGTAAAACTCTGGTTTCAAGTGCGATGATTGACCGAGTTGTGGCTGACTTAGGACGCGAGCTGGTTGAAGTTCCTGTTGGTTTTAAATGGTTTGTACAAGGTTTATTTAGCGGTGAATTTGGCTTTGGTGGTGAAGAAAGCGCAGGTGCTTCTTTCTTGCGTTTTAACGGTAAACCATGGTCAACTGATAAAGACGGTATCATCTTATGTTTGTTAGCTGCTGAAATGAAAGCAGTGACAGGCAAAGATCCACAAGAGCATTACAATGAACTAGCACAGCGTTTTGGCTCCCCAAGCTATAACCGTATTCAAGCATCAGCAACCCATGAACAAAAAGCACTGTTGTCACGTTTATCGCCAGAAATGGTAACTGCAAGCACGTTAGCGGGCGACCCAATTACTGCTCGTTTAACACATGCTTCAGGTAATGGTGCTTCTATTGGTGGTTTAAAAGTGATGACAGATTACGGCTGGTTTGCAGCTCGTCCATCAGGCACAGAGGAAGCGTATAAAATTTACTGCGAAAGCTTCCGTGGCCCTGAGCATCGTGAGTTAATTGAAAAAGAAGCCATTGAAATAGTAAATAATGTCTTTGCTAACAAATAAGTTAGTGTAATAAGCTATTTATATAGAATACACTCTACCAAAAGGTAGAGTGTATTTTTTTAATCATTACATATTTTTAGATCACAGCATTGATATCCATCATTGAGGTTGATTTAGAATTAAAAATAGAGTGGATAATCAATGCAAAATAATTTTGTTTTACGCAGTGTACGTTACATGTTGGATCTAAGTGATGCACATGTTGTTGAAATCATGAAACTAGCTGATTACACCGTCACGAAAGAATTAGTCAATAGTTGGCTGAAAAAAGACGATGAACCTGAATTTGTCGAGTGTGACGATAATGCGATGGGACATTTTTTAAATGGCTTAATTTTTTATCGTCGTGGAAAAGATGAAAACTTCCCAGCACCTGAAGTTGAAAAGCGTATAACTAATAATATTATCTTAAAAAAATTACGTGTCGCTTTTGAGCTAAAAGATGTGGATATTCTAAAGATTTATGAGCTTGCGGATTTCCGTGTTTCTAAGCCAGAGTTAAGTGCTGTATTTCGTAAACCAGGACATAAAAACTACCGTAATTGTGGCGATCAACTTGTAAGATACTTCCTGAAAGGATTAACCGAAACCCTGCGTGGTAAAGGTAAAGCAGTGAAGAAATAAGTTCAGGGTACTTTAAGTTATAAAATTATCTATTTACTGATGACACCCCAAAAATTGGTTTTCAATATTGGGGTGTTTTTTTATGGTATTATCTTGATTTCCCTGCATAAATATTTCATTAATCACTGCTAAATATATTATTCAGTCGTAGATAATTTAGCAGTAGCTCTATGTTATTAATACTACAGTCCGCATTCTTGAATATCCAACCTCTCTTTCTTTATTTGATTTTTTTCTTTTTTGATAATTTATTCTCAAAATTATTTACTACAACTTTTATCAAGTAAAAATACCGATCTCATTTTGTTAATAGTTGTGTAATTTATGTTTCAACTTTGTTTCCATAATGAAATTTAATTACATATCAAGAAAAATAAAGGTGATTTTTCGCACGAATTGAGTGGTCTGATCAGTAGTAAAATTTCATCAAATGAGGTAAAATTTCAACATCAATTAATTGCTATGCAGGAGAACACTATGCCAGCTTATAACGAATATACAAAAACACATGTATTGGCCCGTCGTACTGGTGCTATTGCGCTAGGTGTTGTGGCATTTCCTGTTATGATTTTCCATCCTAAACGTGCACAATTTTATAGCTATATACACCGTGTATGGTCTAAAACAAGTGATAAACCTGTTTGGTTGGCAAAATCAGAAGTGGCGTTAAATAGCCACAAATAACAGAACATCAAGGTAACGCCTAGTAAGTAGGCGTTATTTTTATCACTTCTTTAAAGCATTTTTCCAATGCAATCTGCTTGTTTTTCCTCACTTTCAAATAACCTTCAAGTTTTACGTTACAATAAAGAATAATGATTTATTTAAACGGATACCTTTAACCTATTGCTATTTATTCGATTGTTATATAAATAGTGGCATTCGTGATAACAGGGAAAAGAATGAGATGAAAAATACCGCTCTAGAATTAATCATCAATGAAAAGCTCAGTATTGAGAATTTCCAGGACTACGCACCTAATGGCCTTCAAGTAGAAGGGCGTCCACATATTCAAAAAATAGTTACGGGTGTGACTGCCAGCCAAGCATTACTTGATGAAGCAGTCGCATTAAATGCGGATGCAATTTTAGTTCATCATGGTTATTTTTGGAAAAATGAGCCTGTTGTCATTCGCTCAATGAAACGCAATCGTTTGAAGACATTACTTTGTCATGACATTAATCTTTTTGGTTATCACTTACCGTTAGATGCGCACCCAATTTTAGGTAACAATGCTCAATTGGCATTAAAAATGGGCGTTAAAGTTGAAGGTGAAATATTACCTTTAGTGCCGAAAGGTGTGTTTGATTTGCCTTTAGCGCCTCTTGAATTAAAAGCACGTTTAGAAAAAGCATTGCAACGTAATGTATTGCATTGTGGTGATAATGCACCTGAAGCGATCCGCAGTATTGCTTGGTGTACTGGAGGGGGACAAGGCTTTATTCAAGATGCAGCAGATGCTGGAGTGGATGCTTTTGTGACGGGGGAGGTCTCAGAACAGACTATTCATATTGCAAGAGAAATGGGCGTTCATTTTTTTGCTGCAGGACACCATGCAACGGAGCGTTATGGTATTAAAGCATTAGGTGAATGGCTAGCTCAAACACATAACTTGGATGTAACGTTTATTGATATTGATAATCCAGCATAAGCCCACTTATTCTTATCTTAAAAGCTACCTCTCTTTAATTAGAGAGGTAGCTTTTTCGCTAATACCAATTACTCGTTAAGTTGAATAGGTAACGGACTTTGCAATTGTTGCAGATTATCGCATAGCCAAATTAACTGTAATAATGCCCGTGGATCACGGGAAGTTAATGCCAAATAATAAGCTAATTGCTCAGCAATTAATGTCATTCCTAAATCATCTGCGGTGTGTTTGCTTATTTCTAATTGCTCTTTTTGCATTTCAGAGAGTAATTCCCGTCCAGTACAGGCTTGAGCTTCTAATACGGACAAAATAGGACGACAGAATTTTTGTGTTAACGTCGGTTCACTGTGATGCATTACTGTTTGTTGCTTACGTTTAGCCATATATTCTTGGATACGGCTAATAAAGCCTGATTGTTTTTTCTTACGTGGAAAATTGGTCAAAATCGAGATAAAACAGTTCGATGCCTCTCTCTGTTCTGATCCAAATAGTCGTTGGCAACAAGTCTATATTGAGATCACGTCGAACGGGTTGCACAGTGACTGCGACAATTTCTAACTCTTTTTTGGTAAGAAAGCGCAATTCTTCTAGATTATTTTGTGTTGTTCCTTCCCAATAAAGGCGCAAGAAAGCTGAATTTTTATGATTATCTGATACTTCCCAAATCACACATTGCTCTACTTCATACCAAATTAACGGTTTGTAGTGTTTGATATGCAGAACCAGAGGGGAAAGAAATCCTTCTGTTTGATGGGCAAAATAATCGGGTAAATCTTGCCAGTTATTGATGCCTAGCTCAGTTTGCAAATTGTTGTAGTCCGTAATATCAAGAAAATCCGCGTGATTTTGAGCAAAGCTCTCGCCAATAGTGGCTAGTTTTCCTTCATCAGAAATACGGGGTTCTTGTAATAAAAAAGGACGACGCATTAATTTATCCGCAGTTTGTTTCCATAATGACAAACTGTTCCAAACACCATAACGATTAAATAAGGTATCAAGCTGATTAGGACGTGCTTGTGTCGCTTGTAATAGCTGTTTTTCTTCGCTATCCCAAAAGGTAAAGGTTGCACCTAATGCGTCACTTTGTGCTGTCCACCAATTTGCCCCAACCGGAATAAGAGAAAGGCTAGTTTTTTTATTATCATATTGACGGCGAAGTTGCCCTCGTAACGTTTTTAACTGCTCTGGTGTCGCATGAGATAATTGGAATAGATAGGCAGAAACATGGGCTAATAAACGCAAGACATGGCTTTCATCCATGGTGAAATGTCTTTCTGCCAACAGTTTGACTTGAGTGCTTAATGTTCGTAAATAAGACGCTAAACGAGGTAAACCTTCCGCTCGAGCGGACATATTTAATAAGTGTAACTGTGTGGCACTGCTTAAGCTGATATGTGATAGCCCTTGGCGTAATAAATCATCAATAAATTGTTCAATGGTATTAATTAGAGCTATTTCTTCATCATTCAGGGGATGTTTAGAAGATTGCACCGTAATTAAATCTTCAGGCCACGTCCAAGGTTTCGTGTGTTGCTCAAATAATTTAGCCACGATAGCGAGATGAAAGGCTTTTTTCTGTGAGTCAGAAAAAGGCGATAACATGCCATCATATCCGCCACCTTGTAAGAAAATAACAGGCTCATCAACATCAGGAAGTTGGATTTTTAATTGAGTCCCTGTGTCTTCTAGGCTGAATGTTGAGTTTTCCCACTGTCCGATTAATTTAATCGCTGTTCGACAGGCAGGTTTACCCGCTTTTTTGATTAATGCTTCTGGATCAAGAGCAAATAATGTGGGTAACAGAGGAACGATTGCAACAGGCTCAGTAATGGCTTCTGATGATATTTCACTACTATTATCATTATTTGAATTATCAGTATTATTATTAGCTTGGAGCCATAAAATAGCAGCTAAAATATGTTTACAGCAACCTGATGCAGAACAATCGCAACTGGCTTGTTGAATACCCGCTTCGTGTAAAACAACATTTTGCCCATCACTACTGAACTGCCCTGTATTGCTATCAGTGAGAGATACTTTTTCGTTATCAAGGTCTTTTTTGGCGCGTCTTAATAATCCTGCATTTGCAAAAACTGTGAGCGCATCTTCATCGTAATGAAAGTAAACTGTTTGCCAACTCATTGCATTACCTCAGCTAGCCATTGCGCGAAATGTTCTGGTGTTAAGGCGGCAACTTGCATACCTCTGTCTGCGAGTTTTTGTGCAATCGCAGAGTCATAAACAGGTTGAGCTTCATCATCAAGTGCCGCGAGACCTAATAATTTAACTTGTTGGCTATTAAGGCGTTGTGTGCAATCTAATAAGCGGTTTAATGAGCCACCTTCTTCAAAGTCACTGATAAGAGAAATAACGGTGCGTTTGGGATTTTTGACTAAACTTTCACAGTATTGAATTGCACCTGCGATATCAGTACCGCCTCCCAATTGTACCGTCATTAAAACTTCAACGGGATCGTCTGCCAAATGCGATAAATCGACAACTTGAGTATCAAAAACGACTAAAGAGACATTAACGGCAGGTAATGAGGCTAAAATACTGGCACAAACAGCTGCATACATAATGGAGCTAGACATTGACGCGCTTTGGTCAACGCAGAGAATAACATCCCATGGAAAATGCTGTTGCATCCGTGAGTTAAAGTAAGGTGTTTCAATCACTAAACGGCGGTTTTGAGTATCGTAATGTTTTAAGTTTGCAGCAATGGTCGCACGCCAATCAAAGTTGCGACTATTAGGCACTAAAGAGCGTCTAAAACGATTACGGCGACCTGTTAATGATTGGCGAAAGTTATTGCGAATTTGACGTAAAATATCTTCAACTACTTTGCGAATAATGGTTTTAACGGCATCTCGCGTTTCTTCACTCATGCGCCCACGTAAGCTTAATAATGTTTTGGCTAACGCTTTCGTGGGCTCCATTGCTTTTAACGTATTGGGATCTTTAAGAAAACTACTGATTTGATAACGTTCAATAGCTTGTGATTGCATACGTTCAAAGGTGCTATTAGGGAATAGCTTACGTGCTTGATTGAGCCAGTTTACCGCGGTAAGTTGTGATGCATCGAGTGAACCATGGCGTCCTCGCTCTTGGCGCAAGCCTCGCCGCTGGTATTCTCGGCGATAAAGAAAATCGAGCGTACGTTCAACTTTAAGATCTTCGGCATTAAATGTGGCTTGCCCAAGAGCGTCATCAGCATATTGGCCCAAAATCAGGCGCCAGCGTTTTGCTTGTCGTATTTTATCTTCAGGCATATCGTCATTATGCTGACTCATGGGCATTGTCTCCGTTCTCTGCTTTCTTAGTATCAAACCAAGAAATGATGCCTTGTTCCATTATACGTTGTTGTAGTTTTTGATTAAGCTTAGTCGCTTCAATCATTTGTTTAGCACTAAATTCTGACTGCCATAATGATAATGCTTGCGTATCTAAACCAATATCGCTGGCGATATATTGTGCAAGCTCTGCGTTTTGCTTGGGATTAAGTTGGCTAAATGCAAAACGCAGATCAGGCAAGATCTGAATAAAACGCTCTTCATCCCATTGCTGTAACAAGGTATTTAAGTGATCAACCAATAAAGGTAAGCGGATCACAAGCTCTGGTGCTGTTCGCATAATTCCCACAAAATAACCAATGGCTTGTTCAGGAGAACTTCCCGTACTAAAAGTGGCATTCAATGCGCTTGTCAGTGTGGTTTCGTCAATATATGAGCCTAAATAACGTAATGCATCAACAGCACCTTTTAATAAAGGAACAGTATCTAGTTGTCCATCAAGGCGATTGAGTTGCTGATAAAGGTCGCTTTTATAATCATGTTGATTATTGAGAGATGGCATAAATTCAATTAATTCACGTAAAGAGAGTAGGGCTTGTAAATTACTTTCTTGTTGTTGCTCATCACTTTGAGCGAGTTGTTCTAAACAAAAGAATGCTTGAGGGATAACTTGATGCAGGCGATTTTCAAGCGTCAGCTCATCGGTAATATCAAGGTATTGGCGACCTCGCCATAAATGAATTAATTTGTGGCCACATTGGGTTAATGACCCAAGGCGAAAATCTTGTTGGATATAGTTATCTAACAACTTAAATAATGATGGAATACGCTGGTGGAGCCCAATTAATGCTGCTTGTGTTAATAAAGTGACAGCACTTTGGCTTGAACGACTTTGGCCTTGTTCTTCAAGCTGTTTTTCCATAGATAACAACTTAGTTAAGGCGATGGCTTCAAGTTGAGAGCCTTTCTCTGATAATGAAATCAATTCACCTTCGACATTGGGTGTCCAAGCGTATTGCCACTCTTCAAACAACAAATCCAATTGATGGCCAGAAAGAAAGTCAGGGCCATTGATTCGATGTGCAAAGTGAATTTCTAAGAAAGCCAATAAATGTAAAAAACGACTTCTTAAGCGATGTTGAGGGTTGCGGTAAACATCACATTTCGTGGTTTTTACTAATGTATCATCAAGTTTAAAACGAAAACTTTTGGCACGTTCATAGGTTTCATTTACCAACGGTGGTGTTGCCGTACCTAATGGAATTTTGCCTAATAGATAGCCTGAAAAACAGGTTTTAATTTCTGTCCATAACTCGCTTTGGCTATCATCTAAACTGCCCTTAATAAAGGCACTTTGTAAACCATCAAGCAAATCATAGCGACCCATACCAGCGTGATCTCTAAGTAAAGCAAGGCGTAAACTTTGCTCGGCAGCCAGTTTTACGGCTAAATAGCTAGGTGGATTATCAAATTGTTTTTCTCTAATAGATTGAGCCACTGAGCTTAAAAATGCGATCCCCATTTTATTGCGATAAATTTGGGTTGGCTGTTTAGCAAGACCATTATTTTCTAATTTATCATGATGTTGTTGCATTAAACTTTGCCAAACTTGTTGATAAAAAGCTGGAGATGGCATACCAGAAGCATAGCCATTAAGTGCATCTAATCTGTCAAAACTGTAGCGAATAAGCCAAGCTTGTTCTTTTTCGGCCATTCTTTGCATTTTAGTGAATTGCTTTTGCTCTGTGCTAGAAATAGCGAAAGATTGAGATTGTGAATTGGTTAGACCTTCAATTAATGCAAGGGTA